>NZ_JAWOVO010000008.1:0-263239 GCF_033339955.1 Vibrio sp. 1731 | reverse complement strand
TTACTCCTGCTCTTACTGGTTGCACCATTAGTTTGGTACAACGGTGCTAGAAGGGAGGTGCGTCCATCACATCAAAGCCGTGTAGCTGGTATACCACTCCAGAAAATACCTGGAAGAAAAATCGTGATAGCAGTCAATGGACAGAGACTAGCCGAGCCGTAACTATCTCTTGGAATGACGATCTCTACCACTAACTTATTAGCCTGCGGCCACGGAATAAATAAGTGGCCGCCGTATTTACTAATGAAATAAACGGTAAGACATGACACATGACAAGTAACAAAAAACTCTTGACTGGATCGGCGCTAGCACTTGGTGCAGTACTCGCCATATTTCTGATTAATTCAAATAACAAGAATGCCCAGACCGAACCTGTTGCAAGCCTTGATGAGCAAATCAAGACAGAAGACGCTGCGACAATAAGTGTAACGCCTCCTGAGAGCGATGCTGCTCAAGAGGTTGTTACCGCTCCAACACCACTAAGTCGCAATGATGATACTTCCGACGTCATTCCAGCTACACCTTGGATATCTGCCCCATTAAATGAACTGAGCAATGAACTGTACGATTTTATTGAAGCTGAACAGGTAAGTTACATCAGTACGACCGACTATCCATTCGACGAGAAAAAGCAAAAACAATTGCGAACATTAGCTAAGCAAGGGGTTCCTATCTTGTTTGACAATACGGAGTCATCCTATTTGGATAGCTACGGTGTCAGCGAAACCAAAGTCGTATCAGAGTATTTTGGTACGGCGTCTGAAGGTGATGTCATCATCGCTACCGGAGTACAGAATGCAGATGGCAGCATTCATTATCTAGTTTTGCCTTTGAAGAGCAAAGATCTCAACGATAACAGTAAATTGATTGAGGACACTAAGCTCGCAATCACTCTACTTAAAGAACAAAAGCATGACTTGATAAAAGAGAGACAAAACGAACATCGCGAATAAAAGTAAAGGGAGATAGCCTCTGTATCGCTATTTCCCTTAAAACTCAGTTCTCAATTAAGAAAAGCTCATTTCTCCCTACTTACCGGCACCCTATCCGAAATCACCTTGCCGTCTTTGATGGTGATGATGCGTTTAGTGCGCTCTGCCAGAGCGTTATCGTGCGTCACGATGATCAGCGTTCTACCTTCGGCGTGGAGTTGGTTGAACAAGGCTTCAATCTCTGCGCCGGATTTTGAATCCAATGCACCCGTTGGTTCATCTGCTAAGATGATTTGCGGATCGTTGACCAAGGCTCTTGCAATCGCGACCCTCTGTTTTTGACCACCAGAAAGCTGGTTTGGTTTATGGTCTAAACGATCCCCTAGCCCGACTTGCTCTAGCAATTTAGCTGCGCGCTGGCGACGTTCTTTGGCTTTGATACCAGAGTAAACCAACGGCAGTGCCACGTTATCAAGCGCCGTCGCGTATTCCAATAAGTTAAAGCTTTGGAAGACAAATCCGATCTTTTGGTTACGAATGCCAGCCAGCTCATTCGCACTTAAACTTGCGACGTTTTGGCCGCCAAGTTGGTACTTGCCATCGGTGGGCTTGTCTAAACAGCCGAGCATGTTCATCAACGTTGATTTGCCTGAACCGGACGGGCCAAGAATCGAAAGAAACTCGCCTTGATTAATGGTTAAGTCAACGCCGTCTAGCGCGCGAACTTCCGCCTCCCCGCTTGAGTAGTATTTACAGATGTTGGTCAGCTCAACAAGCGGCTTGTTCGACATGTTCTTTCCAGAGTTATTGTTGTTATTCACTTTGTAGCGCCTCCAACGGGCTGACTTTTGCGGCTCGGTTTGCAGGTAACCATGCAGATGCCACACCAATGATCACTAAGGTGAGGATGACAATCGCGACAACGACCCACGACAACTCAGGGACAGGTTTACCTAGTTGTTCATAAAAAGCATTGCCCTCTAAAGGAATGGAACTGATGGCAGACACCAGCGCGTACGTAACGGCTAACCCAAACGCCCCCCCCATCATCATTGTCAATAAAGACTGCACTAAATAGTGCATGCGAATAGCCGTTGGTGTTGCACCGACTGCCATGCGCACACCGATATCACGCGTAGATCGCTTTACGGTGGCATACATCACATTGGCGATGCCAACACCAGCAACAGCTAACGTCACGAAGCCGATAATGCCAAGGAAACTCTGCAAACCTATCAGAAACTGCTGCATACTCTTTTGCTTAAGGAACATATCATCGACTTGGACGACCTGTTCATCACTGACACTTGCCCCGTGTTTACGGGCAATCACTTGCCTGATCGTCTTTGCTAAGGCTTCTCGGTCTACATCCGCTTGTGGCTGCACATTGATGCCACCAATTTCACCGTTGACATGAAATCGCTTCCACGTCGCTAACGGCACAAAGCTAGAATAGTTGATAAGATCCCCCAGTTCTATTTGGGAGCTGTTTTTCTCCAATACGCCCACAACAGTGAACTCCTCATTGCCGATTTTTACCTTTTTCCCCACAGGGTTGACTTGCAATGTGACTGTCGCAAACCAACTAAAGTCCTCATTAGGGTTGAATAAGTCGGCTGCCAGTTCATAACCCAGTACAACGACTTTGCGCGTCTCTTTTTGATCGAGTGGGTTTAACCATCGTCCCCCCGCCATCGGCACCAAATTGGTCATGGATTGAAACTCGCTCGTGACCGCTAACGGCTCTTGCCACGAGCTTCTGTCACCAACGGTGATGCGCTCTTTCCACTTCGCCGTTGGCGCAACGCTTTTTACATCGGGTAACGCTCGAACAACCTCTGAATCGTCCATTTTTAGTGTCAGAAACTTACCTTGGTGAAAAGCACCGTGGTCGACGGTGGCCATCCCTCCGGTCAAATAAATCAAGTTGCCGTTACCATTTTGTGCGGTTTTCAATACGCCCTGACGAATACCCTCACCTACCGCCAACATAGCAGCGATACAAAGGGTCGCCCACGCTACTGCTAGAATGGTCAAACCCAGTCTCAGCTTTTCTGCGGCCATTTCTTGGAAAATTTGTCTCATCGGTAACAACATGGCTAAGCCCTCGCACTCAAAGCAATGACTGGCGTGAGACGTGATGCTCGCCTTGCTGGGAAATACGATGCCATCAATGCCAAGATAAGCGTCACAAGTAAAGACCAAGCAATGGAATCTGGCGTGGTCACAGGCAAACCAATCCATTCCGGTAATCCCATGCTGCTTAGGACAGATACCACGGCATACGAAAACATCAGACCTAATGCCGTGCCCACAGCTACCAAAATAAGCCCCTCAAGAATAAACTGACTGAGTATGGATTTTTGAGTCGCCCCGATCGCCAAACGCACACCGATTTCACGCGTGCGCTCAGTGACGGATAAAAACATGATGTTGGCAACACCAAGCGCACCGACCGCCATGGTCATCGCACCGCTCGCTCCGAGAAAAATCTGAATGCCACGCAAAATTCCACTGATGACCGCCGCACCTTCACTAAAATCGGGTACTTCGACCGCATCTTTATCACTTGGGTCAAAATGAAGCTGCTTGGCGAAAAAGTTCACAATATTTTGTCGAAATGACGATGCATCCATCCCTTCTCTCGGCTTCATCAATACCATCCAAGGTTTCGCATCCCACAAATCGCGGTACGTTGTTTGAGGAATGAAAACCGTGCGGCTATCGCCGAATGAAATGCCAGTGTCCTCACCAACGGTTATCCCAATCACCAAAAACGGAATGCCGTTGACTTTGAGCCTATCCCCGATTTGGATTCCACCCATTTGCGCAATTTGATCGCCTAACACTGCCACGCGAGTGTGGTTGTCCATATCACTTGGTGACAGGTTTCTCGAACCGGATTGCAGCTTGCGTTGCATTAAAGGAAAGTAAGACGTATCAATACCGCTGACCGTACTCGATAAATTCTGTCCTTTGAGATTGGTGATATTCGCATCCCATTTGGCGTAAACGCTCGACGCCTGTTGCACAAAGCCTGACTGTTTGATCATGTCGACTTTTTCTTGTGGAATATCAATTTGTCGCCTTGAAGGTAACCCTTGCCACGGTTTACTGGTACTCGACGGAAACACCACTTGCACATTGTTGATCATAAATGAAAACGACTGAGTCTGATGGCGATAAAAGCCTTCGCCAAGTGCGATTAACACCACCACAGAGATCACGCCCCAAGCAATCGCGATAATGGCTAGAACGCTCTTCATGCGGTGCGCCATCAACGTTTGCCAAGTTTGTTGCAATAGGCTGCTCATGAATGAAAAGCCCGAGAGATCAACGCCATGGTATCGTCATCGAGTTTCCCTGCGGTTTGCAGTAAGCCGATTCTCTTACGCCAGTAGCTGTACAAGTTGGTTTGCAGACTGTTTTTCGCCTCAAACAAGCTGTTGTGTGCGCTGATAACTTCCGACACTTCAAGCAGGCCAGCGTCGTAAAGTTTCTCTTTGCTTTGCAACACTCTGGCGCGCGACTCAACCAGCTCGTTCGCTATCAAAACTTGATTCCAGTTGATATCGACCTGCGTAAACTGCTGAATAACTCGTTTCTGAATATCAATTTCCACTCTATGCATATCTTGCTTGGCGCTTAAAATGTTCAACGATGCTTCGTCCACTTTCGCTCGCACTGCACCATTGAGGTCAATCGGCAAACTCAAACTAATCCCAGCGTTAAACTCGCCGTTTGAACGATTGTCACCATCGCTGTAGCCCACACTGCCTTTGACGGTCGGGTAGTATCCACCTTTAGCTGAATCTTTCGCGAACTCGCTCGCTTTCACCATCTGCGCCGCCACCAACAGCTCTGGACTGCTGTCTTTCGCCAGTTTTAGCCATTGCTCCTGAGAGTCCACCAGCATCGGCGGCTGAATCAAAGAATCCGTTCGAATTTGGTCGACACTCTCCGGCATTTGATTGATTAACGCCGCAAGCTCTGCTTTTTTCACTTCGAGATCGGCTTTTGCATTGAGGATACTTGCTTGCTCAGAGACTTGATTCGCTCGCATCTCTTCAACATCAACCGACTTCACTTTGCCTGCTCGATAGCGTTTCTCGATGATGTTGAGAAGTTCCTTCCCCTCCTCCAGCTTGGACTGCGCCAATTTGAGGTCGCCCTGTGCGCTTGCCACATCTAGGTAAGCGGTGAGCAACGTCTGCGCAAGCTCGTTATGCGATTGAGATAGCTCTAACTGTGCTTTGAGATAATTGGCATTCGCTTGATCCAGTTCCGACCACAAACTGCTATCCCAAATAGTTTGAGATAAGGTAGCGCCGTAACTGTTGGAATGGCTTGAGGACTCATTCCAATCCGCTGACGCACTGGCACTTAAACCCGGCAATAACGCACTGCGGCTACTCTGTACGCCAACCTCGCCAAGCTGGACGCCGATTTTCGCTTTTTCGTAATTTGGATCGTTCTGCTTTGCTTGTTGCCAAGCTTGTTCAATAGAAATTGCGTAGGTCGGCAAACTGAGCGTGGCAGCCAACAATGCAAAGGCGATTGTTGATCGTTGCAGCTTAACCATGCGCCGCTCCCATCATACTGTTGTCGATAACCTCTTCATCAAGCTCCACGCCGTCAAGCACTTCGACATTGATGCCATCTGACAGACCGAGTTTCACAGGTTGTTTATGAAACCCTTGTTCTGAGCTGTCGGGGATCAGAACATTCGGTGCGTCACCATCAAATTGCAGAGCGCGCTCCGGTAGCGTGAGCACGTTTTCAGAAGTCTTCAGAATGATTTGAGCCGTCGATGAAAAACCAGAACGAAGCAACACATCTTGTGGGATCTTGAGTTCTCCCACTTCAACCTCAAAACCGTTATCAAAACTTTTAGCCGAAGCGTTGCCTTCTGGTGAGTTAAGGTTCTCAGATTGAATCGCCACTTTGGTTAGCACACCAGAAATCGCCACATCAGGATAAGGCGCAACCGTCAACATAACGGGCATTCCCGGAGACAACTGCGCAGCATCATGCTCACTGACGCTACCTTTAAAAATCAGACTGTTCATGTCGGCCAATGACATCATTTCAGTCGCGGCTTGGCTTGATTGAGTCGAGATGATCGGCTCTCCGACCTCAACTTTCTGGTTGAGTACCGTGCCATCAATTGGCGCGTAGATCGTCGACGTTAAACGCGCATCACCGATAGACGCCTCACCACTGCGGATGAGTTCGAGATTCTGGCGCTTTTGCAATACGTCCGCTTGCGCAGATTTGACTGCCGAGCGCGCACTTACGTATTCGTCGTAGTTACTTGGAATAATGTCCTGCTTGACCAAGCTTTCTAAGTTGGACAGTTTTTGTTTGGCGGATTCCAGATCGGCTTCACTACGCATGAGTTCTGCCGATGCATCCGTTAATGCTTGGGGGGTTGGGTTTGGACGCACTTTGATCAGCGGCTGGCCTTGCTTCACCTTTTCACCAACTTTCGCATAAATTTCACCGACGATACCGTCGATTTGTGACTTGATAGACACGGAGTGTGCAGGGACAATTTTACCAACAGCCACCGCTTGTTTTTCAATCGTGCCTTTTTCCACAATCAATGTAGGCAGCAATTCTGGTTGAGCGGCAGATTGGAGATAGAAATACGTACCACCGCCGAGCAGCGCAATGCTCACAGCGGAGACAAGCCAACGTTTCGTCATTATTTATTCCAACAATTATTGGGTAGTCTAATGACTACTCCTAAAACACAAAGTTGAAGGAATAATATCCTGCTTTAATAGCGGTATGGTTGTCACAGTTGGTATGGTTTTGTCAGTCGCCTCTGACAATCAAAGACTAAAAAAATCTCGAGGAATCATTCAGCGAAGACGCTGTCTACGATGGCGACTGACAAGCTCTGTAACCGCTCGTTTCAACCGCTATCAATTTAATTCTGAACAATGTGCAAAATGGCGCTGTTCGATATCCTCCAATCGCATATCCATACAGTCTTGCGCCTCACGTCCTAGAGCAGGAAAAACTGCATGCGCTTTTAAAATGCCTTGGCTGATAAAGCCGCATTTCTCCAACACACGGATACTCGCGTGGTTGCCAATATGCGGGGCGGTGCGAATGCGCGTTATACCCAAGCTTTGCAGGTAGACAACGCCAAGTTTGCAGGCTTGGGTTGCATAGCCTTTTCCCCGATAGCGAGCAGAAATACCAAAATGGATTTCACTGCTGTCTTGCTCAGGTATCAGCACCAGACAACCAACAGGAGTTTGAGAAGTGAGTTCTTCAATAGCGAAGACTAATAGATTGGGAGACTTTTGATCATATTGAGCACGCCATCTTTCGATAGCTTCAAGGGTTTGATTAACATTTTGGTGGACTTGGCGATTGAGGAAGCGGCATGCTTTCTCATCGCCTAAATAGTTTTCAAACAGGGGAGCAGCGTCTGTTGTTTTGAGGTATCTGATTGCCACTTGTTGAGATTCAACTCTCATCATGATTTAGCTCTGATAAACATTCGGTTTCCAGATTTGCATGAAGTTTTCTACTGGAGCAATAGGAGTGAACCCAAACTGTTCGTACAACCCATGAGCATCGCGGGTTGCAAGCATCATACGGCGTAAGCCTTGTAGTTCTGGATGAGCAACAATTTCTGATATCAACAACTTACTGATGCCTTTACCACGGTGTACCTCCACAACAAACACATCGGCAAGGTACGCAAACGTGGTACGATCGGTAATTAACCGAGCAAAAGCAACGAGTTGATTTTCATCATCCAAAACCGCGAAACAGAACGAATGGCGCAATGACTTCTCAAAGCGTTCTCTTGGAATACCCTTTCCCCAATAACTGTTTGAAATGAACTGGTAGATAACGTCTAAATCCATGTCATCTAACGACATAGTAATTCGAAATCCTTGCATTGTATCCCTCAACATTGATTTATATTTTCTCAGCCACACAGACAAGCGAGTTGGCATTCGCCTCAAATACTTGCGCTGACCAAGATTGGTACTTCTCTATGATTCTGAATCCCGCTTGTTCAAGGAAACCCTCTATGTCTTCTAGCGGACGATATTTTAAATCAATGCTGGAATGCTCAATCGTTCCACTTTCAAAATGGCGCTCTTTGTTCAAATACATGATGGACGTTTGCAAGTCATACTCGGCCTTCATACCGAAATAATTCACTTCGCCATAGGTTGGAGAAACATAGGTTTGCCACAGCGCCATCTCATGATCCAATTCTAGATTTTCTGGCGTTGGTAACCGCGTATCGAAAACAAATCGCCCACCTTTTTCGAGGTGTCTTGATATTGAGCTCAGTGCACCTGCTAGCATCTCGTCACTTAAAAAGGCTTGGAATGCATTCCCTGTCATTATGGCTAGGTCAAACTTCTTACCTAACGAAAACTGGGTTGCGTCGAGATGAAGAAAACGCAAGTTACTCCTGCTTTTGGCTTTGTCCTTTGCGTGTTTGAGCATCCCTTCAGAAATATCAATGCCAATGGCTTCGTTGAGTTGCTCAGAGACTGGAATCGTGACAATACCGGAACCACAACAAACATCCAATACACTTCGAGCATTGGTTTCTTCTATTAACCTTGTGATGAAAGCAATGTCGTGATGGTAATGCTGGTCGTATTGAGCATCGTATTCAATTCCAGACCCGAACTCGGTTAAATCTTGTGTTTTCAAAAACAATCCTTGTTTGTTACTTATTTCAGCGGTGTGACTTTTTCAGCTCTAGCATCAAGTATCGACACACATAACCAACACCAGATACGTAACCAATCACGTTTTCTAGTGAAACCACTTCCAACCCCGCTTGCTGACAGAGTTGCTCAACTTCACTTTCGGTATATGCCTTATGCACGACCGATCCACTATAAGTATTTCGAGGCAAATCTTGTCCATCCGGATCGTGGTATTGAAAGCTGATAAAACATCGTCCATTCGCAGTTAGCTTATGCGAAATACACTCCAAAAGTTGTTGAGGCTCTGCTAGAAACTCAGTAAAACCAAGTGCGGTGATAAGGTCGAAGGTTTGCTCAAACAAAGGGGAAAATGGCTCATCGAGGTTATGAACCGCGACGCTGTGATAGAGGTTAGTTTGGCGCGCTTTATTAACCATTTTGGACGAGATGTCTAAGCCATGGATGGCGAGTTCTGGATAGTGACTTTTTACGACATGGCCGATACTGCCAGTCGCACAGGCTAGGTCGAGAACCGAGCCTTGCTCGATGGGAAAGGTTTTTAACTTCTCAGAAATCCAACGTGGACCGACGTAGTGACTGCCATCCACCAACTTTTGATAGCGATCCGACACATCATCATACATTTTTGCTACGTTCATCGTTTCCTCCTGATAACCAGAACGATGCTCGAATGTAACACGCAATAAGCATCTAGACACTTATTGGTTAACTAGTCCTTTATGGAATGTGACCGACTGGTTGTTTAGGACAACAAAAAAATCCGATACTCTATATTTTGAATATCGGATTTTTATTGCGTTATCGAGCTAACCAAATTCTCGTTAATATTCCTATCGGAGTAGTAACGCCAGTTGTGACGGAGGAAATTTCACCATTTCTTAAAACATAAATGGTTGGGGTCACGCTAATTTTCCATTCGCGCATAATATCGCTTGAAGGATCGTTTATGTTTTCGAAACGATATTCTTTTGCCCTCATAAACTGCGCCACACGCTCATTCGGTCCCGACGAGCCAGAAACGCCAACTACGGTGTAGTCATCACTCAGCCAGCTCACGCTTGGGCTTACAAATTTACAAGCGGGACACCAAGTCGCCCAAAAATAAACAACGACAGGTTGTTCATAACTTTGCGCGATTGCATCGAAATATTCACCATCGCTCAATACGGAGCTCAATGGTGGTGCCTCCTGTTTAGGAATATCTTTGGTGCGATACCAATCCATCGCGATGGAAATGACGGTGACAATGAGCACCATCTGTACGATTTGAACGAGCCAATATCGGAATGTTCTACGCTGCTTTGTCGAACTCATTGAATGGATCCTCCACTCGCTTGTTTCACCGCGCTTAAAACAACATCATCAGTCAGAATCACAGGTAACGGGATACCTTGTCGCGCTGCCGGGCCATAGACGATGTTAAACGGCACACCGTAACGCCCATGAGCTCGTAAAAAGTCAGTTACCGAGCCGTCCGGATGTGTCCAATCCCCTTTTAACGTCGCTACATTAGGGCTTTGCAGCAATGAGTAGACAGGATCTTGCCAGAGCACACCGATCTTGTTCGCTTTACACGTGACACACCAATCCGCAGTGACATCCACAAACACCACTCGCCCATTATTGACGTGATCTTCAATCGCCGAGTTAGAAAGCTTCTGCCACGCTAAGTCCTCAGGAAGCGGTGTCGCCCATTGGTCGGCAGTGACACTACCAAGTAACAGGCCACCAGCAATTAAGATAAGCGATGCAGAGCCGGATAGCACGAGTGCTTTATCGCCATGAACACGTTTAACGCGAATCATCAGAACAATAAACGCGACTAAACCGGCGAAAATGACCCAAAACACTGGGAGGTGATTGGCCATCAAAGACAGTAGCCAAACGCTGGTGGCCAACATCATCACACCAAATACGTTTTTGACCACGTTCATCCACTGACCCGGCTTCGGCAATTTAAGCGCAATACTTGGGAAAATTGCCACCATAATCCAAGGCAACGCCATCCCCAACGCTAAGGCGGTGAAAATAGCAAACAGCGTAACCACATCGGCACCCAAGGCAAACGCCACGGCCGTTCCTAGAAAAGGCGCGGAGCAAGGCGTCGCAAGCAATGTGGCAAACATACCTTGAACATAGTGACCAACTAGGGAGTTATCACCTTTCGAGGCCAGCCATGTATTGGTACCCGATGATAGACGGACTTCAAACAGCCCCAGCATATTGGCCCCAAACAAAGTGGTGACCAACACCATCAAACCTAAGAACCAAGGGCTTTGAAATTGCACGCCCCAGCCAATGGCATTACCTGTTAGCTTAAGCACCAAAATAAAATTAGCGAGAATCCAGAACGACGTTAATATACCAAGTGACGAGGCAACAAACTGAGCGCGAATTTGACGACGCTCGATACCTTGAGCGGCAACAATACTACTTAGCTTCATCCCCAAAACCGGAAGAACGCAAGGCATAATGTTAAGAATTAAACCGCCGAGCAACGCGAATAGAAAAACACTCGTTAGAGACGTGCTCGGCAACGGTTCAACTATTGCCTCAGCAGTTGCTTGAGTGGTTTCTTCTGCTAGTAAATTGGTGTCTTTGATGGTCACAAACAGCGACTGACCATCTAACTCCACATCGCCCAGCCAAGTATCAACGATATAGCTCGCGGTGACGATGTTTCCTTCTTGATGCATTCCTTCAAGCTTGAAGCTATAGTCTCGCGTTGCTTCATCGACACCATCCACCAGCACTTGTGGTTGTTGCCAACCCTGACTGTTCTGTAGCTTGATTTGTAGTTTCGATTGGTTCGCATCCCAACTCGCCTGAGTAACATCAATAAACGGCGATGGCTGCGGCACGTTACTCACTGCTTGAGCGTAACTGAACATCACGCCTTCATCGACTGTTAGATCAGAAGGCAAGAACGTCAATTGAATTTGATAGTCGGTCAGCACACAAATCGTCGTACAAGAAGAAAGTGTCAGTACCGCATCAATCGTGACAGGTCTGGACATGTCTTCGACGTGCAGCGTCATGGGGAACAAAGTATCGCCTTTATACCCAAGAGTCTCGATACCTAATAGTTCGAATTTTTGTGGGTGCGGCCATTGCCAATCCACTTTGGATAAATTTTGTGAATTTTGCCAATCAATAGATGGTGCTACGCCGCCCTCACCAGGTGAACGCCAGTAAGTTTTCCAGTCTCCGGTTAACTTGACATCCAAATAACCTGTAAGTGTTTTGGCTTGCGGATCTTGTTGACCAGTGAGCACAAAGCGCGTTTGCACTGGAGGATGTTGTGGGTTGGTTAGCCAACCTGTATCAGTAGTTTGAGCTGAAATACTCAGAGAGAGCAAACTCAAAGCAAGCGTCATAAAAAACATGAACGCAAACTGAGTCAGTTTAGTAATTTGATTCATAGTGATTCCTAGTTAAAAGACAAAGGTGCTAAATAACTGACGCTAGTGGTCAGAAAGCACGCTTTTATTCTCGGAACACACAGAAAGTCAGATGGACTCGATACTTACGGCCTATCGGTTCCGTCCAATGTTGCGCACCAATATAGGCACTGCACAACCAAATTGCCGAAGCAAAAAGACCGACAAACAGAACAACAATAAATACATCGAGTTGATGTTGAGAAAACTGAATTAACTTTTCAGACAATTCGCACTTGCTGGTTTCTTTAGTATCAATCGACTTGACGCTCGAACGCTCATCAGCAAATGAAACCGCGGGCGATTCCGTCTCATATTTCATAGAGCATGACGATGCAAAACCTGAATTTTGCATCAGACACACAACCACCACCCAGCCAATAATCGCTAGTAGCCATTTTGCCCGCTTATGTGGCGTGTGATGTCGTTTAGTCAACAAACTCATAAGAATTCAGATAAAGTAAGAACGAAGAAGATAATACGCGAGTCGTCATAAAGCTCAAGTTGTATCCTCTAAATAGCCTTAAGAGGCTTCACTCGGTAAGCTTTAATCTAGCTTGCCATAAATATATGCCAACTCTGCAACGGTTTTTGCCGAGAACTTCTTCAATAGATTAGCTCGGTGTACTTCAACCGTTCGCATTGCTATGCAAAGTTCGTCAGCAATACGAATGTTGCGCTTTCCTTCAATGATCAAACGTAAAATGTCTTTTTCTCTAGGTGTGAGCGATTCATAAGCCGATTTTGCTGCTGCCATATCGAGGTTTGTGGCAGACTGCGCCTGTCCCTGCAAAATGGCTCGTGCCAGTTCATCGCCTTTGACTGGTTTTTGGAAGAAATTGACCGCCCCAGCTTGTAATGCATCGACCGCCATCGGGACATCACCATGCCCTGTCAGATAAATAACGGCCAACGGGCTGTTGGCTTGATTTAAAATTTGGTGCACTTGCTGACCACGAAGGTTGGGCATTCGACTATCAAGGATCACGCATCCGGCCTGATGAATGTTCACTTTATCGAGAAAAGATTGCCCATCAGCAAAAGTCGTCACGTTGAAGTCATGCTCTTCCAACATAAAAGCGAGCGAGTCACGCACCGATTCATCATCATCGACTACAAAAACAGGTAGCTGCTTTTCACCGCTGCTCATTGAGTGCTCCTATGCCTAGTTCAGATTAGTTTTGATATGGAAACACAAGCTCAACCAAACAACCATGTGGTGCTATCGAGCTGATGACAAACTCGCCACCATGCATTTCCATCACATCGCGACAAATGGCTAACCCCAGCCCAAGCCCTTCTTCTTTGCTACTCACAAACGCTTGAGTCGGATTCTCTTGCTGCAACCCTGTACCATTGTCTAACACTCGAATAGAGAGTTGACTGATTTGGTAATCGCAATGCAGGGCAATTTTACCTTGATAACCTGATGAGTGATATTTCTCTTGGAACAAAGTACACGCATCAATCGCGTTGCTGATCACATTAACTAAAACCTGTTGTACGCCAACTGCATCGACAAGTAATGGACGAATGTTCCCTTCTGTACTGGCCACAATAGAAATGTTTTGCTTCTGCATTCGAAAATGGAGTAACTCAATCGTGTCATCAATGAGTACTTGAAGATCGCACGGCGTTTTGTCGACACTGCGCTTACGAATCAACGTTCTTAATCGCTGAATAATTGCATCGGCTCTTTCAACTTGGCCCTGTATTTTCTCAAGTACAGGGACAATATCTTCATGAGGGCGCTTTTTGGCCAAGCGAAGTAAACCGCCTTCACTATAGTTGCGAATGGCTGCCAGTGGCTGATTGAGTTCATGAGCAAGACTAGTGCCGATTTCTCCGACAATCGCGACCCTTTGTGAATGTTCTAACTGTTCACTTTTCTCTTTTAATCGTAACGACGTCTGCTCCAACGCTTGCTTACTCTTGCTAAATCGATACTCAAGCCAAAAGTGGTACGCGTTCAACACAATCACAAACATGAACAGCGCCCATGCCCATTCTTGATGACTACGCAGCCAGCGTAGAGCCTCACTCCACCAAGGTTGTTGCAACGGATGGAGATCCAACGCCTGATAAAGTTTGTCGATGCTCAGCAAGCTGACGGGGGACGTCCAACCTGACGCGCCTGCCGCAATAACCGCAGGGTGTTCAGGTGGCATCGCTAACAATACTTGCGCAATCTGTTTGGCGATCTGAGCTGAGCCGCGCTCTGTTTTGGCAAATGACCAGTTAGGATAAAGCGGTGTGGAAACAGCGCATAACGAGCGCTCGTTCGGCTGTTGATTTAAAACTCGATAATTACTCGGTTGTAAAAGCCCTTCACTTAGCATCTGTTCCAATAAACAAGCAGGGACAACGGCCGCTTCCACATTGCCATCACGTAATTGATACAGGTTGGCATCAATAGGAAAACCAAGATAGCGGACATCAGAAAAGAAATCGTTTGGATTAAGCCCCATTTTGACTATTTGATAGCGCATCGTTAGATAACCACCAAACGCTTTTTCTGATACCGCCGCAACGGGACGTCCAGAGACATCTTGCACCGTTTGATAACTTGAATTGGCTCGAACCACAAGCGCCGAACCAATGCCGTAATTCGAGTTTTGTGGTGCTCTGCTGGTTAGCGTTGCCATCCACGACAGCGCGTATTGCCTGCCCAACCGCACTGCCTGACCTGGGTTGGTTAAGATGAAATCCATGGTCTGAAACTTCACCGCTTCGCCCATTTCATCCAAGTTAAGGGGATGAAGGACAAAATGCACATCGGAAATTTGCTGATTGAGCCAATCAATGGTCGGTTGCCATCTCTGCTCGGCATAAAGATGACCACGTATCGCTAACACGCCCACTTCGACTTTTTTCTTGACCTGTGGCTGCTCTGCTTTTTGCTCTTGCATTCCTTGCAGATCTGCTTGTTCAGAAACTGCGCCCTGAGCCAAAGATGCAAAGGCAACTAAGCAAAGAACCCAAAACTGAAGCAACCGTGGCGTTTTGTTCATGATGAGTAGAATCGTTCCTTCGAAAGTAATGGAGCAAGAATAACAGCTACCCTTGGTAAACCACATTTGTTTTAGATCAAGTTTGATCTGGGTATGTGGAAATCCACAATATAAGCCTCGCAGTGCATTTCTCACAATGGAGTCAGTCAATTCAAATACAACAAAAAAAAGCAGGTGAGTTATGGATTCCACCAAACGTCGCTTTCTCAGCGCGGTCACAGCCGGAGCCGCGTTAATTCCAGTCGCTGGCATTGGCACGGCAACTGCGGGAAACATTATTCGAAATAACCAGTCCGCTGACCGAAAAGGACAAGTCGGGAAGCGTTATGCCATGGTGATAGATTTGCGTAAATGTGTCGGATGCCAGGCTTGCACTGTGGGTTGCAGCATCGAGAACCAAGCGCCAATCGGTCAGTTCCGAACCACCGTAAAGCAATACGAAGTTACGTTAGATGATGGCTCTACAGCCACGCGAGAAGCAAAAGCCTTTATGCTACCGCGCCTGTGTAACCACTGCGACAACCCACCTTGCGTGGCAGTGTGTCCGGTTCAAGCAACCTTTCAGCGCAAAGATGGCATTGTCATGGTGGATAACAGCCGCTGCGTCGCCTGCGCGTACTGCGTACAAGCTTGCCCTTACGATGCTCGCTTTATCAATGAAGACACCCTCACCGCAGATAAATGTACCTTCTGTGCTCACCGTCTAGAACAAGGTCTATTGCCTGCCTGCGTGGAAACCTGTGTTGGCGGTGCACGTGTAATTGGTGATTTGAATGATCCATCAAGCGAAGTCCGCCGCTTAATTGCGAAGCACCAAGACGATATCAAAGTGCTAAAACCCAATGAAGGCACCAAGCCTCACGTGTTTTACATCGGCATGGATGAACGCTTCACCAGCCACATCGACGGACAACCTGCTATTTACGACCCACAGGGAGAGCGCGCATGAACATCACCGAAGTGTTAGTCCAACCTCAAGCGATGGCTTGGCTCCCGTGGGCGGTGCAATATTTCTTCTACATCGGTTCGGCTTATGCGGCTGCTGTTTTATTCCTAATCGCCCTATTATTTGAAAAACACACCAGTCACAGACTGCGCGCTGCGCTTGTTCTGACGCTGGCCATCGGCGCCATCGTGGGGCCATTAGCGTTAACTGGCGACCTTCACCAACCGGGACGCGCATGGCATTTTTACGCACACATCACTCCGTGGTCATGGATGTCTTTAGGGTCGCTTTTCTTGCCTGTTTTCTCAGGTTTAGCGGTAGTGACTGCATGGCTGTATCTCCGCGAGGATCTGATCAACTTACGTAATCAGCCAGGGAAAGTACTGCCTCTAATTTCAAAGCTGTCACTGGGTGACTGGGCGCTCTCTCGTAGAGTCATGCTTATGGTATCTGTTATCACGGTGCTATCAGGCATCACCATTGCAGTCTACACAGGCGCTGAAATTGCAGTCGTTAAATCGCGCTCTTTATGGCACCAACCCGCGTCGCCGGTTCTTTGGTTTGTCACTGCATTTATGAGCGCGGTCGGATTTTCTCTGTTGATTTGGCTCTTGCTGCCTAGTCAGTCAAAGACGCTGACATCTGGCGATACTAATTTACTTAAAAAATCAGTGGTTACCAGCGGTGTATTAACGCTGATACTGCTACCGATTTGGGCATCCAACAATTCCGCATTTTCGCTCTATTCTAGCGAACAATGGATGCACAACATTGCCCTGCTCACTTTTGTCGTTTTAGGTTGTGTTTTGCTCGCTTTCATCTTCTTGCGCGATACCAAAAAGTCCGCATCAGCCAGATTTCGTCACGTCATAGGGCTCAGTTTCGTGTCTGCTGCCGCACTGGCAAGTGCATGGCTGATTCGCTGGTTTACCATCATGGAAGTGCAAACCATCGCCAAGTTCGATGCAGGGCTGTATCCATACCAACTCACTATGGATGGAAATGGCTGGATAGGCATTATCGGCATGCTCGGATTATGGCTTGCACTGGCACTGCTCGGTTCGGAGCTGGTTCAGTCAAAACAAAAGATCGAAGTAAAAGCCTCATCACTCACCTTAACTGAACGCTAATCAAAGAGGATTTCATCATGGATAACAAACGCCGTCAGTTTTTGAAATCAGGCATTGCAGTGGGTGGGCTTGGCGCATTCGCTGCGGGTTACGCTACCACCACCAAACACATAGTCGAGGGTGCGCTCGAAGGCACTGCGGGAGAAAAAACGCGTGATATTCACCACGGTAACTCGCTTGAACCAGAGTACACGGTCAACAGCAAAGGCAACCTAATCCCTAATCCAAATCAGCGCGTTGCGCCATCGATGTGCTTTGGTTGTTGGTCACTGTGCGGATTGCGTGTACGCATTGATAACCGCAGCGACGATATTTTGCGTATTACTGGCAACCCATATCACCCACTCTCTCATCAGCAAAACATTCCGTTCGAAACGCCAATCAAAGATGCTTATTTAAGTTTGGCAGGAGAAGCGGGCCTTGACGGTCGTTCAACAGCATGCGCACGTGGCAATGGGATGCTAGAAATTCGCAACAGCCCGTACCGCATTACTCAGCCACTGAAACGAGTTGGAAAACGCGGCGAAGGAAAATGGATTCCGATCAGCTACGAGCAATTGATAGAAGAAGTCGTAGAGGGTGGTGATTTATTTGGTGAAGGCCATATTGATGGCTTACGCGACATCCGCGATTTAACAACGCCCGTAGATCCTGAAAACCCAGAATATGGACCGAAAGCCAACCAATTGTTAATGACCAACGCCGGTAACGAAGGCCGAGACGACATATTCAAACGCTTCGCGTTCAACAGCTATGGTACACGTAACTTTGGGCATCATGGCTCTTACTGCGGCTATGCATTTCGTGCTGGCAGCGGCGCATTTATGAACGACTTAGATAAGAACGCACACTTAAAGCCAGATTTTGATAATGCGGAATACATCATCTTCATCGGTATGTCGCCAGCTCAAGCGGGTAACCCTTTTAAGCGTCAGGCGCGCCAACTCGCCAATGCGCGAACAGAAGGCAGCTTGGAATACACCATCATCACGCCAAGTTTGCCGGCGGGTTCATCGAGCTTGGCCGCCGGTGACAACAACCGCTGGATACCAATCAAACCGGGCACCGACTCTGCCCTCGTGCTTGGCATGATCCAGTGGATCATCGAAAACCAACGCTACAACAAAACCTTCTTGGCGCAGCCGGGGGCAAACGCGATGAAACGAGCCGGCACCGCGCACTGGTGTAATGCTACGCATCTTGTGATAAGCGATAATCAGCACCCGAGAAACGGCACGTTTTTACGCGCGTCGGACTTGAATCTGCCATTCGAGGGCGAAGCGTTGTCTGACTCCGACCCGTACGTCATCGTGGATGATCAAAGCGGCGAATTTGGTGTGCATACCCAGACAGAAGAAGCGGCACTGTTTGTCGATAAAACGGTTTCGCTTGCATCAGGCGAAGTACGAGTAAAATCGTCTCTACAAAGGCTCAAAGAAGAGGCGTTCAAATACAGCCTTGCGTTCTACAGCAAACAATGTGAGATCCCTGTTGAGCAAATCGCAGAACTAGCGAAACGCTTCACCAGCTACGGCACAAAAGCGGTGGTCGATACCCACGGTGGCAACATGCACACCAATGGGTTCTATAACTCGTTTACCATCATGATGCTCAATGCATTGATTGGTAATATCAACATGAAAGGCGGCGCGATGGCCAAAGCGGGTGGCTACCCAACTTCCGCTGCGGGTCCTCGTTACGACTTCACCAAATTTGCGGGTAAGGTCGGCCCGAAAGGCGTCTTTCTATCGCGCAGTAAATTCCCCTACCACAAAACCAGCGAATACAAGCGTCGCGTTGAGGCAGGAAAATCCCCTTACCCAACTCGCGCACCTTGGTATCCGTTTGCAGCGCCACTGCTGACAGAGCACCTATCTGCGGCTATTGATGGTTATCCATACCGCGTTAAAGCGTGGATCAATCACATGGCGAACCCAATGTATGGTGTACCCGGTTTGAAAGCGCTGCTGGAAGACAAGCTTAAAGATCCAAAACAACTCGGTTTGATTGTGTCTGTTGATGCGTTCATTAACGAAACCACCGCATTGTCGGACTATATTGTGCCGGACACGGTCACCTACGAAAGCTGGGGTATGGCAACGCCTTGGCACGACGTTCCGGTGAAAACCGTCACCGCTCGCTGGCCGATTGTGGGAGCGCGAACAGAGAAAACCGCCGATGGTCGTTCAATTTGCTTAGAAAACTTTTTGATTGATGTCGCCAAGAAAATGCAACTAGGCGGCTTTGGTGACAACGCGATTCAAGATGCGCAAGGGAATTGGCACGCTCTCCACAGCGCTGAAGATTTCTACTTACGTTCCGCGGCAAACTTGGCTTATGTGAAAGGCGGGGTGCCTGAAGTTTCGGCAGAAGACATTGCGTGGTCCGGCCTAGAGCGTTTAATGCCAGCCATGCAGAAGACGCTGACAGCGGATGAGATGAAACGTGTGGCGTTTATTTTTGCTCGCGGTGGACGTTTTGAAAATGCAACCGAAGCGTATCAAGGTGAGCAAATGAAGCACAAATGGACACGACCTGTCGCGATATGGAATGAACGTGTCGGCAGCGCAAGAAACACCATGACCGGTGATTTCTACACGGGTTGCCCAACATGGCATCCACAAAAACTGGCCGATGGCACACCAATGGAAGACCAGTTCCCAAGCTCAGAATGGCCTTTCAGCCTAACGAACTTTAAATCCAACATTCACAGTGCGGTATCCAACCTATCGCCAAGGTTGAACTCGATTAAAGGCGTAAACCCAGTGTACATCCATCCAATCGATGCCGAGCGCGCAGGCATTAAAACGGGTGATGAGTTTGTTATCGAGACACCATCTGCAAGCACCAAAGCACTTGCGATGATAGTCAACGGGATTCGCCCTGGCACACTCGGATTTGAACATGGGTTTGGTCATACCGAGCTAGGACAACGCTCGCACTGGATCGGCGATAAACAACAACCCGTAAAAACGCGCAGCCAAGATGGCGTCAACATTAACGACATTGGCTTAATTGATCCTACCCGAGAAGGTAAAGGTGTATTGTTGGATTGGGTAGTGGGCGCGGCGGCACGTCAGTCCTTGCCGGCCAAAATCCGCAAAGCGTAACGCCGCACGTTAAGACGTCTCTACCACTTAGAGCTGCCGATTTGTGCAGCTCTTCACCACTTTGTTTTTATAGCTTATAGAACAACCAATAAAAACAAATACGGCCATTTACACTTATTAAATATGTGGAAATCCACAATACCTTTCATTATTGACAAGGCCGACAATATCGTCCGAGTGACTACCAAGTAGCACTTAGACATATTAATAAAAATTAAAGTGAGTCAGCATGTCAAAAATTCTTCCAGTGGTGGTGGCCTGTTTGTTAGCAACCACTATGGGCGCAAGCGCCTCGTCTATTCCGGAAAAAGCCAGCGTATGTAGCGGTTGTCACGGCCAAGATGGCATGGGACAGCCAAATATCGCGCCGATGATCGCTGGTTTAAACGCGAATTATCTCAACACTCAAATCGAACTATTCCTTAGTGGCGAACGCCAAAATGTGGTCATGCAAGGCATGGCGAAGGAACTCAGCGATCCCGCAGGCCGTAAGGAAGTTATGGAGTACTTTGCTAACCTCCCGAGCTATGAGTTCACGAATCCAGAACAACGCGGCGACCAAGCTGATATTCGTAACCCGTATCGTAAGTTAATTTTCCAAGGCGATTGGGATAGAAATATTCCAGCTTGCGCAACTTGTCATGGAGCCAGCGGTATGGGCGTCGACAAGTTCCCTCGCCTCGCAAGCCAACATGCTGATTACTTAAAAACGCAATTGATGGCATGGAAAAACGGCACTCGCAGTGGCGACCCGCTCAATATGATGGGGACCATCGCAAAAAATCTCACTGACAAAGAGATCGAAAATCTTGCTTACTACTTTGCCTCATTACGTTACTAGGAGCAGTCATGAAACGTTTCTATTCTTTGTTCGCACTGCCTTTCATTTCTACGCTCGTACTAGCTAACGCTCCATTACCGGACCGCCAGAAAGAGCTACCTGCGATAGAAAAAGAAAAGCACGGTGAATACTTAAAACCGCGTGATCTCAGCACAATCCCAAACACCGCATTTGGTGAGCAAGTAAAACGCGGTTACTCGCTCTTTGTTAACTCACAACAAATGCGCGGAAAATACGTTGGCAACGAACAAAACTGTGTGAACTGCCATATGGAGGCAGGACGAAAAGCAAACGCTGCGCCACTGTGGGCAGCTTACATGGCATACCCGGCATATCGTAAGAAAAACGATCGCGTAAACAGCTATGCTGACCGTATCCAAGGTTGTTTCGAGTATTCCATGAACGGTAAAGCGCCCGCTTACGATTCGACAGAAATTGTTGCCCTTAGTGCTTACGCCTACTGGTTAGCGATGGGCGGCTTGCTTGACAAACATGGTATGGCGGATGAACCCATTCCAGAACTAGACGCAAAAACGTTGCAAATTGGTGGAAAAGCAAAAGACTTCCCGTTGCCCGAAGCCATCGCACAAGCATTACCAATTGAAAAGCGGGGTAATCTCTCTGGGCGTGGCTACCCAAAAATCGCCGCCCCTGAGCAAGAACCATCAATAGAGCGAGGCGCATTGGTCTACGAAAAGAACTGTGAAACTTGCCATCGCGCCGACGGTTCAGGCATCAAAGACACCAACGACCATTCATACATTCCACCACTTTGGGGCGAATATGCGTATAACTGGGGCGCAGGTATGCACCGGATTAACACAGCGGCCTATTTTATTTACGAAAACATGCCGCTTGGGAAAAGTGTGCAGCTGACAGAGCAAGAAGCTTGGGATGTCGCAGCATACGTCAACAGCCATGAGCGTCCACAAGATCCTCGATTCAAAGGCAATGTCACCGCAAACGCGGAGAAATATCACCAGCACCAAGGCTATTACGGCAAAACGCTCAACGGTACGCAAGTCGGCTCCAATGCCTTTAAGAGCGGAACGGTCAAGTAAAGTACAACTAAGTACCTTAAATAAAATGCTCTTTTTCCCTGCTCTGATTATCTGGGCAGGGTTACTTACCCTTAAAAACAAGTAATTACCCCCCTCCACAGACAAGCAATATCACATTATTTTCGACTTCCAACATACTCATCTTCGCCGTAAAATCTTGTACCAAACGCGACTTCGTTTATGTCTTAGATCTCCCATATCCTCTAATGCCAAAAGTAAGAAACTCGTAAACTCCTGAATCAAAACAAGCGTGCCTAGTGAAAAAAGAGTATTCTTAAAGCAAATGAATCTAAAACCTACCCGATGAGTATTCAACCTAATTCCCGTCAGTTAATTTCATGCGAAGAGTGCGGCCTTGTTGTTCGCATTCCCGATATCGAACAGGGGCAAAAAGCACAATGTCCTCGATGTTCGCATTCGCTGACTAAAGTGAATGCCAAGCCTTACCAAAGCGTGATCGCCATATCATCGGCATGTTTGATCATGTTAGTGCTAAGCATTTCTTTCCCTTTTATGTCGTTCAGCGTGCAAGGGTTGTCGCAAGAAATCACCTTGTTGCACGCTGCCAAAATGCTGGCTGAGTTTCAAAATGTGCTTTTGGGTGTGCTGCTACTCGCAACAGTTATCGTTTTGCCTGCAATCTATGTTGGTCTCATTCTCTTTCTTCACCTTGAAGCATTAAAAGCACGTAAACATACCCCCTCTAAAAAGCAGCAACGAATGGCAAAAGTTTTATGCCGTCTTCTGTTTCGAGTCGAACCTTGGTTAATGGTGGATGTATTTTTGATTGGCGTGTTGGTCAGCTTAATTAAAATCGCTTCCCTCGCAGACATAGGAATGGGCACTTCATTCTGGGCGTTTTGTGTATATACCGTTCTGGTAGTCAAATGCATATCAATGGTCGACAAAAGCTGGCTCTGGGGGCACTTTATTCCAGCTATCGAGCTACCTGATGTAAAAGAGGGTGATACGCACCATAACCACAACCATATTGGTTGTCATACGTGCCACCAGCTCAACCCTATTGAAGCTAAAAAACACCAACACTGCATTCGTTGTAAAAGCCCTATTCACAAATACAACCCCGCAGACAATTTACAAAAAGCTTGGGCGCTTTTGTTTGCTTCAATCATTTTCTATATCCCTGCGAACCTCTACCCTATGATGTACACCGTAAGCCTTGGACATGCAGAAGGTTCGACTATCATGGAGGGGGTAATATTGCTTTGGCATTTAGGTTCTTACCCTATTGCGATGGTAATTTTCTTTGCTAGCGTATTTATTCCAATGGCGAAAATGCTGGCACTCGCGTGGCTGTATTACAATGCGCAAAAAGCGCGATATCTTCCGCACGAAGAGAGTATTTCACGCTTAAAGATCTACCGCATAACTGAGTTTATTGGCCGTTGGTCCATGATCGATATCTTCGTCGTCGCGATCTTAGTTGCACTGGTTCAGCTGCAAAACTTAATGGCGATTTATCCAGGTCCTGCTGCGCTCTCTTTCGCGGCAGTGGTCATTTTTACTATGCTTTCTGCAATGATATTTGACTCACGTTTGTTGTGGCAATTGCCACAAAACGAAGTGCAGGAGCCGATTTCTGACAACTTAAACGAGAAAGCCAAATATGAGTGATGAGAACAACGTAACCGCTCAAATAAAACCGCAAAAGCAGATTTCTGCGATATGGATTGTCCCGATCCTTGCGCTAGCCATGGGAGCGTGGATGCTGTTCCAATATATCAACAGTACAGGCCCACAAATTACTCTCCAACTGCCAACCGCAGATGGGATTGAGGTTGGCAAAACCGAAATCCGAGCATTGAATGTAAAAGTCGGACTGATTACTGAAGTCACTCTCAGTGAAAATTACGATCACATCATCGCTAAGGCACAAATGAACAAGGATGCAGAACGCATGCTGCGAGATGACACCATGTTTTGGGTGGTGAAGCCTCGTATTGGCCGTGATGGCGTTTCAGGTTTAGAGACCTTGCTCTCTGGCGCTTACATCCAACTTCAACCGGGTAAATCTAAGATAGAGAAAGAGCGCTTTACGGTCTTAGATGTTCCCCCAGTGGCCTCTCCTGATGCAGAGGGGTTACGCCTTGTGTTAACACACCGCGAGGCTGGTAAGCTAGGCGTTGGTGACCCCGTTATTTATAAAGGCTTTACGGTTGGTCGTGTAGAGAAAACCAGCTTTGATGTTGACACTCGCAAAGCGTTATACCAACTCTTTATTTTCAAGCCTTATGACAGCTTAGTGCGCACTCGTACCAAGTTCTGGCTGAATTCTGGCGTAGATTTACAGCTCAACGCTGAAGGGTTCGAAGTCAAGTTTGGCTCATTAGAGAGCATGCTAACGGGTGGTGTTACCTTCGATACCGTTCCAGGTCTTGAATCCGGTGAACAGCTCACTGAAAATATGGTCAACTTCCGCTTGTACGATGATATTAAACAACTTCGAGAAGGCATGTACGATGATTATATTGAATTCGTTATGCTTTTTGATGAATCGGTACGAGGACTTAAACGTAAGGCACCTGTCGAATATCGAGGCTTGAGAATTGGTACTGTGATGCGTGTACCAATGCGACTTCCAACCCCAGAAGAGAACTTTTCTGCGAAAAAAATCCCTGTATTGGTACGTATCGAGCTCGGCCGTGTTTATGGCGATTTCCAATCCCAATCTTTACCAATGTTAAAAGATAAATTGAAGAGTGAGTTTGCTAAAGGCCTACGTGGTACTTTAAAAACAGGTAACTTATTAACAGGCGCACTGTATGTTGACGCCGACTTCTATCCAAACGACGAGCCTTACGTACCGAGTAAGTTTGCTGATTTAGATGTTTTCCCAACCATGCGTGGTGGTTTTGCGCAGGTTCAGCGCCAAGTGAACGACTTCCTAAATAAGATTAATAACTTACCAATGGAAGAAACACTAGACTCTCTCAATTCAACGTTAAAAACGTCCGAAAAAACGTTAGCTTCAGCAGAACGCGTGGCGGACAGTATTGATAAACTTTTGAATCAAAAAGAGACGCAAGAGATCCCAACAGATATTCGCCAAAGCTTACAGCAATTACAAAAAACACTCGATGGTTATGGGCCCAACTCAACCATGTACAGCGAAATGGAAGCCACGCTAAAAGAATTAGAAAGCGTGATGACAGAGTTTAAACCCGTACTTAAACAGCTAAACGAAAAGCCAAACTCTCTCGTGTTTGGAGAAGATGAAATCAGTGACCCAATACCAGTTAAAGGCAAAAACTAATGAAACGAGTATTCTTTCTGTCTATCGCGCTATTTGTCGGTCTAACGGGTTGCAGTAGCGCTCCGCAAACTAAAGGAGCTATGTACCTTCTACCTAAGGCGGAACCAGTGACGCTGAGCTCTTCTGATATCGCTCAGCGCCCAACTTTAGTTGTTCGTCCAGTGACATTGGCGAGTTATTTGAATGATAATGGCATTGTTTATCGAACCTCTGAGACCCAAGTTATTCAGGCGAAGCACAATCAATGGGCGCACAGTATTTCTGAGCAAATCACTCAGAGAGTCGTCGCGGAACTACGTCACAAGCAAAGTCATTACTGGCCGACTGAAATGAATAATCTGTTGGATCAAAGCGGTGAAGCCAAACTCCAGCTTACGTTAAATAAATTTAATGGCAGCTACAAAGGTAATATCGAAATTGAGGGGGAATGGTTACTCATTAATGCCGAAGGTAAGGTCGAAAACAGTGCGCCAATACAAATCTCACAGCCGCTTCAAGATGAGGGCTATGAAGCGCTCGTCAACGCTTTATCCATAGGCTTAGAAAGCCTAACCTCAGACATTGCCAAACAACTCTAAGTCAATGTTAATTACAGGGAAGCAAGTTGCTTCCCTTTTTTATGCAGAGTGTAGCGACTTCTACTAAGCTGAAAGCTGACGAAAAGCCGAAAAGGAAATTGGATGAAACCATGTAACCTGCTATCACTCTCCTCACTCATTCTTGTATTACCTACATCAGTAGCGCTCTCAGCCGAGACACAAGAATCTCGTTGGCGAAATAGCATAGAAGTGTACATGCTAGGACTGAATATCCACGGGGATACCAGTATTGGTCGCTTTTCATCAGAGGTGGATGTCGATCCTAAGTTCATCGTAGACCACCTCGATATTGGGGCGATGTTGCGATTCGAGAGTATTTACCAAAGTAAGTGGGGCTACTACATAGATTATAGTTTCATGAACTTAAGTGGTGATGTTAATAATATCAAGGGCGCTCTGCCTAACGCTCGTTATCGTGCGGACATCGAAATACGGCAAGGTGTTCTAGAAGCAAAGGCATTCCAACGCGAACAATATTCATTTGGTAAACTGGATTATATGTTTGGATTACGTTGGTGGGACAATGACATCACCGGCAAGCTGTATCGTAATGACAACCGGGTACTAGAAGATAGACTGTCATTACAAGAAGATTGGGTCGATTTTTTAGTTGGCTTGCGACTCATTGATGAATTGAGCGAAAACTGGCGATTTCATGCCAGCATCGACGCCGGACTTGGCAACGATACTCACTTCACTTATGCCATTCAAACTGGTGTTCGTTATAGCTTTAACGAATGGTCTGATCTCAACTTAGCTTACAAGTCGACCTGGGTCGATTACAAAAATGAAGAGGTATTTGAATATGATACGGCTTCTCAAGGGCTTTTAGTCGGACTTGGCTTTTACTTTTGATTAGGTTGAACCCTAGCCTATATTCAAGCGTTGTAACGTGTACTAGCTCTAGGTACACGTCTAGTGTCGCGTTACAGATGCTTAAATAAGGCAAATTGATCTTCATCAGACTATAAATTGCTCTTCGGTGTTACTCTCTGTCGCAAAATGTAAAACCCCACTCTATGACCTCATATAGGTCTTGTTGATAAGGTTCCCGAATAGCAATGTCGATTAACATTTCCGATTTAACCACCGCCCTAAATAAGGTGGAGCATATTCATAAAGTGCAGCTTGAAAACGTACATCAGTTCTTCAAAGCAAACGAAGCTTTCTCGTTGCAAACATTCAGCCAGCTGATATCAAGCGACTCGCTTGATGATCGATTTAAAACCATCGATAAAGCGTTCTCTTTGCTTGGTGATGCAAAAACCTACCTTTTAGAAGCGTCTTACCTTATTAAGTAAAAAAGAAAGCCCCGATAAAATTCATTACCGGGGCTATCATTTTCTATCTAAACTACTGATTTACAATTTGTAACGATCATCAATTACCGTTAATTCTGGGAAGGTTTTACCCTCGTCCATCGCTTCTTCTGTCTCTTCTTTTACTTGGTTATCAATCCAGAAATTACCGATATCCATTGGATGAAGCACCCATTCTGTCGCTTTTGTCATGCCGTTTTTAGGAATTTTAACCCAGCGCCAATGAGCAACTCGAGAATAAGGCACCATGTAGCCAGGAACGATGATGTTCGCTTTGCTGACATAGTTTTGGATTTGATGCGACAAGTCGTAACGCTTCTCCTGATCAAACTCAGAGTCATACGCTTCAATTAACTTGTCTAGCTCAGGGCTGCTGTAGTTGGTGTGAGCATTCGTTTGTGGTCGATTTGCATTATCCGAGTGTAGGTATTCCCAATACGCAGGGATCTCACCAGAGCCCATATTCAAAAACGCTAGCTGATGCTTTTTCTCAAGAATGTATTTAAACGCAGATGAGCCATCCACCAAATTTAACGTGAACTCAAGACCAGCAAGTTTCGCTTGCTCTTTCAGGTATGCAATACGCGGTGTCCAAGAGTTGTATCCATAGGTGATAGCAAAGCTCAAGCGTTGGCCCTTGTCGTTAACACGAATACCATCTGCGCCCACTTTGTCAAAGCCCGCTTTTTCGAAGTGTTTAACCGCCGCATCAGCATCAAACTTTGGCGGTGTATTGTTAGGATCATCGTATTCGCCATGACCAAAGCCGAGTCCATGCGGTTTACGTGAATAATCTCCACGCATGATGTTTTCAATCATGCCGTCATAGTCAGTGGCTGCCATAACACCTTTACGCACTTCTAGGTTATCCAACATCGGCATCGCTGTGTTCATCCAAAGACCACCAGCTCCTTGCGGTGCTTCGTTAAAGCCCCAGTACTTTTGGATATAGCCTTTTTTGTACACATCACTATTGGTTTTGTCATGCCAAAAGCTTGGTAGCACCATCTCAAAGTAGTCTAAGTTGCCTTTCTCAAAGTGCTTCATGGCAATATCAGGATCGCGAATTACCTTAATGCGAACCTTTTCAACGTTATAACGGTTTTTATAGTAGCGGTTGTTGTATCCCCACCAATCTTCACCGACATGTTTGAATGTCACGCTCTTACCTTTCTTCACTTGATCAATGTAGTAAGGCGCTGCGGTTGGCTCAGATTTAAAGTTAAACTTTCTGACAAAGTTATCAGGCATGCCATCGTTATTTGCGTCCTTTTCTCCTTCAAAGAAGTGTTCAGGACGAGGCTGAAAACCATTACTTGGCATGTTAATCATAACCATAAGTGAGTCATGACTTTGAGCTACAGCAAGATTGACTTTGATCGTGTAGTCATCAATTTTTTCAACACTCACAATACTGTTTGTGAAGAAGTCGTTATACCACGGGTCGATAATGTCTTTTGACGTGTAGTACTTCATCATAAAGACGTAATCATCTGCTGTAATTTTTTCACCATCTGACCACTCGGCCGTTTCGTCGAGTTTAAAGAATACGGTTTTGTTGTCCTCTCCAAATGCCCATGACTTAGCAAGTTGAGGGATCCATTTGCCAGTATTTGGATGACGCTGAGCCAGTTTTGGTGAACCATCCATTAAGTATTGGCGCAAACCTGAGTTCGCATCTGGACCAACACTTCGTAATGTTTGCGGAAAGCTCTGAATGTAAGTGCGATAGGTGCCACCTCGTACCGCTTCTTCAGAGGCAAATAGAGGTTCGTTGTTGTTTGAAATCCATTCGATATCAGCTGGCAATTCTGCCGCACTCAGTTGAAAACTGGCAGCGGTCAGTGTTGCTAGTACTGAAAATGGCAGTTTTTTAGTCATGTTTCTTCCTTGTTGTGTTTGCGCACTAAGGTCGTAACAAGGAAGACAGCGTGTGAAAGCTCACAGAAAGCTGCGATTTAAAATACGCAGATAGGAAATAATAGGAACGTAATATGAAGTGACGTCCTGCCAGCTTCTATATTAATTTCAAAGAGTTTCACTAGGTCATCCTAGACCTTACAACGCAGTGAATGCATCTTCGCCATAGTATTCTTTAGATATTTGTAACGCAAGCCATCAATAACACATGATTGCATTTTCGAGGCATCACAGTGAGTTATGTTACAAAAGTGTGATCAGCATAGTACCAAGCCCTACTTTACTCAGAATAAACCGCAGAACCTTTATCTCAATTGGCCCCGATATACCAGTTACAGCGAGTAAATGATCAGACATAGCTGGTTAAAAGGAATGGTTGTTTACCGCGATCAGTATTTTCACTCGATATAAAAAGTGAGGCATCTTAGCCTCACTTTTCTCCATACAATCGAGACAGTGCTTACATTTTAGATAAGCTCTCATTGATCGACTTCAGCACTTCTGCAGGATTTGACGCTTGAGTGATAGGGCGACCAATCACAAGATAATCTGAACCTGATTGGATAGCGTCTACTGGCGTCATGATACGGCGTTGGTCACCTTGTTCTGAACCAGCAGGTCGAATACCAGGGGTCACTAATTTAAATTCTTGGCCTAGTTCGCTCTTCAGTAGTGAGGACTCTTGCGCTGAACATACGACACCATCTAAGCCCGCGTTTTTGGTCAAGGTTGCTAGACGAATCACTTGCTCCTGAGGCGCAACATTCAAACCAATACCAGCTAAATCACTTTGTTCCATACTGGTTAGTACCGTTACACCGATAAGAAGTGGACGATCTTTACCATATGGCTCAAGAATTTCACGTGATGCCGTCATCATACGCTCACCACCGCTCGCGTGTACGTTCACCATCCATACACCCATTTCAGCCGCAGCGCGAACTGCTTTCGAACAGGTGTTTGGAATATCGTGAAATTTTAAATCTAGGAATACCGAGAAACCACGTTTATGGAGTTCACGTACAAAATCAGGACCAAATAGCGTAAACATCTCCTTGCCAACTTTTAGTCGGCATGACGCAGGATCAATTCTATCTACAAACGCAAGTGCATCTGCTTGGTTATCATAATCCAGTGCGACAATAACTTTTTGGTCGATCATTTCATCTCCTAACTGTTTTGGTTCTTATTAAATAAAAAGTTAAAAAAATGCAGCGGACAGAAACTCTGCCAGCTGCATTAAGAATTATTCACCATCCAATCCGCGGATTGGCTTGATCGTCCCCCATCCTTTACAGGACGGACAATGCCAATAAAGGGAATGGGTAGAAAATCCACACTTCCGGCATCGGTAATGCGGTTTCACTTTTAACTGTTCACCCACCATCGCTTGTAGTGTTGATAGGCTGTCTTTCGCTCGACCATCTTCTGCTTCTGCAATGTGGTAGTCAATTAAACGGTAGAAGCCCTTCATGGTTGGGTTTTTCAGCAATTGTTTCGTCAGTAACTCTTGAGCAGCCCCAACGTTCTCGTGATGAGCAACTAATTGAGCCAACATCAACTCGGCTGATACGCCTGCTTTCTTATCAATACAAGCTCTCAGAAACTCGACAAGTTCATCTTCCTGACCCAGATGATGATAGCATTCTGCAATAGTTGGCAAGACATCACTGATAAAGTCTTTATCTTGCTCAAGTACCCCCGTCAGATATTTGATGGTGTGCTTATAGTCTTCAGACTCTAGGTAAATTCGTCCCAAAGCAATACTTGCTCGAACACACTTCGGGTCTTCCGCTAACGCTTTTTTAAAATGCTGTATTGCCTTATTAGTATTCCCATCAGCTTGGTCGAGCATGGCTATTTCACACCAAAAATGGGCAATATTTGCACGCATCCTTGAGCGTTTATTACCTAACTTAGCCAATTGGTTCGCGTAATAAATCGCCTTTTCCCATTCTCGTGTTTGCTGATAAATGGTCACTAATTGTTGAAGAGCCGCCTCTTTGTAATCTGGCTCTTCGACTAACTGTTCGAAGATTTTCTCTGCACGATCAAGAAAACCAGAGACCATGTAGTCTTTCGCTAACTGTTGAAGGGCGAGGTTCTTTTGGTCCAGTGTTAAGCCTGAACGAGAAATAAGATTTTGGTGAATTCTGATTGCGCGGTCGACTTCACCACGAGACCGGAACAGGTTACCCAACGCAAGGTGAGTATCGATGGTCTCGTTATCAACTTGGAGCAATTCAATAAAGTGATCGACAGCCTTATCTGATTGGTCAGAGAGCAGCAGATTAAGACCCGTCATATACTGACGAGAGATTTGATGAGATTGCTTCTGCTTGTCTTGCTGAGCGCTGCGATGCCCCATATACCAGCCATACGCAGCAGCTATAGGCAACAACAAGAAGAGTAGTTCAAGCATTAAAGTTAAGCCTTATCCTTATGCCTGTTTTTCAATGGCTGGCTTATCAGCAGCGTTGTTTGATTCAGTTGGTTCGTACTTTTTCAGTTTTTTCTTTAAACGACGGACCTGTAGCTGAGTTTTCAGTTGGATGCTACCAAATATAACCCACGCTAAAGCAAAGCCAACCACAAATACTACACCTAATAGCGTAGATAAGTGGAACTCTCCTTTTGCTAGAAGATAGTTAAAAGTCACGAGCTCTTGGTTTTGGGAACCTAACGCCAATGCAATTAAAAAGAGAGCTAAAACAGCAACGATTTTTATAATTTTCATGTTACATCACCCTTCTAGGAGTAAGTCGGTAAGATTATGCAGGAAAATGCTTCTTCAGACTACGTATATTAGCAATAATCTATACCCAAGTAACCTCAAGATGCTTAGTTTGTAGACATGCTTAGAAGTTAAAGTTATTTGGGTATAGAAAACAGCTGAATCCACAATTAGATTAGTAAACGATCTTGGATGTATGACTAACTTGGATACATTACAAAAAAGCGGCATACACAAACGTATGCCGCTTTTTTCAAACTAATAAGAGTGCATTAACCAATATTTACACGCTCACGAAGTTCTTTACCAGGTTTGAAATGTGGAACGTATTTACCTTCCAATTCCACTTTATCGCCCGTTTTAGGGTTACGACCTACGCGAGGCTCGCGGTAATGAAGAGAAAAACTACCAAAGCCACGGATCTCGATACGGTCACCGCTCTCTAGTGTAGAGGCCATGTGCTCTAAAATATCTTTTACAGCATCCTCTACCTCTTTCGCTGATAAGTGTGTTTGCTCAGCGCAGAGTCTTTCAATCAGTTCAGACTTAGTCATAGTTGCCCTCTTTGAGTATCTTTATCACTTATTATAGTAAGTAATACTAATTCCAACAAACACTTGCTGACAATTCTAGACAAATTTTATGCAAAATGCGCAATGAAGAAATGCCTTTTATTAAGATAGTTTACTGTCATTAGTATTACTACTTAAATATGACCAAATATAAAAAAGGAGCCTTGCGGCTCCTTTTTTGCTTAAGCGAGTATATTATTCGCCTTTAGCAGCTTTGAAAGCGTCAGCCATTGCGTTACCGAATGCATTGTCATCTTGCTTGTTGATAGATGCCATTGCTTCTTGCTCGTCAGCTTCGTCTTTAGCTTTGATAGATAGGTTGATTACGCGGTTCTTACGGTCTACACCTGTGAACTTCGCTTCAACAACATCACCAGCGCTTAGGATTAGAGAAGCATCTTCTACGCGATCGCGTGATACTTCAGAAGCACGGATGTAACCTTCAACGCCTTCTGCGATTTCAACAGTAGCGCCTTTAGCGTCAACAGCAGTTACAGTAGCGTTAACTAGAACACCTTTCTTGTTGTCAGCAACGTAAGCATTGAATGGGTCATTTTCCATTTGCTTGATGCCTAGAGAGATGCGCTCACGCTCAGCGTCTACTGCTAGAACAACTGCAGAGATCTCGTCGCCTTTCTTGTACTCACGTACAGCTTCTTCGCCAGCAACATTCCAAGAAATGTCAGATAGGTGAACTAGACCGTCGATGCCGCCTTCTAGACCGATGAAGATACCGAAGTCAGTGATAGACTTGATCTTACCAGTAACTTTGTCGCCTTTAGCTTGTGCTTCAGCGAATGACTGCCATGGGTTAGCTTTACACTGTTTCAGACCTAGAGAGATACGACGACGTTCTTCGTCGATTTCAAGAACCATAACCTCAACTTCGTCGCCAACATTAACAACTTTAGAAGGGTGGATGTTCTTGTTAGTCCAATCCATTTCTGAAACGTGAACTAGACCTTCAACGCCTTCTTCGATTTCAACGAAGCAGCCGTAGTCAGTTAGGTTAGTTACGCGACCAGTTAGTTTGTGACCTTCTGGGTAACGCTTAGCGATTGCTACCCATGGATCTTCGCCTAGTTGCTTAAGACCTAGTGATACGCGAGTACGCTCACGGTCGAACTTAAGAACTTTAACTTGGATCTCGTCACCAACGTTAACGATTTCAGATGGGTGCTTAACGCGCTTCCAAGCCATATCAGTGATATGTAGAAGACCGTCAACGCCACCTAGGTCAACGAACGCACCGTAGTCAGTAAGGTTCTTAACGATACCTTTAACTTCAGAACCTTCTTGTAGAGTTTCTAGAAGCTCGTCACGCTCAACGCTGTTCTCTGATTCGATAACTGCACGACGTGAAACAACTACGTTGTTACGTTTTTGGTCAAGTTTGATAACTTTGAACTCTAGCTCTTTGTTTTCTAGGTGAGCAGTGTCGCGGATTGGACGTACGTCTACTAGAGAGCCAGGAAGGAAAGCACGGATACCGTTTAGTTCAACAGTGAAACCGCCTTTAACTTTACCGTTGATGATACCAACAACAGTTTCAGCTTCTTCGTAAGCTTTCTCAAGTACGATCCAAGCTTCGTGACGCTTAGCTTTCTCACGAGAAAGTTGAGTTTCACCGAAACCATCTTCAACAGCGTCTAGAGCTACGTCTACTTCAGCGCCAACTTCAACTTCAAGTTCGCCAGCAGCGTTCTTGAACTGTTCAGCAGGGATAGCAGATTCAGACTTAAGACCAGCGTCAACAAGAACGAAACCGTTCTCGATAGCTACTACAGTACCTTTAACGATGCTGCCTTGTTGGAATTCTGTTTCGTTTAGAAACTCTTCAAAGAGTTGAGCAAAAGATTCAGTCATTTAATTAATCTTCAATAAATTAAACTTCCACGGGTATCCTACCGCATGGGGTTATTAAATTCGCCAGTCATCATCCTTGCGACCAACGCTCTTAGCCTAGTCGAGTATTATTACTCAGCTAGCTTCGATTCGATATATTGTAGTGCCTTTTCTACTACTTCGTCGATAGTCATCGACGTAGAATCTAGCACAAGCGCATCCTCAGCAGGGCGTAATGGCGCCACTGGGCGGTTACGATCTCGGTCGTCACGCTCTTGGATCTCGCTTAAAAGGTCAGCAAATCTAACATCTAACCCTTTCTCTTGCAACTGTTTAAGGCGTCGATTTGCACGCTCTTCAGCACTCGCATCAAGGAAGATTTTTGCTTGCGCACTCGGGAATACAATTGTGCCCATATCACGACCATCAGCAACCAGACCCGGAGCGGTCTCAAATGCACGCTGACGACGTAGTAATGCTTCACGAACACGTGGCAAAGCCGCAACTTTAGATGCTGCCATACCCGTTTCTTCTTTACGAAGCTCCCCTGACACATCTTCGCCTTCTAGAATGACCTTAACTAAGTCACCTTCCGCGATAAATTGAACGTCTAGGTGTGTTGCTAGTGGGACAAGAGCATCTTCTGACTCGGTGTCGACACCGTGGTGAATCGCAGCGAGTGCAAGTACACGATAAATTGCGCCAGAATCTAAGAGTTGGAAACCCAACTTTTTCGCCAGCAACATACATAAAGTGCCTTTACCTGCACCACTAGGTCCATCTACGGTTACAACCGGAGTTTGAGAGGACATGTTCTTCTCCACCAATAGTTTCTTTTCAGCAATTTGCTCGGTTTTCGAGGCGCACATTATACGGGTAATCAGTCTTTGGAGCGAGGAAAAATGTCGTGTAAAGCATTACACCTAATGCGTAATTGGATTCATCAATAAACATAAAGTTCAACAAAAACGGCGAGAGCTTCCGCCCTCGCCGTTTTAAATGTCATGAACTTAAGCTCGATTAAACAATCGGCTTTTGACCACGCTCAGCTAACTTTAAAATCACACTATCAGCGACTTTACCCGCCACACCTGCTAGCTTGTCGGCCAGTTTTTTCTTTTGTACATAATGCACAGAAAGTACAGTTTTATCTTTGCATGCCGCAACAACGATATCATCAGATGTACTAATGTCATCCACCAAACCAAGCTCTTTCGCTTGTGTGCCGAACCAGTGCTCACCAGTGGCTACTTTGTCTAGGTCCAAACTAGGACGACGCTCACGGATGAAGTCTTTAAACAAGACATGTGTTTCTTCAAGTTCTTGCTTAAACTTATCGCGCGCTTTATCGGTATTCTCACCGAACATCGTTAGCGTGCGTTTATATTCACCCGCTGTTAGTTGTTCGTACTCAATGTCATGTTTCTTCAACAGTTTGTTGAAGTTAGGAATCTGTGCGATAACGCCAATAGAACCCACAATTGCAAATGGTGCAGAAACAATTTTATCTGCTACACATGCCATCATGTAACCGCCACTTGCCGCAACTTTGTCAACAGAGATGGTCAGAGGAAGACCCGCAGCTTTGATTCGGTCCAGTTGAGAAGAGGCAAGGCCGTAACCATGAACCATACCACCGCCAGACTCTAAGCGAAGTAACACTTCATCACCTTCACGTGCGACAGCCAAAATAGCGGTGATTTCTTCACGTAGAGACGCGACTTCTTTTGCGTCTATGCTACCGTTGAAATCAAGAACAAATAGGTGTGGTTCACGCTTGCTATCTAATGAACCGTCTTTGCTCGCTTGTTTGATTTCTTTCTCGCGAGATTTGTCCTTCTCTTTTTCTTCTTTCTTGACGGCTTTATCTCGAGCCTTGATGAAAGCATCGTCATGCAAATGATGCTCTAACTGCTCAACAGATTGTTTGTGTTGCTCTGAAAGGTTGGTAATCTCTAACTCCCCTTTCGCCGCACCCGATTTGCCACCAGCCGATTTTGCAATAATGAGCAGAACAATTATCGCAGCAACCACCGTGATAATTTTGGCCAGAAACAGACCATAATCTAATAAAAATTCCAACGAGAGCTCCTTTATCTCATTTCAGATGACGTTAGTATGTTACGCAGAAACATCAGCGAGAAGGCAGCGCGGTTTGTAACCACTTGTTCTGATTGATAGCATACCTAACGAAAGTTCTGGAATTGGTATAACACATGAATTGGTGTATTGTAACCATCTTGTCACGATTACCAAGATTTTCCATTGAGAAACAGGCGTTTTTTAGCGTCAATTAACTATCATGGACCCTCTTACAATAATAAGGATTTATCGCCGTGAACTACTCCGTTTCAGCTGATGCTCTAAAAGGTAAAGTCATTCTTGTTACTGGCGCTGGTAATGGCATCGGCCGTCAAGCCGCGCTTTCTTATGCCGAGCACGGTGCAACTGTTATTCTCTTGGGTAGAAATGTGCAAAACCTTGAATCTATCTATGATGAGATTGAAGCTGCTGGCTATCCACAAGCTGCTATCATTCCATTAGATCTCAAGGGTGCAACTCAGCAGAATTACATTGATATGGCAGAGACAATCGAAGGACAGTTTGGTCGCTTGGATGGTCTATTACACAACGCAGGTGTCTTGAGTTCGCTGTGTCCATTTGATCAAATCAAAGAGGAAGACTTCGACGATATCATGCAGATCAACGTGAAAGCCGAAGTGCTAATGACTCAAGCATTACTGCCTGTGATGCGTAAATCAGAAGCTGGGCGTATTATCTTTACCTCTTCAACTGTCGGCCACTCTGGCCGCGCATTCTGGGGGCCATACGCTATCTCTAAATTTGCCGTAGAAGGCATGATGCAAGTTTTAGCTGACGAGCTGAGTGATACACCGATCCGCGTTAACGCAATTAACCCTGGTGCCACTCGTACTCGCATGCGTGAAAAAGCATATCCGGGTGAAGATGCGAATACTCTCAAAACGCCACTGGATATCATGCCGCTATATTTGCACTTAATGGATCCTGCGGTTACCGATGTGAACGGTCAGTGCATCGACGCTCAACCGAAGCGTAAATAACTCATTCAGGTTACCTCACATAATCGATTGAAAAGGCAGCAAACGCTGCCTTTTTTCATTTCTCTCTTCATAAAAATCTTGCGACTTTCTCCCACAGAAATATACTGTACATATATACAGGTATTTATTATGCAAGATATTATTCAGAACTTAAAAAGCCAACACCTTGTTTGGCAAGCAAATTTAACGAAAGCAGATCCTCAGCAGTTGCAGACTAGTTCCGGTTTTTCTGAATTAGATGATTTGCTCGGCGGAGGCTTTCCACCTCATGGCGTAGTGGAGATGGAATCTATTGGTAGTATTGGTGAATTGCGTTTGCTCGCTCCCTATTTAAAAGCCACTCAGACCAATGGTGTGACCGCATTTATTCAACCACCTGCGCTAGTGAATTCTCTGTTTTTACACTACATCGGGTTGGATATAAACCAAGTGTGGGTCGTTACTCCAACTCACCCCAAAGACGCTCTTTGGGCTGCAGAGCAATGTCTGAAAAGTGGGGTATGCAGTAATGTTTTGTTATGGCAAGAAGAGCTTGAAATACATCAAGTGAAACGCTTACAGGTAGCGAGTGAACAAGGTACTTGCCCTCTCTTTATGCTTAAAACAAATACTATCAACCGCTTGTCTTTGCCTGTGTCACTCAGTTTAAAACTGAAAGGCGACGAGCAAGGGATTCATGTTGAAGTGCTGAAAAGGAAAGGAGGCTGGAATAGAGGTAGCGTTAGTATCGGCTTCCAACACCATTACCCGCAACTGGTGAAACCATCATCTGAAACTGTGCACTCGACTGTGGTCAATTTCCCACTGGCGAACCAAGGTTAGTGATATGGCTCTGTGGATTTACTTGCACTTCCCTCGCCTGCAGCTAGACGCACTCTTTGGTGATAACCAAGAACAACCCGTGGTGATTGTCGAAAGCCAACGTTGCCAGATTCTTCAATACAACGAGATTGCCGAACAACAAGGCATTAAACCAGGTATGGGCCTAGGCAGTGCTGCGTCCTTGTGTCGAGATTTACAAGTGCATCCTTATCATCCGCACACCGAATGGAGCAAGTTACAAGAAATTGCTCAATGGCTGTATTTGATCACATCTGACGTTGTGTTGATGCCAAACCAAGGTATTTTACTGCGTGCTACTCCAATGCTCGCTCTGTATGAAGGGCTTGAAAACTATTGGAATAAAGTCAGAGCTCACTTATCGGAGCTGAAACTGAGTTTTCAATTCGGATGTGGTTTTTCGCCTTTTGCTGCCAAATTGATGGCAATATCAGGAGCGAACGTCATCAGTGAAGACAAATCTGCCATACAAAAAGCTTTATCACCACTACCGTTAAAACTGACAGATTTATCAAACGCTACCGTAGAGAAGTTACAACGTGTAGGTGTCACCACATTGCAAAACCTGCTTGAACTGCCATTGCAAGACATCGCACGACGCTTTGATATCGATTTGGTGAACTACGTTGGTCGACTGACTGGGCAGTTTAAACACCCTGTCGACTTTTATCACCCTACCGAATCCTTCCAAGTTTATTTAGAGCTCTTGTTTGAGATCGAAAACGTTCAGTGGATTGAAAAGCCGTTGGCCAAATTACTTCGTCAACTCGAAACCTTTCTTAAATTAAGAGATAAGGTCGCTTTTGAACTGTGTTTAACACTCCACCAGCGTGAGAAACAAGAGCAACACCTTCAACTCACTTCTGCGCAAGGTGATTACCTATGTCAGCGTTGGCAACAGTTAGCGAGTTTAAGCTTAGAATCACTCTCGCTTAATGGCCCAGTCACAGGGCTAACGTTAAAAGTCATCCGTCAAGGTGAGCCTCTTAGTGCATCACGCGATCTCTTTGCTGGGCAGAAAGGAAACATGAATGCTTTAGAGCTGCTCTCTTTACTGCAAGCTAAATTGGGAAAAAGTGCCGTTTTAAAACCCAATATTGCTTGCGATCCTAGACCAGAAAAGGCCAGTCAGTATCGCCCTGCTGATGCTCCGGATGAAAAGGGGCACGCCATACCATCCATACTACGCCCAGCAATGCAATTACCGACTCCCATTGTATTGCAAGAGCAAGTTTCTTTGGTCCACGGACCTGAGCGAATAGTTTCTGGGTGGTGGGATGGTGATGAGATCATGCGTGATTACTACATTGCACACACCAAGCAAGGCCGCTGGTTATGGATATTTCGCGATCAGCACAAGCACTGGTTTCTTCATGGCTATTTTTGTTAAATCGACAGTTATTTTTGTTGGGTCATTATGAGTTACGCGGAACTATTTTGTCAGTCTAACTTCTCTTTTTTGACTGGGGCTTCTCATGCAGAAGAGCTGGTACTCCAAGCTGCTTTCTATCGCTATCAAGCTCTAGCTATAACGGATGAATGTTCAGTCGCGGGCGTTGTCAAAGCCCATGCAACCATCGAACAACATAAACTCGATATCAAACAAATCGTTGGAAGTATGTTTTGGTTAAATGATGAATGCCAAATCGTACTGCTTTGCCCTTGTCGCAAGGCTTATGCCGAGTTGTGTCGTATCATCACAAACGCAAGGAGACGCAGTGAAAAAGGCAACTATCAACTGTTCGAATGGGATTTGATGTCGGTTCGACATTGTTTGGTATTGTGGCTGCCCACACATCAAGAGAGTGATCACTATTGGGGGCGCTGGCTCAATCAACACCACGCTAATCGTTTGTGGGTAGCGATTCAGCGCCATTTGAGTAACAACGATACTGAATACATTGCGCACTGCGAGCAGTTAGCACATGAATTTCAATTACCTATAACTGCCTGCGGAGGCGTTCTCATGCATGATGTTGAACGCTTGCCATTACAGCATGTACTTACTGCTATAAAGCATGGGTGTAGCGTCGATAAACTCGGTTTTGATCGTATTTCGAATACTGAGCGAGCACTTCGTCCTTTTAAAAAGTTGATTCGGATTTACAAACCAGAATGGCTGGAAGAAAGCACTTACATCGCCGATTTATGCGAGTTTAAGCTCTCCGATTTAAAATACGAATATCCTACCGAGCTGATCCCAGATGGTTACACACCCGACTCTTACTTACGTATGTTGGTCGAACGCGGTAAAAAGCTGCGTTTTCCTGAAGGCGTGCCAGCAGAAGTCAATCAAACCATCGAGAATGAACTGGCGCTTATTCAAGAGCTGAAATACCACTACTACTTCCTTACTATTCACGACATCGTAATGTTCGCGAAACAGCAAGGCATTCTTTACCAAGGGCGAGGTTCCGCTGCAAACTCTGTGGTGTGTTATTGCCTGGAAATTACCGCCGTCGATCCTCGACAAATCGCTGTCTTATTCGAACGATTTATCAGTAAAGAACGTAAGGAACCGCCGGATATTGATGTGGACTTTGAACACGAGCGCCGTGAAGAAGTTATCCAGTATATTTACAAAAAATATGGCCGTGAGCGTGCAGCACTTGCTGCAACAGTGATCAGCTATCGCTTTAAAAGTGCCGTGCGTGAAGTCGGTAAAGCACTAGGGATTGAAGAGACCCAATTAGATTTTTTCATTAAGAACGTTAATCGCCGAGATCGCAGCCAAGGCTGGCAAGCTCAAATTATTGAACTTGGCTTACAACCAGAATCTCTCAAAGGGCAGCAATTTATCCAATTGGTCAACGAGATCATTGGCTTCCCACGCCATTTATCTCAGCACGTAGGTGGCTTTGTAATTTCATCTGGCCCTTTATATGAGTTGGTACCTGTTGAAAATGCCTCGATGGAAGATCGCACTATCATTCAATGGGATAAAGACGATTTAGAAAGCTTGAAGCTACTAAAAGTCGATGTGCTCGCACTCGGCATGTTAAACGCCATCAAAAAATGCTTTCAGCTGGTCGAGAAACATCACCAGCGATCCCTCTCTATTTCCGAAATCACTCGCCGACAAGATGATCCACACGTGTATCGCATGATCCAAAAAGCTGACACGATAGGCGTATTCCAAATAGAATCTCGTGCACAAATGAGCATGCTTCCTCGCCTAAAGCCTGCTTGTTATTACGACTTAGTGATTCAAATTGCAATTGTTCGTCCAGGCCCTATTCAGGGTGATATGGTGCATCCTTTTTTAAAACGACGAGATCACAAAGAGCCTGTCAGTTATCCATCGGAAGAAGTAAAAAGCGTTCTGGAGCGGACTATGGGCGTCCCTATTTTCCAAGAGCAAGTCATCAAGCTAGCCATGGTAGCCGCAGGGTTTAGCGGCGGCGAGGCCGATCAACTCCGTCGAGCGATGGCATCATGGAAAAAGAATGGCGATCTCGCTAAATTCAGGCCAAAACTGATCAATGGTATGCAAGAGAGAGGTTATGACTTAGCGTTTGCTGAGCGCATTTTCGATCAGATATGCGGCTTTGGTGAGTACGGTTTCCCTGAAAGTCATTCAGCGTCTTTCGCAGTGCTGGCATATTGTTCTGCATGGTTAAAATATTATTACCCAGCCGAATTTTACACTGCATTGTTGAACAGCCAACCAATGGGATTTTATAGCCCATCGCAATTAGTACAAGATGCTCGCCGACATGGCGTCGAAGTATTGCCGGTGTGCGTCAATCATTCAAAATATCAACATCATCTCGTCTCACGTCCGAATGGCAGGCTCGGCGTGCAACTTGGTTTTCGCTTGGTGAAAGGCTTTAACGCAGAAAGCGCACAAAGGCTTATTGAGCGCAAACCACTTAATGGTTACCGATCGATTCAAGAAGTAAAGCAGATATTAAGAAGCCGAAGTGACATTGAATTATTGGCTTCAGCCAATGCATTTCAGGCCTTATCGGGAAATCGTTATAACGCTCGCTGGGCAGCAATGGATTCCTTATCTGACCTACCATTGTTTCACAAGGTCGAAGAACCCAATGTTAGCTACCAGACTCAACCCTCTGAATATGAAAATTTAATTGAGGATTACGCAAGCACGGGACTATCTCTTAGCCGCCATCCAATTAAATTATTAGAAGAAACGGGCAAACTCCCTCACTTTACCCGCATGAGGCAACTGACAGAGAAACCGCATAAGTCACTGGTCACAGTGGTAGGTGTGGTAACAGGAAGACAATCTCCAGGCACCGCCGCTGGCGTGACATTTTTTACGTTAGAAGATGACACGGGCAACATTAATGTGGTCGTTTGGCAAGCGACAGCACGAGCCCAAAAGCAAGCGTATTTAGGCGCTAAAGTATTAATGGTGAAAGGCATTCTTGAAAAAGAGGGAGAAGTCACACACGTTATTGCTGGCAAGTTGATGGATTGCACGCACTACTTGAACAATCTACAAAGTAAATCTCGGGATTTCCATTAGTACAGAGGAATTAAGGAGAGAAATGTTAAAAATCAGAGAGAGGTGCGCTCCCTCTGATTTCACTAGATCTAATCATGCACTTTTAGAAAGCATCTGGCGTAATCGGTCTTGAGCAACTTCAACCAGCAGATCCGGTTGGAATTTAGATATAAAGCGATCACAGCCTACTTTTTGTACCATGGCTTCATTAAAACTACCGCTCAGAGAAGTGTTCAATGTGATAAACAACTTAGACATACGTGGATCTTGGCGCACTTCATGGGTCAGTTTATAACCGTCCATTTCAGGCATTTCAGCATCCGTAATCATCATCAACAGCTCTTTTTCTACATCTTTACCTTCATCACACCAACGTTTTAAAACCGTTAACGCTTCTAGCCCGTCACGGCACTCGATGATATTCATACCCAATTGAGAAAGCGTATCGCGAACTTGATTACGAGCTGTAGAGGAATCATCCACAATCAGAACATTACGCCCGACCATTGCTTGGGCCAATTCTTGATCGAGAATGTCCTCCGAGATAGTCACGTCGTAATGTACGATCTCTGCTAAAACTTTTTCAACGTCAATAATTTCGACAATTTGAGAGGCATCCCCCTCTTTGATTTGCGTGATAGCCGTGAGGTAATTCGAGCGACCAGACGTGGAAGGAGGCGGCTGAATTTCAGTCCATGCCGTATTAATAATGTTTTTAACCGGACCGACTAAGAAGCCCTGCACCGTGCGGTTGTACTCTGTCACGATCAAATTTTCTTCTTCCGCTTCACCACGTAAAGCAGGAAAACCAATTGCGCCTCGTAAATCAATCACTGGTACCGCTTCACCTCGTAGAGAAGCAACCCCACGAATATTGTAGTGCGATCCAGGGAGCTTGGTTAACGGTGGAAGCTTGATGACCTCTTTCACTTTGAACACATTAATCGCAAATAATTGGCGACTATTTAAAGTGAACAGCAGAAGCTCTAGTCGATTTTCACCAACCAAGTTTGTACGCTGGTCAACCGTATTTAACACTCCGGACATACTACTACCTAAATTATGGATAATTCTTATTTTACTCGAAATCAGTACAGACACAGCAAGGTTATATAACCAAATAACCTTAAAATATTTGGCTTTTCGAGCACAGCTTTAAAGTACAACAGTTTTAGCGTATTACTTCTCTTTGCATCAGACGCAAAGTCACGCAGCACATTGAAAGCCATTTTGTTTATTTACTTGAGCTTTTTAGGAAATTACATGAATGGCGCAGATATAGCAATGCAACATAACTCAAATTCCCTTTCTAGTAATAGGCGATCAAAAAGGGTGAGCCGTTAAGTCTCACCCTAAATCACCTACAAATGCAGTCTCAACAGCCAGGCACATCATCATGTTAAAAAGTACTTAACCTTCCACAACCTTCATCAATAGTTGACCATCGTACAACGCTTGCTTAATCAACGCGGCACCAGGCATTGTGGCTTGCTTATAGAAACGAGACTCCACCAGCTCAAGATCTTGGTGATAAACAGGTAAACTCTGCTCTTCGATACAGCGACGAACCGCAGGATAAAGCACATCTTTTGCTTGGTTAATCACACCACCGATCAAGATTTTCTCAGGGTTAAATAAGTTGATCACAATAGCAATTGCAGAGCCTAAGTAGCGTCCAAGTTTTTCAATCACATCGACGGCCAAAGGATCACCGTTTGCAGCGGCTTCACAAATGCTCTCAATACTCATTTCCTCTTGTTTAGCAAGAATAGAGTCTTCGCCATCAGCGATTCGTCTTACGACTTCTTCACGAATTGCCTGAGAACTGGCAACGGTTTCCAAACAGCCAATATTGCCGCAATGACAACGTTTTCCATTTGGGTCAATTTGAATATGCCCGAGTTCACCAATGTTACCGTGACGGCCTTGCAAAACGCGCCCATCCAGAATGATGCCCGCACCTAAACCGTGGTGGATAGAGATAAGAACGGAGTTGTCATTATCTTGAGAATGACCAAAAAGCTTTTCTGCTAATGCCCAAGCTCGCGTGTCATTGGCAATGAAAACTGGCAAGCCCGTTGCTTTGTATATCTCTGGTCCAAGAGCAAGATTTTCGACATTGTAATGAGGCATCTGCAAAACGACACCTTGCTCTGAGTTCACGAGACCAGGCAGCGTAAGGGCAATACTGGTAACACGATCAAGTTGATCCGCGTAAGTCTGAAAGAATTCATCAATTTCGTAAAGCAGGCGCTCAAGCACATCGTCTTGATCAAGCTCGTGTATCTCGATTTTAGTATCGATCAGTACATCACCGCCTAACTCATGCAAAGCAATGGTTAAATAACCCCGCCCCAAACGCATTGACAAAAATTGCCAGCCTTCATTATTGACCTGCAAACCGACAGCAGGTCGACCACGACTCGTCGCTTCTTGTACTGTCGTTTCATGAATCAAGTGCGCTTCAATTAATTCTCGAGTGATTTTGGTGATACTAGCAGGAGCAAGCTCACTCTGCTTGGACAAATCAATTCGAGAAATAGGACCTTTTAGGTCAATTAGTTTATATACACGACCAGCATTGACCTGTTTGATATGATCAATATGGCCCGGTTGAGCCATGTACATCTTGCACTCCGAAATTCTATAACGGGACAATTTTTTTACTTTGCGAACTAATTGTGAAGTGAATTAATAAATCCCCGTGACAAGCATCACGTATAAACCTGTTTGTTTGTGTATTCAATCAAATAACGAAGAATCTACTCCTGTTAAATTGTTTGAAAAATAACTTATTTTTATTCACTAAATTATGAAGTAATGCCTTTAAAGCAGCGTATTTTTATCAATAAGGCCATTGCCTGTCGAATATCTGTCTGTTTTACCGGGGTTACTCTTAATGTAAACATTCTGTGCATATACTTATATTCAAGTAGCTTTAAGGTGTGGGCTAAGCGAGGCTAACCTTGAGAGCGATTGCGTAAAGTAAGGATAGAGTTCAAGTTACCTGTACACACACATTCATCGGAGAATCTATGACTTCCAAATTAAGACGAACAAAAATTGTCACTACGCTGGGTCCTTCAACGGATAAGGACAATATACTTGAGGAGATCATCAAAGCCGGTGCAAACGTTGTCCGTATGAATTTTTCACATGGAACCAGTGAAGACCACATTCAACGTGCGAACAAAGTCCGTACCATTGCAGCAAGACTTGGGCGTCAGGTTGCAATTCTTGGTGACTTACAAGGCCCTAAAATCCGTGTATCAACGTTTAAAGACGGCCAAGTCATTTTGAATGTGGGCGATAAATTCACATTAGATAGTGATTTACCAAAAGGTGAAGGCAATCAAGAATCTGTAGGGTTAGATTATAAAGAACTACCGCAAGATGTTTCACCAAATGACATTTTATTACTCGATGATGGACGCGTTCAGCTGCAAGTTACCAAAGTAGAGGGTAATAAAGTTCATACCCGTGTGATTGTCGGTGGTCCACTGTCCAACAATAAAGGGATCAACAAAAAAGGCGGCGGATTGTCAGCCGATGCGCTCACAGAGAAAGATAAAGCCGACATTCTTACCGCCGCAGCAATTCAAGTAGACTACCTTGCTATTTCATTCCCGCGTAACGGCGAAGACATGCATTACGCTCGACGCTTAGCCAGAGATGCAGGCCTTGAAGCCATGTTAGTGGCTAAAGTCGAACGAGCAGAAACCGTCGCGACCAATGAGTCTATTGACGACATTATTCTCGCATCCGATGTAGTGATGGTTGCACGTGGTGACCTTGGTGTAGAAATCGGTGACCCTGAGCTCATAGGTGTCCAGAAAAAACTGATTCGCCGCGCACGCAGTTTAAACCGTATCGTGATTACTGCGACACAAATGATGGAGTCCATGATTACTAGCCCAATGCCAACGCGTGCTGAAGTGATGGATGTGGCCAATGCGGTTCTAGACGGCACTGACGCGGTGATGCTGTCTGGAGAGACTGCTGCAGGTAAATATCCTGTAGAAACGGTCAAATCCATGGCCGAAGTATGTGTGGGGGCAGAAAAAATGTCGGAGGCAAGTCTATCTACTTATCGCTTAGATAGAACCTTCGAAACCGCTGAAGAAACCATCGCAATGGCAACCATGTACTCTGCGAATCACATGGAAGGAATTAAAGCGATGATCTCGTTAACTGAGTCCGGCAGGACTGCGTTGATGATGTCTCGCTTAAGCTCTGGCTTGCCAATATTTGCCTTATCACGGAATGAATCGACACTAAATCGAGCAGCATTATACCGAGGCGTGACACCTGTATATTTCGAGTCAAAAAGTGATGCGGGTTTACCAACGGCTCAAGCAGCGATTACTAGCCTTAAAGAGCAAGGGTACTTGCACAAAGGTGATTTAGTCATTATTACTCAAGGCGATGTAATGGATGTTGTTGGCTCAACCAACTGCATGCGCATTCTACAAGCGTAGTCGTTATACCTAACCGGAGTTAACCACAAGAACCCGCAAATAAGGCTCCGAAAATGGAGCCTTATTTATATGCTTTGTATATTGCGCACATCGTGAACGTAAGAAGGTTTATGCTCTCTCTCTACCATCAATTTCAACATCCAGCTGGTCATAGAGTTGAACTAGGTTAAACCCAGCTTGAAGCCCAAGTTGATAGTCATGCTCTAGTGACTCTTGGTCACTTAACAAAGAAGAAGAACGAAGCCCCTCTTTAGGCGCAACTTGTAAAATAAAAGTGTCGTCAGGTGGAGCAGATATAAAGGCCTGAGTGAGCTCAAATGTTTGATAATGAATCATCAGCATGTCGGCTAAACCTGAATCAAAATTCTCACCAATCAGATGACTTAAACGATACAAGTTATCGGCACCGAACAACCAACGACCTCCATTTAACAGCATTTTCCCTGCAAGCTTCGATTGATGTGCTGCATTAATTTTTTGTTGGAAGAACGACGCCCAATCCAGCTTCCACTGATTCACTTTTTGCTGCCATGATTGCTGTACTGAGTTGATAGACTCTCGATACCATTCGACAGGCACATCCCCCACTTCACTTTGGGCTCTCGCTTCAATCTCTGAAAACGGCTCTGTGCGAATGACAATAATGTTGCGAGCATTCTGACGCCACGCTTCTTGAACAGGGATAGAGGCAGACACGCCGCCATCAACAAACTTATTGCCATTTACGTCGACAGGTCCGTGGTACAACTTGGGAATCGCACATGTCGCTAGCATAGTGTTAAACCACGAGTCATCCAAGATTGGTAGATATTGATCTGATAGCGTCTCTATATTCGTTACCGCAGCAAACGCTCCTCGTTTTCCCAATGCACTACGACCTAAATCAAGGTCAAGCTTGTATGGGAAATCTTGAATCCGTTCTAATGCCCACTCTAAACCTAAGTACTGCTGCTTTCGGATATAGCGAAACAGATTAAAAAATTCAGGAGACGTTGTCAGCTCGGTAATAAAAGCTTTGCCCATGCCATGTTGACGACACAAGTAAGAACATAAGTTAAGTGCTCCGGCAGAGGTGCCATAGAATTCATCGAAAGGATCGAAGTTGGAAAGTAAAAAGGCGTCTAAAACGCCAGCGGTAAAAATCCCTCTCTGCCCTCCACCTTGCGTGACTAAAGCAGTTTTACCATGCCTAAAGTGCTCATAAACTTTTACATCAAGCTCTGCATGGCTTTCTGTGATTATACCGCTGTTACGTATCATAGGCTCACGCCATTTTGTTAAAACGTTTGGTAAAAGTGGTTATCTTAAGCTGTTGTAATAGCAATGATGCCAAATGACAAAAGCACTGCAAAAACAGTCACCACAATGATTAATGCGGATTTTAGATCGTGTTCCATAAACACCTCCTTAATATGTAACAAATTAATAACACCGGTGTGAAATATGTTCAAGATTTGCTTAATTTAGTCGCGCAATTTTGACTAACCCATCACAATTAGCTTAGTCATAATAAGGAGATAGGGCATGAACCAAAAACTCAGCTGGCTAGTAGGAATCATGATGATGAGTACTGCTATCAATGCACAAGCGAATATCATCGTTACACCATACATAGGCTATACAGGAGGCGGCCAAGTAGAGGATGAAAGTGGTAATACATACGATCTCGACCCCGCAGTGAACTACGCTCTCTCAGTCGAGACTCCCTTAGAAAAAGGAAGGATCGGATTGTTTTACTCCAATCAATCGACGGAACTTGAAAAGCTGTCCAACTCGGCAGATATCCATTATCTGCACTTCCAAAGCAGCATGTACTATCCTGTCGCAGAAAATTGGCAAACCTATATCGGTGTAGGTTTGGGCGCTTCTTATGCCGATGTGGATTGGGTAGACAAAAAATACGGATTTTCGGCTAGCGCTTTTGCAGGGCTGGAATATGAATTTTCAAAGAACTTTGCGTTAACAGCCCAACTGAGATGGTTAGGAATGGTCGTTGATAACGATACATCTGGCGCCTGTACTCTACCTAATGACGGCTCAAACTGTATCATTAAGTTCGATACTGATTGGATGAACCAATTCCAATCAAATGTTGGTTTTAGTTTCCGCTTCTAATTTTTATGCATGTTCCTCTGTAGGGCTCGTCACAAAGAACGCTGAACGAGTCCTGCACAGAGCCGATAAAGGACATCGTCTAAACACCATTGTTTGGCAAAGTAACGAAGCATCATCTAGATAGGTGCACAAAAGATAGCCGTACGCCCTAATTCATCAAAATAGTCTTAAACACCAAAGCAATTATTAGATCCCAGTTATTTATTCCAGACAAACAACCAACCACCCACACAAAACCACAATCAAACTCAAATTTAACAAGATTAAAACCAGACAACGCATCTGAATTAACATTTAGATTCTATTGCGCTAAGTATTATTAGAAGTTAGTCTGATCAGTGAAAACAGATAAATATTTCAGTTTTATCAAACACACATCAAAATTTTAAGATTAATAATCTACTTTCTCTTACAGTAGCCAGAATATAGCTCTATAAAATTATAAAAAGTTAGAATTAAGGATAGAAAAGCTGATGGATAACAGCGGTCCTTTCTTCCAACTGTTTGCGCAATTATTACTGTGTTACGTAGAGAGCTTCATTCCTCAGGGAGTCTTATAGGAGTCAAATATGAAGCGAGAACAATGGGGATCCCGGGCGGGATTCATCTTAGCAGCAGTTGGGTCTGCTATCGGTTTGGGAAACATTTGGCGTTTCCCATACATGGCCTATGAAAACGGTGGCGGCGCATTTTTTATTCCTTACATTTTTGCCATGATCACTGCCGGTATTCCATTTATGATCCTTGAGTTCAGTATGGGACAAAAATACCGAGGCTCGGCACCAAAAACACTAGCGAAAATTCATTCTAAATTTGAATGGCTTGGCTGGTTCCAAGTTGGTGTGGCTGCAGTTATTGCCGTTTACTATGTGGCTGTTATCGGTTGGTCGATTTCTTACTTTGGGTTGTCGTTCACTCAAGGTTGGGGAACCGATACCAACGCATTTTTCTTTAGTGAATACCTAAAGCTAGGTGACAACTCACCAACAGACTTAGGCAGTATTCAATGGAAGATTGCTTTATCCATGGTGATTGCTTGGGCAATTACTTACACCGCTATTGCCAAAGGCGTGAAATCAGGAATTGAACGAGCATCTAAAATTATGATGCCAATCCTATTCTTGATGGTGATTTTCTTAATCGGACGTATGATTTTCTTGCCAGGAGCTCTAGATGGCGTGAACTACATGTTCGAACCCGATTTCAGCAAAATTTGGGATGTGAAAGTATGGGCAGCGGCATATGGTCAGATCTTCTTTACGCTAAGTATCGGCTTCGCCATCATGCTAGCTTACTCTAGCTACCTACCAGAAAAGTCAGACATAACGAATAACGCGTTTATGACCGTGTTGATCAACTGTGGCTTCTCGATCCTAGCCGGCATCATGATCTTCTCAGTATTGGGTTACATGGCTCAAGAGCAAGGTAAGCCGTTAACAGAGGTGGTATCTGCAGGCGTTGGCTTGGCTTTTGTTACTTTACCTGCGGCAATTAACCTACTACCTGCCCCATATATTCTTGGTCCACTGTTCTTCTTTGCACTGGTGGTTGCTGGTCTAAGTTCGCATATTTCAATTATGGAAGCCGTAACTTCAGCCATTATCGACAAGCTGAAGTGGAGCCGTAAAAAAGCTGCAAATGTTGTGATTGGTATTGGCTTCGTTGTCTCTATGGCGTTTGCTACCAATGGCGGTCTGCTGCTACTCGATCTAGTAGACCACTTTGCAAACAACGTTGGCATCATGGTTGGTGGTCTGGTTGAGATTGTCTTGATGGCGTGGCTATTGAAGCGCGTGCCAGAAGTACGTAATTACGTTAACGAGCGCTCTGATTTCTCTGTTGGTCAATGGTTCGAGATCTGCTTACGCTTCGTTACACCAATCATGCTCGCCATTATCTTAGCGACCAAGCTATACGCCCTAATTACTGAAGGCTACGGTGGCTATGATCTAACTTTAGGCTGGGCACTTATCGCCGCACTCTTTATCTTTGGTCTAGTGATCAACGCAGTGAACCGCAAGGAGACAGCAAAATGACAATCAGCGCAATTATTATGATGGTTATTGGTTTAGGTATCACTTGGGGCGGCGCTGCCGTTTGCATCAAGCGAGCCATGGATAAACAATAGAACGTTAAGTTCCACATAAAAAACGCCGGTAGTTACCGGCGTTTTTTTATACATACATTAGTTCAATTCTAGAAACTGTACTTGATGCCAACGGCGCCGCCAAGTTGCAAGTCAGCACCTTTGTAAAGATCTAGCTCTGGGTGTATTTGACCATAAAGGTCCCAGCCGCGTGATAAATCCCAGTTCACACCAAGTGGTACTCTCACACCAAACTCGTCATCCCATTCATACCAGCCACCAACGCCGACATACCAAGTCACAGGCATGTTTTGATCGAATGTTCCACGCTTAGCGATGTAATCAAACGCCATACCATCGTTTCCGATAATGCCACGATATTTGTTATCTAACTCTACAACAACACTTAATTGTTGATCGACAGCCATACCAACTGATAGATCCGTTGGTTCGCTTGCCGCCATTGCCGTACTAGAAACTAGTCCCAAAACTAAAATGAATTTGTTCTTCATACACGTTATCAATTATTCAAAAAAACATTATTCGCTATTCAAACATAATGGCATATCAATATGTCAACGATGGGTAAGCTCGATGTATGAAAAAGCTGACAAAAGTAAAGATGAGTTTAGGATCACACTAAAAAGGAACTGTCAGTTAATAAAATAGGAACTAAAAAAGGAGGCCGAAGCCTCCTTTTATGCATTACTATGAATGACTGCGATTAACCGTGGTTACGAATCCACTCATCCATTTCAGTTTTTAGGTTATCTGACTTAGTACCGAAGATAGCCTGTACACCACCAGCTACAACTACAACACCAGCAGCGCCTAGTTGTTTTAGCTTGTCTTGGTCAACAGCTGCTGTATCTGCAACTGCTACACGTAGACGTGTGATACATGCATCTAGACCAGTAATGTTAGCTTTACCGCCAAACGCTGCAACCAGTTCACCGCCCATATCAGAGCCAGAAGCTACAGCTGCACTTTCCGTTTCATCTTCACGGCCAGGTGTTTTTAGGTCAAGCGCTGTGATTACACCACGGAACACTACGTAGTAAATTACTGCGTAAACTAGACCAACGGCAATCATTAGCACCATCTTCTGAGCGTTACCAGATAGAACTAGGAAGTCGATCAGACCGTGAGAGAAAGAAGTACCGTGTACAAAGCCTAGAGTGTTCGAAACGATGTATGCAGAACCAGCTAGTAGAGCGTGGATACCGTATAGTAGTGGAGCAACGAATAGGAATGAGAATTCGATTGGCTCAGTAATACCAGTTAGGAATGAAGTCAGTGCAGCTGACGCCATGATACCCATTACTTTTGCACGGTTTTCTGGTTTAGCACAATGAGCAATTGCGATTGCTGCAGCTGGTAGACCGAACATCTTGAACATGTAACCACCCGCTAGCTGACCGAAGCCATTACCAGCAGCACGAGATGCTTCATCAGCAACTAGGTAACAAGTTAGTACACCATTTTGAGCTTCACCGGCAGCGTTAACACAAGAACCTGCTTCGAAGAAGAACGGTACGTTCCATACGTGGTGTAGACCGAATGGGATTAGAGAACGCTCAACAACACCGTAGATACCGAATGCTAGCTGTGGGTTTTGGTGTGCAGCCCAATCAGAGAATGCAGAAATTGCACCGCCAATTGGTGGCCAGATAACAGAAAGGATAACACCTAGGATGATCGCAGCAAAACCAGTGATGATTGGCACTGCGCGCTTACCAGCGAAGAAGCCAAGGTACTCTGGAAGTTGGATTTTGAAGAAACGGTTGAATGCCCAAGCAGCCACACCACCGACAAGGATACCACCTAGTACACCTGTATCGATTTTCTCAACACCCATAACGCCCGCCATTACACCTAGCGTTGCCGTCATGATGCCGTAACCAACGATAGCTGCAAGACCTGCAACACCGTCGTTGTTAGTGAAGCCTAGAGCTACACCTACTGCAAATAGAAGTGCCATTTGGCCGAATACTGAACCACCAGCTTGTTCCATAAGATTAGAAACGATCTCTGGAATAAAGCTTAGATGGGCAGCACCCACACCTAATAAAATACCTGCAACTGGTAAAACTGATACTGGAAGCATCAGAGCCTTACCAACTTTTTGCAGGTTAGCAAAAAGGTTCTTAAACATGTTTATGCTCCTGATAAATTTATAAGTATTATTTGGGCACTAACGGCACACCCCCGTAGCCTAAAGGTTAGCACCCAATGAAAATGTAACCACAACTGCATTATATTTTCCGGCTCTAAATATATATTGATGACCCTCAAACTTTCCACACAGTTACGAAATTTAGTTTCAAAACAAGTCTTGGATCACACCCAAAAACAGCCGATGAAAAGGTTTGCATTGCACTTATATTACTGTTTTATAAAGAATTAATTATTTATATAATTAATTTTAAGGCGTAAATAAAATACGCCCCAATGTTATTTTTAGTAACAAAATTACATTTGTGATTTTTGAATGTTATTAAATCAACATTTTTAGTAAACATTAAACTCGTGAGCGTATCTGTTGTTTTTATCAACAAAAAAGGAGCCTAAGCTCCTTTTTTATGCTCTTATTATTTTTTCATCGCAAAAAAAGATTTCGGAAGTTTTCGGTGGTTTTTTGTGCCACTTCAGAAAGAGAGCACGATTTGAGTTGCGCAATATAAGAAGCGACTTCGACAACGTAAGCGGGTTGATTCTCTTTGCCACGATGGGGAACAGGAGCCAAGTAAGGAGAATCTGTCTCAATAAGAAGCTTCTCTAAAGGTAGAGTCTTCACCACTTCTTTTAACTCTGTAGCTTGACGGAAAGTAACAATCCCCGAGATAGAAATATAAAACCCCAGCTCCAGTGCAGCTTCAGCAAATGGAAGATCTTCTGTAAAACAGTGGATAACACCACCACATTTCTCTGCCCCACCCTTACGCAAAATATCTAGAGTATCCGCACGTGCGTTTCTGGTATGGATAATTAAAGGTTTGTTGAGCTCCACTGCAAGATCAACGTGTTGCTCAAAGCGCTCTTTCTGTAACGCGGCCGTTTCGGGCTTGTAATGATAATCTAAACCCGTTTCGCCAATAGCGACGACTTTTGCATTCGACGCATGGTGGCGCAATACGTCCATCGAAAAGTCGCTTTCAACATCAAGTGGGTGCACACCGCACGAAGCATAAACATTGTCATAAGGCTCGATCATTTCCATCATTTTCGGGAAAGAATCCAGCGTTACTCCAACAGAAAGTAGCTCAGTTACGTTTGCTTGTTTAGCTTTGTTAATAACGTCTTCCACATTGATGTGGAGATCGTCGTAATTCAATTTGTCTAAATGACAATGAGAATCTACGAACATAATGCCTCTCGTGATTCAATTAACCAATTCATTGATAGTAGCTCAAGGTTCAGGCCAGGAAAGGCTTGCACCTGAGCTTTCAGGTTCATCAGCGCCTTCGCTGATGAGTACAAACCGTTATAGTTGTCCGGTTGAAACTTTGTCGCGCCCGGAAGCATTTGAGCTTCTGATACACCAAACTGCGCTTTCTGAGCATCTGTCAGTAAATACCATGCCCAGTCTAGTGATTGCTCTGAGTGTTTAGCGATTAAAGAAGCACACTCAGAAACGTCTGAAACAGGCGAAGACATTGCCTTAATAAAACTGCGTTCAAAAGCCAAGTAAGCTTCGAGATCACCATTATTTAACGCATCCAATGTTTTTATTGGAGAGCCCATATTCAGTTTTAAAGCATAAGCAGGAACTTGCTTCGCCCCTTGTTCGTGCATCCATTGCATTGCTTGTTCCGCTGACGGAGGCGCAACAACCCAGTGTTGGCAACGGCTACGAATCGTTGGGAGCAGACGCTCCTGATTGTGGGTAACGAGCAAAAACAAGCACTTTGCCCCAGGCTCTTCTAGCGTCTTTAACAGCGCATTCGATGCCGACTCGTTCATAGAGTCCGCCGGTTCTATTACAAATAGGCGGTAACCATTAAGCTGAGATGATTCCTGAGCAAGACGGTTACAAGCGCGAATTTGGTCCACCGTTATCGCCTTTCCTTCTTTCTCTGGCTTGATCCAGTGTAAATCAGGGTGGTTTTGAGATTGATTTAGCTGGCAGCTATGACAAAAACCGCATGCTTCACTCGCGTAATTTTGGCAAAGAAGCGCTTGGCTAAAAAACTCGATAAGTTTTTCGATGCCTAAGCCCTGATCGCTTTGTAATAAAAGCGCACCTGGTATTCTGTCCGACTCTAACCCTACTTTGAGGTTATCCCATATTGGCTGTAGCCATGGATAATCATTTAACATGAGTCACCTAAATTTACATTTCACTTATTGACGAGCTAGCCACTCGTTTAGAGCGTCCCGAATATCACGCGACACGCCTTCAATCGTCTGTTCTGCGTTAATGATAACGATGGAAGGATCGGCATGAGCAATCTCCAAATAACGCTCACGTGTACGCTCGAAGAAACTAATATCCATCTTCTCTATACGATCTAACTCACCACGCCCACGCGCACGCTCAAGCCCAACACGAGGGTCAATGTCCATATAGAGAGTAAGAGCAGGTTTAAAATCACCAAGCGTTGTATCCCGGAGATTTTTCATTAACGATGCGTCAATCTGACGGCCACCACCTTGATAAGCTTGCGACGACATATCGTGTCGGTCACCAACCACCCACTGACCGTTTTCCAAAGCTGGTTTGATCACGTTCTCAACCAACTGAACACGTGCAGCGTACAGAAGAAGCAACTCCGTCATGTCCTTAAGTTCTTCACCTTCGTGCTCTTCTTTCACCAGAGCGCGCATTTTTTCTGCTAGCGGTGTGCCTCCTGGCTCACGGGTATTTACGATATCCTCAATACCGGCCGCTTTTAGCGTATCTAAAACGGTTTTAATCGCAGTGCTTTTACCCGCGCCTTCTAGGCCTTCAACGACAATAAAGTTTGCTTTCATCATTTGTTCTTTCTTAGTTCTCTTAAATAGGCACGAACAGCACGGTTGTGCTCAGCAAGGGATTTCGAGAATACATGTCCGCCCTTTCCACTTGCTACAAAATATAAATAGTTGCTGCTTTCTGGATTCAAAGCCGCTTCAATGGAAGCTTCACCAGCCATCGCAATCGGTGTTGGTGGCAATCCATTGATGGTATAGGTGTTATATGGTGTCGGCGTACGCAAATCTTTCTTACGGATGTTGCCATCGTAGGCGTCACCCATACCATAAATAACTGTCGGATCAGTTTGTAACCGCATGCGTTTGTTCAATCGGTTGATAAACACAGAAGCGACGCGCTCACGCTCAGAATCAATAGCCGTCTCTTTCTCTATGATAGACGCGAGAATCAAGGCTTCATATTTATCCTGTAATGGCAGCTTTTCTTGACGAGCTTCCCAGCTAGCGTCCAGTATTTTATTGAGTTTTCGATGCGCTCGTTTTAATAACTGGCTTTCACTCGTACCCGCTGTGTAATGGTAGGTTTCTGCTAAAAACAACCCTTCTAGCTTTTCTCTCTCAATTCCGAGCTTCGCAGCCATTTCTTTTTCTGAAAGATCGGTTAAATCATGCTTTAAATAAGGAGCACTTTTTAGTTGATCTACCCATTCAGAAAAGCGGCTGCCTTCAACAAAAGTGATCGCAAACTGGTATTCTTTTCCAGTATTCAGATGCTCCAATGTTTGCGAAAGCGACATACCAGGCTCAAGTTGGTAAGTACCCGCTCGCACCTGCAACAATTCTGGATATAAGTGAGGAATTAAACGGATGTACTCCGATGTTTCAATCACCTCATCTTCAACTAAGGCGCGCATGACATGATGAAAGCTTGTACCACTTTCTACAGTAAACAGCTGAGGTTGTTCCAATAGAATAGGCTTTTCAACGTATTGTTTAGCCTGTGAAATTATATAAAAAACAGCTGCTGCGCCTATCACTGCGATCAGCACAACAAAAGCCAACAGTTTTTTAATCACGTAGTTAAATTCCCTTGCAGTCGTTGAGTCAATTTTCCTATCGGAAATATAGTCTTAGAGTTCGATGTCACTATGCTGCGAATAGGTGCGATACCTAATATTGAGTTACACATGAAAGCCTCGTCAGCACTCAGCAAATCTGGAAGTATAAAACGCCCCTCGATGACTTCAATATGACTTACTTTAAGTAACTCAAGCACCTTACGACGCATTACGCCCGTAACGCCTGATAAGGTCAGCTCCGGCGTAAATACTTTATTACCTTTAACCCAAAAAAGGTTGGCCATTGTAGTTTCAATGACATGGTTTTGCACATTTAACGTTATTGCATCTGCAAACTCTGTATTGTCGATTTCAGCCTTGGCGAGAATCTGCTCTAAACGGTTGTTGTGCTTATGTCCCGCAAGTAAAGGTTGAATCCCTAGACGAGTATTACAAACGCCCAAGTCCACACCTTGTTCTTGCCAAGATGAATAATGAGAAGGAAACGCAAAATTGGAAATCGTCACGATAGGGCCTTCAATCCCATTAGGGCTATACCCTCGCCCGCCAATACCGCGGCTAACGTGAATCTTCACCCCCGCTCGTGCGTCAGATAAAACCGCTTTGCTTGCCCAATCATGCACAACTTCCCAGTCAGGTGAAGAGATCTTCAAAGCGTCAAGGCAAGCACTCATGCGCTCAGTATGTTCTTGCCAGTAAACCAACTCTCCATTTTGGGTCAGGATGGTGGTAAAGCCTCCATCACCGTATTGGAATGAGCGGTCACCTAGCTCTACATGCGTTTGCGGAACTCCATTTACCCAAAACATTCACGTACCTTCAAATTAGCAGACAACAAATAAAACAAAACGGCTCAATGCTAAGCATCGAGCCGTTAGAATACAAGTTTCGCTTATCTAAATAAGGTTAGATAGTGTTACTCAGCGAACTTTTTGAAGATCAAAGAACCGTTTGTACCACCAAAGCCAAACGAGTTACAGATAGCGTATTCCATACCTTCAACTTTGCGCGCAGTGTGCGGCACAAGGTCGATGTCTAGACCTTCTTCTGGGTCATCAAGGTTAATCGTTGGTGGAACGATTTGGTCAACCAAAGACATAACCGTGATAATTGCTTCAACAGAGCCTGCTGCACCTAATAGGTGACCAGTCATAGACTTAGTTGATGATACAAGTACTTGCTTCGCACCTTCTTCACCAAGAGCACGTTTCACGCCCTTGATTTCTGCAACGTCGCCAGCAGGAGTAGATGTACCGTGAGCATTCACATAACCTACCTGGGTACCTGTGATGTTTGCGTCACGCATTGCCGCTTCCATCGCAAGTGCACCACCAGAGCCATCTTCGCTTGGAGAAGTCATGTGGTAAGCATCACCAGACATACCAAAACCAACCAGTTCTGCGTAAATCTTCGCGCCACGTGCTTTCGCGTGTTCGTACTCTTCAAGCACCATCATGCCAGCACCATCACCTAGAACAAAACCATCACGGCCTTTATCCCATGGGCGAGACGCTTTTTGAGGCTCTTCATTACGAGTAGATAGCGCTTTAGCTGCACCGAAGCCAGCCATGCCAAGAGGCGTAGAAGCTTTTTCTGCACCACCAGCAACCATCGCATCTGCATCGCCGTAGGCAATCATACGTGCTGCATGGCCGATATTATGCAGGCCAGTAGTACATGCGGTAGAAATCGCGATATTTGGACCACGAAGACCACGCATGATAGATAGGTTACCTGCAACCATGTTTACAATGGTCGAAGGAACAAAAAATGGGCTAACTTTGCGAGGGCCTTTGTCTACTAATGCAGTATGGCCAGTTTCGATAAGGTCAAGACCGCCAATGCCTGAGCCGATAGCAACACCAACTCGAGCCGCATTTTCTTCGGTAATTTGTAAGCCAGAGTTATCAAGAGCTTGAATACCCGCTGCAATGCCGTACTGGATGAAAAGGTCCATCTTACGAGCATCTTTTTTAGACATGTACTCTGTGCAATCGAAATCTTTAACAAGACCTGCAAAACGAGTTGAGAAGTTCGTAGTATCAAAGTGCTCGATATTTACGATACCACTTTGACCTTCTAGCAGGGCTTTCCAAGATGATTCTACTGTGTTGCCTACCGGTGACAACATACCCATGCCAGTGACAACTACACGACGCTTGGACACGATATAATTCTCCGGGAATTGAATATTTCTATGAGAGGATAGAAGAAGTTAGAAAGAACACAGGCGGTCTAGGAGACCGCCTGGGAGAGCTAATTACTGAGCGCTGTTTACGTAGTCGATTGCAGCTTGAACAGTAGTGATCTTCTCAGCTTCTTCGTCAGGAATCTCAGTGTCGAATTCCTCTTCTAGAGCCATAACTAATTCTACAGTGTCTAGAGAATCAGCACCTAGATCGTCAACGAAAGAAGCTTCGTTTTTAACTTCTGCTTCGTCTACACCTAGCTGTTCAACAATGATTTTCTTTACGCGTTCTTCGATGTTGCTCATTTTTCTTTTCCTTTACAGATTTCGCCTAATGCGATGATTCCGTAGTTTATTCGAACTATTGAAAGTTGCAAGGGGGTCCTTGCTGGTCAAACCACAAAATTAGCGAATTTAACCGAATTTCAATACATTTTTGACTTAAATCATGCACAAATCTTGCGCATAAGCATGACAAGTTCATGACAGTTAACTGCAACTATAGGCTATTTTTCACAATGTAAAATAGCTTATTTTGCATAAACTGTCGCATTAAACCATGTACATACCACCATTTACATGCAAAGTTTCACCAGTAATGTACGCTGCTTCAGGAGAAGCAAGGAAAACTACTGCTGATGCAATTTCACGTGGGTCACCTAAACGACCTGCTGGCACGTTCGACAAAGTTGCCGCACGTTGGTCATCATTTAGTGCCTTAGTCATGTCAGTTTCGATGAAACCAGGAGCAACAGTATTCACTGTTACACCACGAGACGCAACTTCACGAGCCATTGATTTAGTAAAACCAATCACGCCCGCTTTCGCTGCTGCGTAGTTAGTTTGACCTGCGTTACCCATGGTACCAACAACAGAGCCTACGTTGATGATACGACCCGCACGTTTTTTCATCATGCCGCGTAAAACCGCTTTAGACATGCGGTAGATAGGCGTTAGGTTGGTATCGATGATGTCGTTCCACTCATCATCTTTCATACGCATCAATAGGTTGTCACGAGTAATACCAGCGTTATTCACCAGAATATCGATCACACCAAATTCTTCGTTGATCGTTTTTAGTGTCGCTTCGATAGACTCGACATCGGTCACGTTAAGAGCTAGACCTTTACCGTTATCACCAAGATACTCGCTGATAGCAGCCGCACCACTTTCAGAAGTAGCAGTACCGATAACCGTAGCACCTCGCTCGACAAGAAGTTCCGCGATCGCGCGGCCAATACCACGGCTTGCGCCGGTAACTAGCGCGATCTTACCTTCTAGATTCATCATGTTGTGTTTCCTTTTCTTATCGCAAATTTATCGCTTTATGGATTACTTCGCAGCGTCTAGCGATGCGATATCATTCACTGCTGCTGCAGTTAGCGTTTTCACGATACGTTTTGTTAGACCTGTTAAAACTTTACCAGGACCAAGCTCAAGAAGATTTTCTACGCCTTGTTCGTGCATCAGTTCAACTGTTTCAGTCCAACGAACTGGGCTATGTAGCTGACGAACAAGCGCATCTTTGATTTTTGCAGGATCTGTCTCAGCAACCACATCAACGTTGTTGATAACTGGCAGCTGTGGTGAGTTAAATTCGATAGACTCAAGAGCTACAGCAAGTTTTTCCGCTGCTGGCTTCATAAGTGCACAGTGTGAAGGTACTGAAACAGGAAGAGGAAGCGCACGCTTCGCACCAGCTTCTTTACATAGCGCACCAGCTCGCTCTACTGCGTCTTTGCTACCAGCGATAACGACTTGACCAGGCGAGTTAAAGTTTACTGGAGAGACCACTTCGCCTTGCTCTGCGTCTTCACACGCTTTTGCAATCGCATCATCAGCCAAACCGATAATCGCGTACATTGCGCCAGTACCAGCTGGTACTGCTTCTTGCATAAGTTGACCACGTAATTCAACCAGCTTGATGGCTTCTTTAAAGTCGATAACACCCGCACATACAAGTGCTGAGTACTCACCTAGGCTGTGACCGGCTAGGTTTGCTGGTTGCTCTAAGCCAAGTTCCTGCCATACACGCCAGATTGCAACAGATGAAGCTAGCAAAGCTGGTTGAGTACGGAAAGTCTCGTTTAAATCTTCTGCAGGTCCATTTTGAACAAGCGCCCATAGATCGTAACCTAGTGCGTCAGATGCTTCTGCAAATGTTTGTTTTACCACGTCATATTGTTCGCCTAGTTCTGCAAGCATACCTACAGCTTGAGAACCTTGACCTGGAAATACTATAGCAAACTTGCTCATGTTGTTTTCCTTTAAGCAAAGTAAAAAGAAATAAGATGCACCAAGTGCACCTTAAATTTTGAATTCTTGTGAAACTTAGAACTTCACAAGGGCCGAGCCCCAAGTGAATCCGCCGCCAAACGCTTCAAGAAGCAGAGTTTGACCGCGTTTAATACGACCATCACGTACCGCTTCATCTAGTGCTGTTGGCACAGTTGCAGCTGATGTGTTGCCGTGTTTATCAAGTGTAATCACGACTTGGTCTAGTGACATCGAAAGTTTCTTCGCTGTCGCTGAAATAATGCGGTAGTTCGCTTGGTGCGGCACTAGCCAGTCTAGTTCAGACTTATGCATGTTGTTGGCTTCAAGCGTATCTTTTACTAGTTTCGATAGCTGAGTTACAGCGACTTTGAATACTTCGTTCCCAGCCATATGAAGCCATTTATCCGCATCTTGCCCCCGCACAGGTACAGGTAGGCTTAGAAGCTCTCCGAATTGACCATCCGAGTATATGTGGGTAGAGATAATGCCAGGCTCTTGGCTAGCGCCTACGACAACGGCTCCGGCACCATCACCAAATAGGATAATGGTTGAACGGTCTGTCGGATCACACGTTTTAGACAAAGCATCTGAACCAATCACAAGTACGTTTTTGCACATACCAGATTTGATATGTTGGTCTGCAACAGATAATGCGTACACAAAACCAGAACAAGCAGCGGCTAAGTCAAAAGCTGGACAACCTTTAATGCCAAGCTTTGCCTGCACCTGACACGCAGATGAAGGGAAAGTATGGCTACTGCTCGTTGTGGCTACGATAATCAGGTCGATATCGTTTTTATCAATACCCGCCATATCGATAGCGTTTTCAGCTGCGTAGAATGCCATGTCTGCTACAGTTTCGTTTTCTGCAGCAATTCGACGCTCTTTAATACCCGTGCGAGCAACGATCCACTCATCACTTGTATCTACCATTTTCTCTAGATCTGCGTTTGTACGCACCTGAGATGGCAGGTAGCTGCCAGTACCTAAAATTTTGCTATACATGAAGACTAATAATGCCTCTCGAGTAAAACCGCTTCCAAACGATCGCTAATACGGCTTGGTACTTGTCGTTTGACCTCGTGTACTGCCTCGCCAAGTGCATTGACAATCGCAGATACATCCGCACTTCCATGGCTTTTTATGACAATGCCGCGCAATCCTAGCAAACTTGCGCCGTTATACTGGTCGGGGTTCAGTGTTTTTAGTTCATTAAACAGCCTAGAAAACAACTTTCTAGCTATCCAACCCTTTATCGTTGATGCCATTATGCTGGTTTTAATTTTTTCGATAAAAAGTTGAGCTGTTCCCTCACTGGCTTTTAAGCATACGTTGCCGACAAATCCATCACAAACAATGACGTCCGCAACATCATGCAAAATTTGATTACCTTCAATATAACCGACAAAGTTAATCGCATCGGTCTGAGAAAGCATTTCTGCGCAACGTTTGACTAAGTCGTTACCTTTAATCTCTTCTGCGCCAATATTGAGTACAGCAACGCGAGGAGGACGACCCAAGTGTTCTTCAGCTAATGCACTGCCCATTACAGCAAATTGGAACAAGCTATCAGCATCGCACGATACATTCGCCCCCAGATCTAGCATCCAAGTGCGCTTTCCGGTAATCGTCGGTAAAGCGGAAACTAAAGCAGGACGTTCAATGCCAGGAAGTAACTTAAGAATGAAACGCGATAGTGCCATTAATGCACCGGTGTTGCCACCACTAACACAAGCATCCGCTTTCTGCTCAGAAACCAAATCGATAGCCATACGCATAGAACTATTTTGGCTATTACGTAACGCCAATGAAGGTTTTTCTGAGTTCGAGATAACTTTCTCGCTGTGAAGAATAGTCAAGCGGGAACTGGTCGAGGTACCGAGTTGAGATAATTGAGACGTGATCAGAGATTGATCACCAATAAGAATCACTTTTAGCTCTGGGAAATGAGACAGTGCCTGCACGGCGGCAGGCACTGTTACGCGTGGACCGAAATCCCCGCCCATTGCATCAAGTGCAACGGTAATACTTTGCAAAGGTTCAACCTTACTTGTTGATAACCTTTTGACCACGGTAGTAACCTTCAGCAGTTACATTGTGGCGTAGGTGAGTTTCACCAGAAGTCGCGTCTACAGATAGAGCAGCTGTAGTTAGCGCATCGTGTGAACGACGCATACCGCGCTTAGAACGAGTTTTACGGTTTTTCTGTACGGCCATTGACCCTACTCCTATACTATTGGGTTAAAAACCTGAAGAAGAATCGGCTACCACACCTATTACTTTTTCAGACTTTTCAAAACGTCGAATGGATTCGGTTTTTCTTCCTCAATTTCTTCAGGAATCTCACCAAAAACCATGTTATTTGAATCAACGCTACAATCCGCTTCATCGTGCATCGCAATTTGAGGTAATGCTAAGATGAACTCGTCTTCAACAAGTTGTATGAGGTCTAATTCACCATATTCATTTAGATCTACCAAATCATAAATTTCTGGTGCTTCCTGTTCTGTTTTCTCACCGTAGTAAGGAGTAGAAAGGAATTCAACTTCGCACTCATGTGCGAATACCTCATTACAACGCTGACACTCTAAATCGACTTCGATGTTAGCTTTACCAGAGATAACAACGAGTCGCTGTTCATCCATCCCAAATGACAATGAGACTTCTGCGTCGCGTTTTACGCCTTCAGTTGTTTCCACTAAGCGCTTGAAAAGACTAGCTTGGATGATGCCATCGTAATCCAATCGTTTCTGTGCAGCTTTAGCTGGGTCAACCGTTCGCGGTATTTTTACCTTTTGCATAGGGCGCGAATATTATCTTCCAAATCAAAATTAGTCAAAGAAAAAGGCAAAAAAGTTGTACTTTTTTACGCTTAACATACAGAGCATTAGCCAGAATCATTTTTGATCGATTATCCTATTGGAAATGCTCCCACGAATTGTAATTCAAAATGAAAAATTACCAACTGGTTTTAGCCTCAACTTCCCCTTTTCGTAAACAACTGCTTGAAAAGCTCTCACTACCATTCGTTTGTTTATCACCTGATTGCGATGAAACACCTTTTGACCAAGAAACGCCAACTGAACTTGTGCAGAGACTGGCCCAAGAGAAAGCAATATCTTGCCAGACGGATACAGCAAGTTTAGTTATCGGCAGTGACCAAGTTTGTGTCATTAATGGTGAAATCGTTGGCAAGCCTTTAAATAGAGATAACGCGATAAATCAACTTTTGGCTCAAAGTGGAAAAGTCATCACTTTCTATACTGGTCTTGCAGTACATAACACCGTCACAAACCATACAGAAGTCGGCTTTGATTCTTTCGAGGTGCACTTTAGAGATTTAACGCTTGAACAAATCGAACGCTACGTCGACAGGGAAGAACCTTTTTACTGCGCAGGCAGCTTTAAAGCCGAAGGCATGGGAATTTGTTTGTTTACGAAATTAGTTGGTAAAGACCCGAACACACTTGTCGGACTACCATTGATTGATTTGATTGATATGTTGCATGTTCAAGGACTCGATGTCCTTTAACCCAAATACGATAAAAGGGAGCCTGTGGCTCCCTTTTGCATCCGCGAGGAAAACATGGTTACGCGTTTCTTAAACCCGCCAACACTTTTTCTAGTTTCGGTTCCATCGGTGCGTTGATTTCCATCCACTCATCATTTGATGGGTGTTGGAACTTAATGTTTGCCGCGTGTAGGAACAAACGATCTAAACCAACTTGACCTGTGTAAGCATCAAAGCGACGATCACCGTAGCGATCATCCCAAGCGATTGGGTGACCAGTGTATTGCGTATGAACTCGTATTTGGTGAGTTCGACCAGTAATCGGACTCGCCTGAATCAATGTAGCTTGTTCGAACTTTTCCAAAATCTTAAAACGCGTTTCTGACGGCTTACCATTAGGGTTAACACGAACAATACTGTTCACTTCGTTTTTGAGCAGTGGCGCGTTCACAACCTTACAACTGCTTTTCCATTGCCCCATGACAAGAGCTAAGTAAAACTTCTTTACTGTCTTTTCACGAAACTGGGCTTGCAAGTGACGAAGTGCAGAACGCTTTTTAGCAACCAGCAAAATCCCTGAAGTATCACGGTCAATACGATGCACAAGTTCAAGAAAGCGAGCTTGAGGACGCAGAGCCCTAAGCGCTTCAATCGCACCAAACTTTAAACCACTGCCACCATGCACAGCGGTGCCAGATGGTTTGTTTAGAATCAACATATGGTCATCTTCGAAGATAATCATATTTTCCAACTCAGCGACTTTGTTAAGTTTCGTACTTGGTGCGACATCGTCATCTTTTTTCTCGACGGTCACCGGTGGAATACGAACGAGATCGCCTGCTTTTAACTTGTACTCTGCTTTTATACGCTTTTTATTTACGCGCACTTCGCCCTTACGCACAATTCGGTAAATCATGCTTTTAGGAATGTCTTTTAATTGGTTGCGCAAAAAATTATCAATGCGCTGACCCGCCATATCTTCGTCGATGTCGACGAACTGGACTTTTGTTCTTATTTCGTTCATGGGCGGTATTGTAAACTCAATTTCGTGCGACTTCACATTATTCTTGTCGTAAAAGAAACACTCGGTGGCACATACTGGTCTAAATTTCGCCAAGCTTTTGTTTAAATTATTAAAACTCTCAATCAAGTTCTCAATTTGTTTTCTGTCTTGAACAGTTTGCACATCTCAATTGCTTATGAAACAGCCAGTTATAAAATAGAAATTTTGAGTTTAGCGGCAAATTTTCTATCGTTTGCGTGAAAGCAGATTGCTGATAGCCACGCGCACTGCTATAGTTCACAGCTGCTAAGGAAGGTTTGGTTACATTTTATTCATTACCAATCATTTATCCTCAAGCAATGTGAGTAGATCGTTGAAGGTCGAGTGCAGCATTGGCGTGAGACACATCGAATTCAACACTCTTGCCACCCTACTCCTCGCATATTCACGTTGAGTACCTACCGCCCAAATAGCGGGTCACAAGTCTACGTTTCCAACAGAAACCACAAGAGGCTTGTGATGACTGAAGTGCCCGAGAGCATCCCCTTCCAGCCGGGAGGCTGCAAAATACAAGCCATGGGATCAGGCACCGTGAAAGAGCGAAAAAACAGTGGCAAGTCGACAAGAAAGATATAAAAGAAAAGACAACGAGAATTTTCAATGAAAAGAATGTTAATTAACGCAACTCAAAAAGAAGAGTTGCGTGTCGCTCTGGTTGATGGCCAGCGACTTTTCGATCTTGATATCGAGAGTCCAGGTCATGAATCTAAAAAAGCGAATATCTACAAAGGACGTATCACACGTATCGAACCAAGCTTAGAAGCCGCATTTGTTGATTACGGCGCCGAGCGTCACGGTTTCCTCCCTCTCAAAGAAATTGCCCGCGAATATTTCCCTGAAGGTTACACCTACCAAGGTCGTCCAAGCATCAAAGAAGTGCTAACGGAAGGCCAAGAAGTTATCGTTCAAGTGGAAAAAGAAGAACGTGGAAGCAAGGGCGCAGCTCTTACTACTTTCATTTCTCTTGCTGGTAGTTACCTTGTTCTGATGCCTAACAACCCTCGTGCTGGCGGTATTTCTCGTCGAATCGAAGGTGACGAGCGTACTCAACTAAAAGCCGCATTAAGTACTTTGGAACTGCCTCAGGGCATGGGCCTAATCGTACGTACTGCTGGCGTTGGCAAGAGTGCTGAAGAGCTTGAGTGGGATTTGAATGTACTACTTAACCACTGGGGTGCAATCAAAGGTGCAGCGGACTCTAACCCTGCTCCATTCTTAATCCACCAAGAAAGTAACGTTATCGTTCGTGCAATCCGTGACTATTTGCGTCGTGATATTGGCGAAATCTTAATTGATAGCAACACCATCTACGAACGTGCAAAAGAGCACATTCAATTGGTGCGCCCTGATTTCCTTAACCGCGTTAAGAAATATGAAGGCGAAGTTCCACTATTCAGCCACTACCAAATCGAAAGCCAAATTGAATCGGCTTTCCAACGTGAAGTGCGTCTGCCATCTGGTGGTTCTATTGTTATTGACCCGACTGAAGCACTAACGTCTATCGATATCAACTCTGCTCGTGCAACCAAGGGCGGCGATATTGAAGAAACAGCTCTAAACACGAACCTAGAAGCAGCCGACGAAATTGCTCGCCAATTACGTCTACGTGACTTGGGTGGCTTAGTGGTTATCGACTTTATCGATATGACCCCAGTTCGTCACCAACGAGAAGTAGAAAACCGTCTACGTGAAGCCGTTCGTCTTGATCGCGCTCGTGTACAAATCGGTCGTATTTCTCGCTTTGGTTTGTTGGAGATGTCACGCCAGCGCTTGAGCCCTTCTCTTGCAGAAGCAAGCCATCACATCTGTCCTCGCTGTAGCGGAACTGGTGTCGTTCGCGACAATGAATCTCTAGCACTTTCTGTACTTCGTTTAATTGAAGAGGAAGCGCTAAAAGACAACACAGCACAAGTACTTGCAGTCGTACCTGTGCCAATCGCCTCTTACTTATTGAACGAAAAACGTCGTTCAGTAAACCATATCGAACGCATTCAAGAAGTGAAAATTACGGTTGTTCCTAACTCTGATATGGAAACACCGCACTTTGAAGTTATCCGTGTTCGTGAAGGCGAAGAGTTCGATCTGATTTCTTACTTACTTCCTAAGAAACTGGAAGCAATGAAAGAAGCAGAAGGTAAAGAGCCAGCGGAAGTTGACGTAAAACCAAAACGAATTGAAGAGCCAGTTCTTAAAGGCTTTGCTGCTCCGTCTCAAACCGCACCTGCACCAGCAGCTAAACCAGCTCCTGAGGCGAAGAAGAAAGAACAAAACGTTGAACAAGAAGAGAAACCTGGATTGTTCAGCCGTCTGTTTAAAGCACTTGGTAGCTTCCTATTCGGTGGTTCTGAAGAAACAAAAGAAGAACAGAAACCTCAGGAAGAGAAAAAACCAAATCGCGATAATCGACGTAACAAACGTGATCGCAACGATCGTCGTCGCAATAACAACCAGCGTGATAATCGTGATAACCGCGACAATCGCGATAACCGACGTCGTCGTAAGCCTCGTGATGAGCAGGCTAATGAGCAAAACGAAGCTCAACAACAAACAAATAAACCGCAAAACCGTAACCAAAAGCGTAAACCTAAAGCTCAACAGGCAGATAAAGCCCAAGAGCAGAAAGCAAACGCAAAAGTAGCGGAAAAAGGTCTGCAGCTAGCAGCGGAAGCTCGTACTGAAACAAAACCAGAAGAGAGCAAACCGAAGCAGCAAAATGCGAAAGCAGAAAAAGTGAAAGAGCGCCGCCAACGTCGCAAATTGAACAAGTCTGTACGCGTTAAGGACCAAGAAGCTATTGAGAAGAAAGCCGAAGAAACAGCGGTTAAGAGTCAAGAAACGGTTGAAGCTAAAGTTGAAAAGCCAACAGAAGCAGCGGTAGAGGCACAGCAAGACAACAAGCAAGCAGAGTCTAAGCAACGTCGTAATCGTCGTTCGCCACGTCACCTGCGTGCAAGCGGCCAGCGTCGTCGCCGTGGCCGTGATCGCCGCCCTAACCCGTTCCGCCTACGTAAGGGAGGTGTCGCTTCTCCTGAAATGGCTATGGGTAAAGTAATGCCACGTTACATTCCGAAACCAGCACCTAAGAAGGAAGAGCGAGTTAAGGAAGAAGCTGTAGCAGCAGTACCTACAATCCAAGGTGGCTTTGCGTGTCCAGAAATGGCAATGGGTAAAGTGATTATTCGTCGCGAGCAACCTGTCGTAACAGATGCGCCAGTTGTTGAACACAAGGTTCAAGAAACCGTTGAAGCGAAAGTGGAAGCTCCAGTAGTAGAAGCACCTGTTGTTGAAACAGTAATCGCAGAAAAAGCTGAATCGGCAGTAGTAGAAACAGCATCGGTAGAGCCTATCGTTGAAACTCCTGTAACTGAACATGCTGAACCGGTTGATGCCATTGTAGAAACGACACCTACTGAAGAGCCTATCGTTGAAGCAGCAAAAGAGATTGTAGCCGAAGCGCCAGTAGATAAACCAGAGCCTAAAGTCGAAGCCATTAAAGTTGCTGCTAAGCTAAACGCTAGCGCACCGATGACGAAAGCACCTGGCCCTCAAGAGCTACGCGAAATCACGGTTGCAGCAGCGCCGTTCAAAACCGAACGTTACCAAGCTAAAGGTGCAGGTAGCCAAGTGGCTAAAAACCGTGCATCGGCAGAGATGACAAAGCCTAACTTTAACTAGGCTAAATCATTACGTTCAACTGCTTAACGGCATAAATAAATTAAAGGCTACCATCTGGTAGCCTTTTTTATCTTCATATTTGCCCAATAAATTGTTCATATAAATACCAATTCGTGATCACATTTGTACGCCATTATTCGTATCATTCTTGAACTTAATCACACTTTTCGGTAGCATGCGCCGACTCAAGTTTTCGACACCATTCTGATGCTGCTCTTTTAATACTACGGTTTACACTGCAATGTTTGATTAAAAATCAACCTTCCAGTGGCTTGTGCAAATACGAATATGTGTCGGGTTTAACTCATTGCAAAGAGAACTTAAAAACAAACATGTTCGAATTTCCCCAATTTTCTAAGCACTCCGTAAAAAATGATGTGCTATCAGGCTTAACCGTTGCGCTAGCATTGGTTCCTGAAGCTGTCGCATTTGCGTTCGTCGCAGGCGTAGATCCGATGGTCGGTCTTTACGCTGCATTCATCGTTGGTCTTATTACTTCCATTTTCGGTGGTCGTCCTGGCATGATTTCTGGTGCAACAGGTGCCATGGCAGTCGTAATGGTTTCGCTTGTCGCGACTCACGGTGTCCAGTACCTATTCGCAGCCATCATGCTCGCTGGTATTCTTCAAATTGCCGCTGGTATGTTTAAATTGGGTAAGTTCATCCGTATCGTACCTCACCCTGTGATGATCGGTTTTGTGAACGGTCTGGCTATTGTTATCTTCCTAGCTCAGTTGGGTCAGTTTAAAGCGCCAGACATCAACGGCATGCTTACTTGGCTACCACAAGACCAGATGCTGCTAATGCTTGGTTTGGTTGCGCTGACTATGGCAATCATTCACTTTCTACCAAAAATCACAACAGCTGTACCCTCTTCACTTGTTGCGATCGTAACGGTGACGGCTTTAGTGGTTGGCTTGGATCTGGAAACTCGCACTGTTGTTGACTTCCTGCGTACAATGTCTGGTGATGAAGCTGCAACACTCGCAGGTTCACTACCAACCTTCTCTATTCCTGCGGTACCATTTACACTAGAGACACTACAAATCATTCTTCCATACGCGATCATTCTCGCGGCCATTGGTCTAATTGAATCTCTACTAACACTGACAGTTTTAGATGAGATGACGAATACTCGTGGTCAATCTAACCGCGAATGTATCGGTCAAGGTATGGCAAACATGACGTGTTCTGTGTTTGGCGCAATGGGTGGTTGTGCGATGATTGGTCAGTCGATGATCAACGTAAACTCAGGTGGTCGCGGCCGTCTATCTGGTATCGTTGCGGCTATCGCTCTATTGATGTTTATCTTATTCGCTTCTTCGCTAATTGAAATGATCCCACTCGCTGCTCTGGTTGGTGTGATGTTCATGGTTGTCATTGGTACATTCGAATGGGCAACATTTAAGCTAGCACGCCGCGTACCGAAGCAAGACTTCTTCGTTATTGTTCTTGTGACCGTTGTTACTGTTCTTACTGACCTTGCTGTTGCCGTAGCGGTTGGTGTTATCGTTTCTGCATTAATGTTTGCATGGCAACACGCTAAGCACATCTATGCCGACACGTGCTTAAACGAGGAAGGTTCAAAAGAGTACAAGATTCACGGCCCTATTTTCTTTGGCTCTGCGGCTAACTTCCTGGAGTTGTTTAACGCGCCTGAAGATCCAAAAGATGTGATTGTCGATTTTGCAGACTCTCGCGTGACAGATCACTCTGCAATTGAAGCCATTGAAACACTGGCTGAGCGTTACAATGCTCAAGGTAAAACGCTGCACCTTCGTCACCTAAGCCCAGATTGTCGTAAACTTTTGGACAAAGCTGGCAGCTTGGTTGAAATTAACGTGAAGGAAGACCCAAGCTACAAAGTCGCAACCGACATACTAGCGGGTTAACACGAATAAAAAGGGATGAGCTGAGCTCATCCCTTTTTCTATTGTCTTCAAGCACGGCGATTATAGCTTCTTCAAAATTGCGTCTGATGCCTCTTCGATTAAATCAAGCACCAGTTCAAAGCCATCTTCCCCACCATAATATGGGTCCGGGACTTCGTCGTAACCTGACTCAGAATGACTTAAAAATAACGATACTTTGTGTCGATACTTCAACGGACAAATATCCAATAAATCGGCCAAATTTGCTTTATCTGCGGCTAATATAAGGTCAAACTTTTCAAAGTCATCAATGGTGACTTGGCGCGCTTGCATTCCTTTAAAAGAATAACCTCGCTGCTTTCCTGCTGCCATCGCTCTTGAATCCGGTCGGTTTCCTGCGTGGTAGCCAATTGTACCTGCCGAATCAACCTCTACTTCAACGCCTAGCTTTTGAGCTTTCGCTCTTAACACTGCCTCTCCAGTTGGTGACCGACAAATGTTTCCCATACAAACAACAAGTATTTTCTTCATTTTATTCCCTGAATTATCGGTGGTTTTTCTTCACGATATGTTGGTCTATCATAGCGAGATAAATCAATGAACCCAAATTAGCTTGGACACAGCACGAAAAGGAATTGAGGAAGTATTATGTCTATCGAAGAAAATAAAGAAGCACGCCATAAAGCTCGCCAACAAAAAGTCAAAGAACAGGTAGACGCAAAAATCGCTGCTGCTCAAGAGGAAAAAGGTCTGCTACTGATCATTACCGGAAATGGTAAAGGTAAATCGACATCAGGATTCGGTACGATCGCACGCGCAGTGGGTCATGGTTTGAATTGTGCTGTCGCGCAGTTTATTAAAGGTACTTGGGACAACGGTGAGCGCAACCTACTTGAGAAACTCGGCGTTGAATTCCAAGTAATGGCAACCGGCTTTACGTGGGAAACTCAAAACAAAGCCGCTGATACCGAAGCTGCGCAAGGCGTATGGCAAGAATGTAAGCGCATGCTGCAAGACGACTCTATCGATGTCATCTTGTTTGACGAGCTAACTTATATGGTGAGCTACGGCTACATCGACTTAGACGAAGTGGTCGAAGCACTGAGCAACAGACCTAAAATGCAGTCGGTTATTATTACTGGGCGTGGCGCACATCGAACCCTGATTGAAATGGCCGATACCGTTTCTGAAGTGAAAAATGTAAAGCACGCATTTGAATCTGGCGTAAAAGCCCTCAAAGGCGTCGATTGGTAACACTCGCAGAGTAATTTAAAAAGGGTTGGCAAAATGCCAACCCTTTTGATTTTCACGCACGGTTAGTTGAAAAGATTCTTCAATAAACCATCGACCGCATCTTTGGTTTTCTCGTCTTTGATTTTGTCCGTTAGCTTCTCTACGCCACGATCGATTTCTTTCTGAGCTTTCTGCTTCAGAACATCATCGAATACGAGCTTGAATTTAGGTTCTGCCCACTTACCAGACACATTGATTGGAATCGTGATGTCTTTCAGCTCATCTATATCTTTACCGCCCTGGCCTTCTAGGCTACCTACAACTGACGTGCTGATAGTAAAGTCGACTGTTTCATTGATGTAGTTTGCGGTACCTTTACCACGAACACGTAACAATGGAGACTGAGCTTGCATATTATCCGTTGATACAACACCTTTGTTGAGTTTCAATGTCGCCGTCATCGCACTGAAGTCTGTTTTCTTAGCTTCATTGGTGCCTTCAACTTTTTGCCCTTTAAATTTCGCATAGTTTTCACGAATCAACTGAGCAACGTTGATGCCATTCACCGCACCGTCAGCAAAATTGATAACAACCGTACCAGATAGATTCTTCTTGATACCGGTAGGCGTGAGACTCTTACCTGTAACATTCACATCAATGTTACCTGTCCCTTCAAGTTTGTCGTTTTCAGCAACGTCTATAAGTAGCGGTTGAACTTTCACGCCTTTGATTGACTTTTTAACACTGTAAGTCGCTGGTGATTGGCGTGCATCTAACTTCGCTGTCGCTGAGATTGAGCCTCGGTACAACTTCGAACTAAAAGATGTAAGCTCAAACACGCCACGATTTACAGTGAAGCTCGTTTTTACCGCTTCCATCTTCGCATTTGCCGCTTTGAATTTGTCGATGGTAATGTCACCCTTTACATCTAACGTTTTCAACGCAGACAAATCAGGCTCAACCTCAGGTCCGGCAGGAGCACTCTCGCCACCAGAAGCAGGCTTATTACCTTCGGCAGCTTGCTTATCTAACCCTAAGAACTCATCAAGATCGATATTGGGGCTATGGAGAGCAAAGCGTACTTTAGGAATATCACCGAGTGTCACATCTGCCTTACCATCTAGGGCGATAGCATTCGCTGTTAACTTCTCTAGAACAAAACTCAGATGGTTTTTCGTTAGGTCGAAAGACAGATCAGACACCATGTCGACTTTCATCGGGGACTGAGGTAAAGCATCACCCTCAAAAGTCGATTTAAGAGTTAACTTATCCAACTGTACTTTGCTGATAGCCTTGTCCACGCTAAGTTGACCAGCACCCTGCATATCTAACTTCATACCACCAGCGACACCCTTAATGGCATAAGTCAGGTTATTTACTTTATCGAATTCAAACGTGTCTAAACCGATCGTTGCCGATTCAATTTTATTGGCAGGGTCAGAGTATGTCGCATCAAAGTTGATGTTCTTTAGCGCGTAGTTTGCCAAACCTTTTTCTAGCTTAAAGTCTGCCTGACCTTTCGCGGTGAACTTTTGGTCGTTCATTTCGCCCTTCACGCCAAAATCAGCCGTTGTCCAGTTGTCAAAAGCGAATTCGGAAAGGTTTAATGAAATATCATAAAGTTTGGTGTAACTACCGGCTTGCTTATCCTGCATTTCTAATGAACCGTTAGAAACCGTAACGCCAGCAAGATTAATACTCCAATCAGAACCAGAAGTTTGCGTTTCACCATTTTGCGTAGGCGCAGCATTGCTCTCTTGTTCTGCTTGTTGTGTTTGGGCTTTCGTCAATGCATCAATATTCTTGCTGCCATCTTTCTTGGTTTCAATGTAGAACTCAGCACCATCAAGCGTGACGTTTCCAATTTCAAGCTGTTGACTAAAAAGTGGCATAACAGAGATGTCTACACCAACGGTATCAACTTTGAATAAATTGGGTTTACTAAAGCCTTGTGGGTTTCGCAATTCTGTATGTCCCAACTCAAAGCCAATTGATGGGAAAAATTGCCAACTGATATCCCCTTCAATCACCAACTCTAATCCCGTTTGCTTTTGCGCTTGCTCAACAATAAGGGGTTTAAACTGATTCGGATTGACGAAGATGGTTAACGCTAAAATTGCGACCAAAATGACCACAATCGGTATTGCTAGAATTAAGAGCAGTTTCTTCATTTGTTTTTCCTTGCTCGAGTGTTTTTACAATTATAAGCGCAGACTCCATTTGCCGCTGACAGTTCCACAAAAGCGTGAAAAGTGTCTGGTTTTAACCTGCAACTGACTAATTTAAAAACAAAAAAAAGAAGTGGCACTTAAGGTGCCACTTCTTCTCCTAAAAATAAAGCGATATAGCCGTCTATAGGCTTAAGCTTTCAAAAGTCTTGCAATGTGAGCTTTTAATACATCAATTGCGATACGGTTTTTACCACCGCGAGGAACAATAATGTCCGCATATTGCTTAGAAGGTTCGATAAACTGCATGAACATCGGACGTACTGTTTGTTGGTATTGCTTAAGAACAGACTCCATAGTTCGGCCTCGTTCTTCCACATCACGCTTAACACGGCGAAGCAAGCAAATATCTAACGGTGTGTCCATAAATACTGTCGCATGCATCAAATCACGAAGACGAGGGTCTGTAAGAAGAAGGATACCTTCTAGAATGATCACCTTTTTAGGTGTCATTGTGGTGGTGTTAATTGTTCTTGTGTGCTCAGTGTAGCTGTACTCAGGCACTTCTACTGCTTCACCACGTACCAATTTTTCTAGGTGCTCACACAGTAGGTCGTGGTCCAACGCACTCGGGTGATCGTAGTTCGTCTTTACTCGCTCTTCCATGCTTAGGTGGCTTTGGTCGTTGTAGTAGCAATCTTCCGTGATGACACCGATTTGATGATCGCCTACTTTCGCGCGAAGCTCATTATAAATAGTGCTCGCGATCAGACTTTTTCCAGAAGCAGAAGCGCCAGCAATACCTACGATGACGCATTGATTATTATCAGACATTAGTTTGCACCCGATGATGATTTCTAGTCACATAAAAAGATAAACTGCCTGATTATAGGGAGTTCACCCCATAGTTACTAGTTGGAATTAGGGTTTAGTCATAAGTTTCTGCCTGCTCAGAGGATTAACCTCCGAGCAAACGTTAAAATGTGCAATTATCAACCAACAGGCATAGTAAACTTAGTTCACCATTGTAAAGCTAATCGCATCTGGTTTTGCTTTGCCTTGCCAAAACATCGTGCTACATACGCGATCGGCAAGTTGCTTATAATACCCTGCATGCTCACTTTCTGGGCGTCTTGCTACCGTTGGCACGCCAGCGTCAATATCTTCTCGCATAGAGATATGAAGCGGAACTTGTCCTAACAATGCTAAGCCAAATTCTTGCGACATTTTTTCAGCTCCGCCCATACCAAAAATATGCTCTTTCGCGCCACATTGACTACAAATGTGATAACTCATGTTTTCCACAACACCAATAACCGGGACATGGACTTTGTTAAACATTGCCGCTCCCTTCCTTGCATCGGCAAGGGCTAAATCTTGCGGCGTTGTGACTAGCACGCTACCTGTTACCGGAATTTGTTGTGACAGAGTCAATTGAATATCCCCCGTACCCGGCGGCATATCAATCACCAAATAATCCAAATCTGGCCAATCTGTTTCAGTTAATAACTGCGACAATGCTTTTGAAGCCATTGGACCGCGCCATATCGCCGCTTCTGATTTATCCACCAAATAACCGATAGAATGAGTATAGATGCCGTGAGCAAAAATGGGTTCCATCCACTTGCCATCACGAACTTCTGGTTTAGCATTTTCTTGCCCCAACATCATAGGTACAGACGGACCATAGATATCTGCATCCAACAATCCCACTTTCGCCCCAGATTGAGCAATCGCCAACGCTAAGTTAACTGCGGTAGTAGATTTACCAACGCCACCTTTCGCAGAACTGACAGCAATGATGTTCTTAACACCCTTAACCGAGTTAGCCACTTGAGTTTCTAAAGCTTTAACTCCAAGGCGAATATTAAATGGGAATTCAGCCACTTTACCCGAGGCTTGCTGCTGTTTGATCCAGTCATGCAGTACGGTTTGAAGCTCATTACTTGCGAATGGCAACGTTATATCAATAGAACCCTTTGTCGTAATCGAAATTGCGCCATGAGTATCTGCCCAGTTTTCCACCAACTGTGGATGTTGGAATTGGTTAAACCAGTGACAAAAATCTTGTTTTGAAGTGAACTGATGCATAAGCCCTCCTTTTAGATGTCATGCTACCACCGTCCAGGCTCAACCAGAACCCCAAAAAAACTAAGGCATTCCGCAGTTTGACACCTTGGAGTTAGTCAGTTCATGGGGTAGTATTATCCATCAAAATTTATTTATACCTATCAAGAAAAGCGAATATTAAGTATGGCAAACGATCCAAAAAACTTTCCGTCAAGGAAAATGCTGGTAACTTGTGCCCTTCCGTACGCTAACGGTTCGATCCACCTTGGTCATATGCTTGAGCATATCCAAGCGGACATTTGGGTTCGTTACCAACGCCTACGCGGCAACACTGTAAACTTCATCTGTGCTGACGATGCTCACGGCACGCCAATCATGCTTAAAGCGCAACAGATGGGTATTACTCCTGAAGAAATGATTGCCGCAGTTAGCGAAGAGCACCAAAAAGACTTCGCTGGATTTGATATCAGCTTTGATAACTACCACAGCACGCACTCAGATGAGAACCGTGAGCTAGCGTCACACATCTATCTTGAGTTGAAGAAAAATGGCTTTATCTCTAGCCGCACTATCTCTCAGCTGTTCGATCCAGAAAAAGAGATGTTCTTACCAGACCGTTTCGTAAAAGGTACCTGTCCAAAATGTAAGTCTGAAGACCAGTACGGTGACAACTGTGACAACTGTGGTGAGACTTACAGCCCAACAGAACTGATCAATCCTAAATCTGCGGTTTCTGGTGCGACGCCAGTAATGAAAGATTCAGAGCACTTCTTCTTCGACCTGCCCCAGTTTGAAAGCATGCTAAAAGAGTGGACTCGCTCTGGCTCGCTACAAGCTGAAACAGCGAACAAAATGCAAGAATGGTTCGAATCTGGTTTGCAGCAATGGGATATCTCACGTGACGCACCATACTTTGGCTTCGAGATCCCTGGTGAGAAAAACAAATTCTTCTACGTGTGGCTAGACGCGCCTATCGGCTACATGGGCTCTTTCAAAAATCTATGTGACAAGCGCGACGACCTAGATTTCGACGAGTATTGGAAAAAAGACAGCTCAGCAGAGCTGTACCACTTCATCGGTAAAGACATCGTTTACTTCCACAGCCTATTTTGGCCAGCAATGCTAGAAGGTTCTGGCTTCCGCAAGCCTAACAACGTATTCGTACACGGTTACGTAACCGTAAACGGCGCAAAAATGTCGAAGTCTAAAGGTACGTTTGTAAAAGCAAGCACTTACCTAGAGCACCTAGACCCTGAGTGTCTACGTTACTACTACGCTGCGAAACTAAACAGCCGTATCGACGATCTAGATCTTAACCTTGAAGACTTCACTCAGCGCGTAAACGCTGACGTTGTTAACAAGATCGTTAACCTGGCATCTCGTAACGCAGGTTTCATCGCGAAACGTTTTGAAGGCAAACTGTCTGACAACTTTGCAGAGCCTGAACTTTACAACGAATTTGTTTCTGCTGCTGACCGTATCGCTGAGCTTTACGAAACGCGTGAGTTTGGTCGTGCAATCCGTGAAATCACTGCACTGGCAGACAAAGCTAACCAATACGTTGATGAAAAAGCACCGTGGGTTGTAGCAAAAGAAGAAGGCAAAGATCAGGAGCTACAAGACATCTGTTCTGTTGGTATCAACCTGTTCCGTGTACTGATGACTTACCTGAAACCAGTAATGCCTGCTCTAGCTGCACGTACTGAAGCATTCCTAAACCAAGAGCTGACTTGGGAAAACATCGCTGCTCCACTAACAGGCCACGAGATCACTAAGTTCAAAGCACTGTTCAACCGTATCGATCCGAAGAATGTTGAAGCGATGATCGAAGCATCTAAAGAAGATGCGGCGGCAGAAATGGCGGCGAAAGAGAAAGCTGAAGCGGAAAAGAACAAGGCTAGCCAAACCGAGCTAGACAAAGAACCAATCGCTGAAGAGATTGAGTTCGATGCTTTTGCTGCAGTAGATATGCGTATCGCTCGTATCATCTCTTGTGAAGAAGTACCAAAAGCCAACAAACTGCTTAAGTTCCAATTGGACATCGGTGGTGAAACTCGTCAGGTATTCTCTGGCATCAAGTCAGCTTACAAACCTGAAGAGCTAGAAGGCAAGCTAACGGTAATGGTAGCAAACCTAAAACCTCGTAAGATGAAATTTGGTATGTCTGAAGGTATGATCCTAGCGGCAGGCCCTGGTGGTAGCGACCTGTGGATCCTTGAGCCACACGAAGGCGCTCAACCTGGCATGCGCGTAATGTAAGTATCTTTATTGAAAAGGCTTAACTAAATCAGTTAAGCCTTTTCTCGCAGTTAAGCTTATCGATTAAGCTTGATTGTACTACAAAGAGAATTCTTCTGGACCCCAAGTAATAATCGCGCCACATGCAAGGAAAAGTACAAAGCTGATCGTGACTACAAAAGCGAGAACTCGATCAAATGTCGTTGCGTATTTTAGTATTAACTGATCATCTACAAGTGATACTTTCGCAGGCTTGCCTCGCATTAAAACTGTAGTATACATTGGGAATCTAACCCCCCAGGTATCTCTATCCCAACCGACAGGGCCATGACCATCCTTCGACATCTTTTTCTCGATCCGCTTTACCGAAACACGAATGAAAAGCAAAGTACTAACTAACCAAGTACATCCGATAATCATATTTGTCATATCAAAATAAGACACGTTGATCCCTTTAATTCCAATGAATGTTAGAACTAACTTCATAGGCACCTTTGGCTAAATTTTGCCCTGCACTATCAGCCATCTTAGCTGCTGCATAGCCGACACCTAAGCCTACACCAATTAATACTACGACTCCAAATGGGCCAGCAGCCAAAGCGATTCCCATTCCAGATGCAATCACTTTGGATGTGGTCCAAACGCCAGCAGCGTTGCTCGCACCAAACCCTGCAACTTCCATTGCTGCTCTTTTTTGCCAATCTTCTCCGTTATTCTTGGCATTTCGAACATTGTTAAAGCGAACACCAGCATCAATCATGATGATCTTTTTACCCACAATACTAGAGCTTTGTTCAAGAAATCGAATTGAGCGGATGTTAGCTATAGATGTTAAATGTAACTTAGTTATATCCCTGCCACTTCTCGCGATATTGGCAGCTCTATTCGGGTTGCTCCAAATGTTTCCACGGCTACTTTTAACTCGTCCTGCATAATGGGTAAGCTCTTTTGTAAATTTTGCATTCAAAGAATTGTGAGCTTCTTTAACTCTATATCCAAGCTTCACAAGCTCCTTTTTCTGCGCACCATTTCGTGAGGCTGTACGTACATCTAGTAAGGCATTTTGATATTTGAGCAAAGCTTTCCCGAAATTACTCAATCTGACTTGCTTTTCATTAACAGCAGTAGCGGCAGCACCTACTGCAGTATACTCATCGATTTTCCCCCCCATCGTATGATTAGTAGCATCTAAAAAAGGCTTAATCTCTTTTTCATAGAGGAGGGCTACCGCTTGTAAGTTTTCATCGCCAAACTCACTTGTTAGATTGGCTACATTTCTTTTGGTTTCTTGTGACCAATTTTTTACAGTATCAAGAGCACAAGCTATATCAGGTCTCTCGCTACGCAACTTAGCTATGTTGATCACAGAGCCTTCGTTCAGTATGAAAGGAGTACCTGCGGGAATAAAACTACCAAATATATGTGGGTTGTCCTTACGAAACTGAAGGTACCTATCCTCATCATTTGTATCGATAGGGAGCGTTATCTTTGAGTGAGTACTGAAGCATAGGTCGAATTTATTAGACAAATTAATTACCTCGAACAATCAACAAAATAGACAACTTATATCATATGAAGTGTTCGAATATTTTAATTTCTAAACATTGTGACTTGAATCAGACTAAAAAGTAATCAATATGTAACTCACAAAGAATAACGCGTACACCAAGCATCGACACCGAATAATCAAACATATTCACAAATTTGGTGAATCCATGCACCAACAACGACCATTCAAAAAGAACATTCAATATAACCAATTGTTTAAATTGAGTTTTTGTTTGGCATCAAAACTGCAATCTTCCTTGTTAGGTCCAAACACTAACAAGGAGTTGGTTATGTTTGTTTTGATTTCCACACTATTGTCCATCGCTATTTTAGCCGGAATATATCACTTATCTTCTAAACGAGAGCAGCAACATGCGCGCAAATATCAGCTGTTAACATTATTACGAGATGTTGTTCACCTTCTGAGACACCACCGAGCTGCTACTCACTACTCGCTTCAATTCCAACAAAACGATCAACAAAAATTGGACGCTCTTAATGATGCTCTGACTAACAAGCTTCATCTTTTAGTCGAAACCTCACGGTTTGAAAACAAACCCATGTATCGCGTATTACAGATTAAAGTAGGGAAACTACTTGAACAATGGGATGACCATAGTGTTGCAAGAAACCAGATGGAGCATGGTAAGTTGATTCGTCATTGCTTGTTCTTGATGGATGAAGTAACCATCGCATGGCTAGCGGTTGAGCAAAGAGATGACTTGCATAATGAGTATCACATGAACTGGCAAAACATTATGGATAGCTTGGAGACCCTGACTCAGTTACGAATCAGCATTCAAGATTTAGGAGAACAAGGCGGAAATGAGCGTTTCAAAAACTATGCATCGGTCATGATGCGTAAGCTAAACCAACTAGCGGTTATCGCTCCACTTAGCATTACCTCTCCTGCTTCCACGCGCTCAATACAGACGCTAAATGAATACGTGACAGGGAGTCATGTCGACTTAACAGAAGCAGAGCTTTATGGCGTCACATCGGACTTGTCATTGACCATCTTCAATACTTACGACCATGTCCTTTCAGATGTCGTAGAGTCATTATATCTACCGTTACCCAGACTCTCGCTAGCAGGATAAACGTTCCATGCCTTATTATTGGTGCTAGGTCCGTCGCCGACTTATAAATAAAAACAAAAAAACCGCAGGCCTAAGGCACTGCGGTTTTCGTTTATTCAACTTGTCAGCGCTTAGCTGTCGTCTTCCGTGAAGTTCGTTGGTAATTGCTTTTTCATTTCGTTCCAGATCAACGCACTTTCCATACCATAATGACGAATCACTACTGGTAGTTGCTCACGCTGGCCACTTTCACAAGTTTCGAGCAATTGATGGTAAAACTTCAGAGCTAGCTCACGAGAAGCTGGATTTGAGAAGTAGTAGCTACCGACACGATCGTAGAGCTTCTTCAAACCATTAAAGATCAAACCGTAAATTTGATTTCCTGAATGGAATGCTAGGCGCTGGAAAAGCATATAATCGTAAAAGTTGAACGTTTTAGCAATCAAGATTTCTTGACGCTTCGCTTCATCTTTCTCGTTATCTTCTTTCACATTCTGCAGAACTTTTTCGGCATACGGCGAGGAAGCGATGAATTCGTCCCAGGAAGCCGCATTCATTAAAGCTTCACAAGATTCGATTACGTTCTTAATTGTACGCTCAGAGCTCTCTTTGTTCGCTTTAAATGCATAGCGCATAAAGATAGGACTGATGTTAGTACGTGCCGCAAGCAGATCTTCTACAATGTTTGTCGCATTATCAACGTCTAGCGTCATTAAAGTATCCAAAATATGCAGACCAGAGGTCTCCATAAATTGGTTAACTTTCGTAGGTTTGCCGTGCTGGATAGTCAGCCATCCATCACGGGCTAGTCGTTGAAGAACCTCTCTTAAAGTCGTTCGAGTAACACCAATCAGTTCGGACAGCTCGCGCTCAGCAGGTAAAATTGAGCCTGGAGGAAAACGGCCGTTCCAAATGCTCTCGATAATATATTTTTCTGCGAATCCCGCAGGGCTTTTCGCCTTTATGACCATTCTACTTTTTATCCAATATTGATTTCTGAGGGTCGATACTACTCATCATACCACTACTTAGCGGTTTGAGAAAATTTACGATCAATAGTGAAAACGACTCCATAACATAGAGTTAATACTCTATATGTTGTGTCAATTTAAGAGGCTCTAACATGCGAGCGAAAGCAGTAAAATATGAATTTTCATTTAATTAAACAGCTCACAAATCTCGGAGAAATAAAGACAACCGTGTCACATTTTTATATTCAAAATATGAAAAATTACTTTGTATATCACAGTTAATATTCTTTCTTAATTTGCCTTTTCTCGTCACTGACCGTCATTTAAAATCCAAGAGGATTTTTTTAATACTTTCATGGTATAGTAACGCCGTTTTGATCGCGTTATTACATTTAAAAAGTCATTTTAGTCGGTAGCATCACGTTTTGTTATTGACTAATAAATGCCTGAGTGTAGAGTTTGCGGTCGAAAGTGAGCGGTGCTTGAGTTCAGGGGAAGTAACTTGGCAAGACTACAATAAACAAAGGATTGTTGTTTTACTAAGTTATTGTTTTTAAAGACTAGTTAATAAGTCTAACAAACAGATACTTAAGCACTATTGTAGTGTCTATTCATAATTTTGTTATAAAGAGAATTATCATGCCGATATCGCTCGGAAACGCTTTTATCAAGAACTTCCTTGGTAAAGCGCCTGATTGGTACAAAGTTGCCATTATAGCCTTCTTAATAATTAACCCGATTGTATTCTTCCTAATAAACCCATTTGTAGCTGGATGGTTGTTGGTCGCTGAATTTATTTTCACGCTAGCAATGGCATTAAAATGCTACCCATTACAACCTGGCGGTTTACTTGCTATTGAAGCCATTGCTATCGGCATGACTAGCCCTGCGCAAGTTAAGCACGAATTAGTAGCAAATATCGAAGTACTGCTACTTCTGGTATTTATGGTTGCGGGCATCTACTTCATGAAGCAGCTGTTGCTGTTCATTTTTACCAAAATTTTACTTGGCATTCGCTCTAAAACCCTTCTATCACTCGCGTTCTGCTTTGCTGCGGCATTTTTATCTGCATTTTTGGATGCCTTGACGGTTATCGCCGTTGTTATCAGCGTGGCGATCGGCTTTTACTCTATCTATCACAAAGTAGCGTCTGGTAACCCTATCGGTGACCATGACCATACACAAGATGACACGATCACTGAACTAACGCGTGATGACCTAGAAAACTATCGTGCCTTTTTGCGCTCTTTGTTGATGCATGCTGGTGTAGGTACTGCCTTAGGTGGCGTAACCACGATGGTTGGTGAACCTCAAAACTTAATTATTGCAGACCAAGCGGGTTGGTTATTTGGTGAATTCCTAATCCGTATGTCTCCAGTGACACTACCTGTATTTTTCTGTGGTCTCATCACTTGTGCTTTAGTTGAAAAGCTTAAAGTGTTTGGCTACGGCGCGAAGCTTCCTAATAACGTTCGTCAGATCCTCGTCGATTTTGACCGTGAAGAGCGTAAAACGCGAACAAATCAAGATGTCGCAAAACTCTGGGTTCAAGGTCTTATTGCGGTTTGGTTGATCGTTGCACTCGCTTTGCACTTAGCGGCTGTCGGCTTAATTGGCCTTTCTGTGATCATTTTAGCGACCGCATTTACTGGTGTCATTGAAGAGCACTCCATGGGGAAAGCGTTTGAAGAGGCCCTGCCCTTCACTGCACTGCTTGCTGTATTTTTCTCGATCGTTGCTGTAATCATTGATCAAGAGCTGTTTAAACCAGTCATCGATGCGGTGCTTGCCGTTGAAGATAAAGGTACTCAGCTAGCTCTGTTCTATGTGGCGAATGGCTTATTATCTATGGTGTCGGATAACGTGTTCGTTGGTACGGTTTACATCAATGAAGTAAAAACTGCACTCATTGAGGGTCTCATTACTCGTGATCAGTTCGACTTACTGGCGGTGGCAATCAATACTGGTACTAACCTGCCTTCTGTTGCAACGCCAAACGGTCAAGCGGCATTCCTATTCTTACTCACATCGGCTCTCGCTCCATTAATTCGTCTGTCTTACGGTCGAATGGTTATCATGGCGCTGCCTTACACCGTCGTTCTTGCGATTGTCGGTCTGATGGGAATCATGTTCTTCCTAGAGCCTGCAACAGCTTCTTTCTACGAAGCTGGTTGGATTTTACCTCATAGTGGTGATCTGACTCCCGTAGTATCCGGTGGTCACTAAAATTTGAGTTGATTAGGAAACTTATCCACGATAAAAAGCTCTGAGTATTCAGAGCTTTTTCTATTTCAGACAGGAACAAAAACGTGACTATTTTAAATTCACTTAACCAGTTTTCAAAGGGACGTTTATCGTGGCTACTGCTTCTGCTATTCGTCGTTTTCTTTGAAGCATGTGCCCTCTATTTTCAGCACGTCATGATGCTTGCACCATGTGTCATGTGTATTTATGAAAGAGTCGCGATGATGGGAGTGGGCGTCGCTGCAATGGTTGGTATATTGGCACCCAAGAACCCAATTTTCCGCTGGCTAGGTTTGATAGGCTGGGGATTAAGTGCTTACAAGGGTTTGTTACTTGCGATGCAGCACGTTGACTACCAGTTTAATCCATCACCATTCGCGACTTGCGATTTATTCGTCACATTCCCTAGCTGGGCTCAGCTCAATCAGTGGGTTCCTTGGATGTTTGAAGCATATGGTGATTGCTCTAAGGTTGTATGGCAGTTCCTTGATTTATCAATGCCACAATGGTTAGTCGTAATTTTTGCAGGCAATTTAATCGCTTTGGCATTAATTGTAATTGCACAATTCTTCCCTGCAAAACGCGTTAATCCAATTCGTTAATCCTACTGACGCGTAAAAATTAACAAAAAGCCGACCATCTGGTCGGCTTTTTGTTAAGTGGATAGCGCGGCGATTCGACTTAGCCGCGTGATTGACCACAGCACTGCTTGAATTTTTTTCCGCTCTCACAAGGACAGGGATCATTGCGCCCGATACCTTTGAATGGGTTTAGGCTTTGAGCTTTATTGCCTACCATCAACTCATCCGCGCCCAGCGCGACTTCACCGACCATTAAATCAAGCTGGTCGACTAAATCTGTCAGGGCCGGTGGCGTTTCAATACCTGCGTCACGCATCTGTTGCTGCGTTGCTGGCTCATCGATCGCCAGCATCAAAGTGGTCAGTAATGCTTGCAGCATACGCTGTAATCCATCATTGAGCTCAACGTCTTGCCACTGTTCTTCAATCATTGGCCAAACAGACATAAAGCCTTCGGCAAAATCAGCAAGTTGTTCAGGTTCTTTGCCTGTTAGCTCTAGCACGGAATATTCGTTTCGTTGAATTCGGTTATGCTGCTTGTGAATTTGCTCTTCCACAGCTGGTTGAATCGCTTTGAATCCCTCACCTAATAGCGGCTCTAACCACTTTTCAGGAGCGAGTGGTTTTGTCGTCAGATTCGCAGCTAACACTGCGCCTTCGATAAATAGGCAAGATTCATCGACGTGAACTTCACCTTTTTCAATCAATGTGTATTGCATGACATCTGGTTTCCCATAAATTTGGCGGCATTATACCTCAGAGCTCAAAAGCACGTAACCTAACGTTGTGTGTTTGACTGCATTGGGCGCTTCGACTCTTTTAATGACAAACTTAACTTACATCGCTACAATCGCCCTCCTTTTTACCACCAAACTGTATTAGGCAAGCTATGCGAGTTGTACTAGGCCCAATGGAAGGCGTTTTAGATCATTTGATGCGCCAAATCCTGACCGAGATAAACGACTATGACCTGTGTGTTACGGAGTTTGTTCGCGTAATCGACCAGCTATTACCCGATCATGTGTTTCACCGTTTATGCCCAGAGCTGTTGCAAGGTTCTCAGACTGCATCTGGTGTGCCAGTACATGTGCAATTGTTGGGACAAGAACCGAACTGGATGGCTGAGAACTCAATTAAAGCGGCAAACCTTGGCGCCAGAGGTATTGATATAAACTTTGGTTGCCCAGCCAAAATGGTCAACAAAAGTAAAGGTGGTGCTGCTCTACTTCAGCATCCTGAGCTCATTCACCGTGTGGTTAAAGCTTGTCGAGAAGCCGTTCCAGAAGCCATTCCCGTAACTGCAAAAATTCGTCTTGGCTGGGAGAACCCTGAAGATTGCTTTGAAATTGTCGATGCCATTCAGTCTGCTGGCGCAAATGAACTGACCGTACACGCACGTACTAAACAAGGTGGTTATAAAGCTTCTGAGATAAAATGGGATTACATCAACCAAATTCGTGAACGTTTTGATATCCCACTGATTGCGAATGGCGAAATTTGGAATTATGAAGACGGTCAACGTTGCATTGAAACGACTGGCGTTAGCTCTTTGATGGTGTGCCGAGGCGCTTTCAATATCCCTAACTTAGGCAATATGGTAAAACATAACCACCAGCCAATGTCATGGCCCGAGGTGGTTGAGTTGCTCATCTATTACTCCAAGTTTGAGATGAAAGGCGATAAAGGCTTGTATTACCCAAACCGCGTAAAACAATGGTTCTCTTACTTACGTCAAGCTTATCCTGAAGCAAAAGACCTATTTAGAGAAATCAGAACGTTCAACAAAGCCGCACCAATTGTTGAGCATATTCAACGCTACCGCGATGACTTAAACTCTCAGGTTGCATAATTCCCGAACACAAAAAGGACGAATATCTCGTCCTTTTTTGTACCTAAATCCTAGTAACAGATCTTATTTTTGCCGGTACTTTTGGCTTGATATAACTTTTCATCCGCCGCTTTAAACAATTCATCAAAGTTTTCTACTCGGCTCTCTTTACTAAACACCACACCGCCAGAGATCGTAAAGCCTTCTTTCGTTACGCGTATCGAGCGCTCATCTATGGCTTTTTTTACTCTGTCTAAAATGAGTTTAATGCCTTCTGAATCTTCGTCATAAATAGCTAAAACGAACTCTTCGCCACCAAACCTTGAGGCAACATCGGTATGGCGAATATTTTCACGTATACATTTTGCAACAAGCTGAATTGCAGAATCACCGACATCATGACCATAGGTGTCGTTGATCTTCTTGAAGTTATCAATATCGAACACTGCCAAAGCAACCTGTTTTTTTGTCATCTTATTACGCCACACGGTTTGCATACCTCGACGATTCAATAAACTGGTCATTGGGTCTCTTGCTGCCAGTTCTTTAAAGTAACGTCGCTCGCTATGCATATTCACATAGAACAAGACGACGGTACTCAGCACGTAAATAAATAGTGCGACAATAAGGCTGTATTTTTCAAAAACCGCTAGGTTCTTAGCTTCATCCCAAAGGTTGTACTCGTAGTACATGCTGTGATTCGCACTCAATCGCTCTAATTCGACTGGTTTGATTCGTGTACTGTTTGAAGGAATGGATTGTAAATTGGAAACCAAATGAAACTGACCAACAAGACCTAGCGACGAAGCCATGAGCGTATTGATGTCAAAATCAATAGACAAAACACCTTGGTGTTCTCCTTTCTCATAGACGGGTACCGTCATACTAATGACTTGACCTTCCATCGAGTCCAACACTGGCCCTGGTCCAGCCAAGGTAATGTTCACTTTATCTTGCGCGGTTTTTTGCCAAAAAGGTCGGGCTTTTAGCGTTGACAAAAGCTCTCTAGTGAAATTTTTTGCGTAGGTATCGGGTGAGGAGATAACGTAACCGCGCTTGTCAATGTAATGGATTCCAACAATGTGCGATTCAATATCGTGCAGAAATGACAATGACGGCGCAAAACCCGCCTTTTGTTCAGCTAACTGGTTAATCGTTGAACCTTGCTGACATAAGCTTTCATCCCCTACGATCATATAATCAAGGTCAACCGCAGGTAACCCTTCACTATAAACACTTTCGAGTAATAACACATCTATAGGCCAAAGATAACAAAGCCCTTCTTTGACTAAAGAATTATGTTCTTCAAACAGTGGGTTAGCGTAATTGGTATAGTTGGTGAAGCTGTAATCTAAAGCCGTGAGTACTTTAATACCGCGAGACATTGCACGCTCGATACGCGAATACTCAGAATCGATATAGCGGTTAACCGCATCATAGTAATTTTTCGTTGTCACGAGTAAAACCACTACAAATAACGCCAGAGGAAAAAAGATGACAAATGAGAGGCTAAATCGCCTTTGGTTTACCATTGAGTACCATGCATATGAAAGGTCAATAGTCTCTTATGACTGCTATTAAATTGATACTCGTTATCTGGTGACGCATGCAATGCAGCACCAGATAACAAGAGACCAAACAAATGTGTGCGCGCTGTTTGAGACCGTTTATATATTAAAGGAGTTTAATCAATATAGAGTGTGGTGTCACTTTAGTCGCCATAATTTGCAGCTCTGTGCCGACATATTGACAGAGATATGACCTTTATAATCAACCTGTTCTGTGTCATCTAACAACGATATAACTTGGCTAACCTCCAAGCCCAGTTGCCACATAGGTAAATCGATTGAACATTCATTACCACTGAGATTAATCATAACAACGACTGCTTCACGACCCAGTACACGTGCGTACGCCAACTGGTTGTTAGTGCAATGCAGCCATTGAATACAGCCCGACTGTAAAGGCTTACATTGTTTACGTATCTTGACCCATTGTTGGTAAAGCGATAGCCATTGTGAACTTTCAATTTCATTCCAAGGAAAACAACGACGATTATCCGGGTCTAGCCCTCCTTCTAGACCGACTTCACTCCCATAGTAAATACAAGGCGTGCCAACGTAAGTCATAAGCATTGCTAGCGCGATGTTCATTTTACGCTTATCACCATCAACCAATGTGATAAACCGAGCAGTATCGTGACTATCGAGTTGATTTAGCTGCGATAGCTGATTCGAAAATGGGATTTTTGCTCTGGCTTCGTCCAACCATACTTTAAACTCCAAACCATCAATGTTGATTGGATCGTACATAATGTCTTGTCGTGCGATAAAAGCTCGGACTGGATGAGCAAAACCGTAGTAGTTCATCGCCCCATCCTCTTGATCACCTTGCAACCACTGCGTTGCTTCAAAAAAGTGCTCACCTAACACATAAGCATTCGGGTTTACTGACTTAGTTGCATGACGAAACGCTGCCACATAATGAGCATTGTTTTTCGCGCCGTCCCCTTCGCCAAGCATATGGATTACATCAAACCGCCAGCCATCAACCAAGTACGGTGGCTTCAGCCAATACTTGATGACAGAATCTTCACTTTGGTAGATGTAGTCGCGCACCTGTTCATTTTCGAAGTTCAGAACCGGTAAGTTACCAATGCCTTTCCAACCAATGTAGTGATTGGTTTCGCCTTCGAAAAAGTAGTAATCACGGAGCTTTGACTGCGGATTGCCATATGCTCCTTCTCCTTTTTGTTGGATATCAAACCAAGGATGATGCACTGACGTGTGGTTAAACACCGCGTCTAAGACAATCTTCATATTCTTACCACGGATTTTCTCACACAGTTCAGCAAACTGATCGTTGGTGCCGAACATAGGGTCAACAGTGAAGTAATCAGTGGTGTCGTATTTATGATTACTTGGTGAAGAAAAGATCGGATTAAAATAAAGCGCAGTAACGCCGAGCTGTTCAAGATAGTCCAACTTTTGCTCCACACCTTTGAGGTCGCCGCCAAAGAATTCACGTGCCCCGGTATTTTGGTGAGAGCCTACCGCATCTCCCCACGCCTTGACGATCGATGCAGAATCATACTGAGCATAAGCGTGGCGAATATCAGACTCACTTTTACTAGCAGAAAAACGGTCAGGAAAGATTTGATAGAAAACTTGCTCTTGGACCCAGCTTGGTGGTTGATGCTCTACATTCAACTTAAAGTGGAACTCTTTGGGTGGAATACGCTTTTGTACGCCTCGTGCATCGAGCCAGTATTGTTGTCCGTCTTTGAGGAGCTTAAACACATAATGTGTGACATCTCGATCTTGATTTGGTCGAAACGATGCCTCCCATAGTAATAATTCACCAGCCGTTCCTACTTGAGCCATGTCGACCAGATATTCTTCATTGTCCGGCTCAATACGCACATAGACGGAATCAAAATCCAATGTCTCGGTTTTCAGTCTGACTGTAACTTGCTCGTCATTAAAAGCTAAACCATCAATAGTTTGACTATGAAAAATAAATGGCAGGTTCATTATGGGCACTCCTCGTCATCGGATATGCCACTATGTTATTGAAGAATTAGAGACAAGAAATCCTCCCTGCGAGTTGACATATCAGCCAATTTTCTCAAGGAGGATCACACTTAGTAGGCGTAGTGACTTGTCGGATACCGCTTAGTTCAACAAGAGACTGTCATCTGCAAGCTCTTCACCACGCACTTTAGAGAACATATCCAACAAGTCTGGTACTTGCATGTTAGCGCGCTGCTCTCCAGCCACATCAAGCACAATTTCACCTTGGTGAAGCATTACGGTCCTATCGCCACATGCTAATGCGTCTTTCATCGAATGCGTCACCATCATCACGGTTAAATCGAACTCATCGACAATACGTTTAGTTAAGTCGATAACAAACGCCGCCATACGAGGATCAAGCGCAGCCGTGTGTTCATCAAGCAATAACAACTTACTCTCCGATAACGTCGCCATCACAAGGCTAACGGCTTGTCGTTGCCCACCAGACAGCAACCCAATGCTATCGCCCAAGCGGTCTTCTAAACCAAGACCGAGGATGCTAATTCGCTCTTGGAACAGCTTGCGACGTTTAGTAGAGAGCGCCAACCCCCAGCTGCGTTTTTTACCACGCATGTGCGCTAGAGCCATGTTCTCTTCTATCGTCAGTTCGCCACAAGTCCCGGCCAATGGATCTTGAAACACTCGGGCGCATTGCGTCGCACGTTGGGCAACCGTCTGCTTGGTGACGTCTTTGCCATCAATGATCACCTGACCACCTATCATCGGCGTCTCACCTGTCACCGCACCAAGCAACGTCGATTTTCCTGCGCCATTAGAACCAATCACGGTAAGAAATTGATGCTCTGGAACCTCTAAAGAGACGCCTTTCAATGCACGATTTTCCAAAATCGTCCCAGGGTTGAACGTGACCTGAATATTATTTAGTTCGATCATAATGCCTCCCCAGAACCATTTTTTGATGCCGCTTGTTTAGCATCAGTAACTCGTTGTTTCGCTCTCATGCTCTGTTTTAGCTTTGGAGCAATAAGCGCCACAGCCACCAATACTGCGGTAACCAGGTTGAGGTCTGAAGCTTGTAAACCAAACATGCCAGAGCTCAAAGCGAAAGCCACTGCAAGGCGATAAAGTACCGAACCGATGATGACAGCAAATACCGCAACCCAAATTTTTCGCCCCGGAATGAGGGTCTGGCCCAAAATCACAGCAGCCAAACCAACCACAATGGTGCCCACGCCAGAGGTCACATCTGCAAAGCTGTTCGTTTGTGCAAACAACGCGCCTGCGAATCCGACAAAACCGTTAGATAAAGCCAAGCCAAAGTAGGTATAAAAGCCAGTGCTCGCCCCTTGCGCAGAAACCATACGCGCATTCACACCCGTGGCTCGTAAACCAAGACCAAAGTCGCTGTTCAGCAGGCGAATGACAAAGAAAGCGGAAAGAAGAACTAAGACCCCAACAACCAGAGGGCGAATAAACATCGCATCGCCCAATGCTTCAAACGGAGTGAGAATCGTATCCTCTCCAAGCAACGCCATATTAGGTTTGCCCATAATACGAATATTAATTGAAAATGCAGCGATCATGGTAAGAATGGAAGCTAACAGGTGTAAAATACCACACCGAACAGCCAGAAAAGCGGTTACCCACCCCGTCATACTACCAGCTATCATCGCCATTATTGTCGCAAGCCAAGGATTAATACCTGCGACAATCGCCGTTGCAGCCACCGCAGCTCCCATTGGAAAGCTGCCATCCACACTCAAATCGGGGAAGTCGAGAACACGGAACGTAAGATACACACCCAGAGCGACTAGGCCATAAATCAAGCCAATTTCGAGTGCACCAAAAAAAGCAAATGCAGACATAACTGCTCCTTTCTGCATGCTCAGGCTGGCTAATACCAACCTGAACGTAAGACTTCTAACGTATACTCCCCTTCTTCTCTAGCAGAATGCTCTACACGAGAAGTCTGGCGAGTATCAATTTTGGGGCAAACCTCTACCAACCAGCGTGACGGTCTTTACCCCAAAAGAACGTTACTTATTGCATGCTTGTCGCACGTTCAACCACAGAACTTGGCAGCTTGATACCGAGCTTAGATGCTGCGCTTTCATTAATTACAAGGTCAGAGCCCGTCGCGACTTTTACATCCAGCTTGCCTGGTTCTTGACCATCAAGAATCGCCGCCACGTAATCCGCGGTTTGTACACCAACCTGATAGTAGTCAAAACCTAAGCCTGCAATTGCACCCTTTTCGACATACGACGTCGCGCCACCAAATACAGGTTTCTTCGCTTGATTCGCTGCAACAATCATCCCTTCAATCGCACTTGCAACTGTATTGTCTGTTGGGGCGTAAAGAATGTCTGATTTCGCTGCAATCGCTTGAGTCGCAGACTGAACATCAGCACTTTTTAGTGCGGTCGCTTCAACCACTTGTATGCCTTTTGCTTTTGCGCTTTCTTTTAGTAATTCAACTAAAGTCACGGCATTAGCTTCACCGGGATTAAATACAACCCCGATGCTTTTCACCTGAGGAAGAATTTCTTGGATGAGATCGACATGCTGAGCAACGGGTGAAAGATCAGACAGGCCAGTTACGTTTTTGCCTGGTTGTTCCATCGACTTAACCAATTTCGCACCAACCGGATCTGTTACCGCAGTAAAGACAACAGGAATAGAGCGAGTAGCCGACACCAAGGCTTGTGCCGAAGGTGTCGCGATGCCAACTAACACATCAGGATTTTCGCCGACGTACTGACGGGCAATTTGCACCGCAATCGCTGGATTACCCTGTGCGGTCTTATAATCAAATTCTAGATTTTTGCCTTCTTCGTAGCCTTTCGCTTTCAAACCATCAAGCAATCCTTGACGCGTCGCGTCTAACGCCGGGTGTTCGACAATCTGTGAAACTGCGACAGTTGCAGTGGCGGCCAGTACATTGGTAGAAGAGAAAATAGCAGTAGCTGATAGAACGGCAGTGGCTAATAAACGTTTCGTTTTCATCATAACTCCTTGATGTGACTTCGTCCTTGTTTCACGAGCTTTCAATATGTGTATCGACTCGTGAATTCAAATGTTTGAAGGCGGTATTGTTGTGTTCATATAACTGTGCACTTCTTGCGCATCTTGTTTTTATTATTACTACTAAGTCTTAGTAAAGAAAAGAAAGATTTAACACTAAAGCAACATTTGTGATCGGGGGGACTTCTTCATCCGGAAAGAATCTTTGGTAAACAAAGCTTCGCTCGCTTCATCAACGACCGTCAAAGTAGGTAATAGAGGCAGGATCAAAAATGGAGCGGCCAGTGCACACTCCATTTCAAACAATTTAAATTAGAACCAACGCTCTAATGACGATTTATCGAGCTGGCGAAACGCTCGGTTCAGTATTATCGCAAGCTCTTTGTAACGAGGGCGAGCTTTGACAGGCTCTAATGCAAAACCTGTTTCCACAATTTTTTGATGCAACTCCCGATACCAAGAGGCCAAAGAAGGCGGCAATTTCGTGTTGGATCGAGCACCAAGCCACCAAATGCCTTGAAGTGGCAAGCTAATCGCAAACAAGGCAACAACAATGGATTGAGGTAACGCGTGGTAATTGTTGAATGCCATTTGAGTGAGTACGCTGATCGCAGCAACGGCCGGCATGACTTTAATGCCAAAGCGAGTCGCCTTAATGATACGCTGTTCCGGAAATATGGCGCTTAGCTCTTTACGAACTGGCCAGATCTCCATGTAATTCTGGCCATCTTTCAGGCTATGGATCAATCCGACTTTATTACTCATACCGCTCTCTCACTAAAAAATAGTTGAACATTTCAACTGAAGGTACAAAAAATTGATGAAAGTTAATATTCTTTCAAATTTTTTTTGTTATCATTGCTTATTATCGCTATCCTTTGCAGACCCTCAATCTCATTGTTGCTGTTATTTACAATTTAAGCAACTCCGAGATATCTATCTGCACGGATCGCATCATAGTGATGGAAGGGTTCATCACTATTTCTTTATATGGAATTAGAACAATTTTTGACCAGGATTAGTACGCAGCCTTCTGGGTATCGGCTATTCTTGTGATTAATTTTTCATTCTTTAACTGATTTTTTATCAGACGAATAACAGGTAGTCATACATGTCTAAGCTAGTTTTAGTTTTAAACTGCGGTAGTTCTTCTCTTAAATTTGCCGTTGTTGATGCCGAGAACGGCGACGAGCACTTGTCAGGTCTTGCTGAGTGTCTTCACCTTCCTGAAGCTCGCATCAAGTGGAAACTTGATGGCAAGCACGAAGCTCAACTAGGCAATGGTGCAGCTCACGAAGAAGCACTAGCGTTTATGGTAGAAACTATTCTTGCTTCTAAGCCAGAGCTTAAAGCTAACCTAGGCGCAATCGGTCACCGTATCGTTCACGGCGGCGAGCAGTTCACTCAATCTGCACTAATTACTGATGAAGTTCTAAAAGGTATTCAAGACGCTGCAACATTTGCACCTCTTCATAACCCTGCTCACATCATCGGTATCGAAGCGGCTAAGAAAAACTTCCCAGAGCTGAAAAACGTTGCTGTATTTGACACTGCGTTCCACCAAACTATGCCTGAAGAGTCTTACCTATACGCTCTTCCATACAACCTATACAAAGAACACGGTATCCGTCGTTACGGCATGCACGGTACTTCTCACTTGTTCATCACTCGTGAAGTTGCAGGCCTACTAAACAAACCAGTTGAAGAAGTAAACATCATCAACTGTCACCTAGGTAACGGCGCATCTGTATGTGCGATCAAGAACGGTCAATCTGTAGACACTTCTATGGGTCTTACTCCACTTGAAGGTCTGGTAATGGGTACTCGCTGTGGCGACATCGACCCTGCTATCGTCTTCCACCTACACGACGCTCTAGGTTACTCTGTTGATCAAATCAACACGATGCTAACTAAAGAGTCTGGTCTTCAAGGTCTAACTGAAGTGACTTCTGACTGTCGTTTCGTTGAAGACAACTACGGTCAAAAAGAAGAAGCAACACGCGCAATGGACGTGTTCTGCCACCGTCTAGCTAAATACGTTGCTGGCTACACTGCTTCAATGGAAGGCCGTCTAGACGCAATCACTTTCACTGGCGGTATCGGCGAGAACTCTGGCCCTATCCGTGAAATGGTTCTAAACCGTCTTGGCATCTTCGGTATCGAAGTAGATAGCGAAGCTAACCTTAAAGCTCGCTTCGGCGGCGAAGGCGTTATCACGACTGAAAACAGCCGTATCCCTGCAATGGTTATCTCTACTAACGAAGAGCTAGTCATCGCTGAAGACACTGCTCGCCTGACAGGTCTTTAATTGAATTCCTGGCTAGCCACTCGGCTAGCCAGATTTTCATTCAAACGAATTTCTTAGGGGCTCAACTCCTATTCTTCGAGCTTCATGGAATAAGAGTTGAGCTTTTATCCCCCAAATAGCTAAAGGTACTCTACGAATGTCTCGTACTATTATGCTTATCCCTACTAGCGCAGGCGTTGGCCTAACAAGCGTTAGCATGGGTGTTCTTCGCGCTATGGAGCGTAAAGGCGTTAAAGTTTCTTTCTACAAGCCAATCTGTCAGCCACGTTCAGGTGGTGATCAGCCAGATCTGACTTCAACTATCGTTGGTCGTAACAGCGATATGAAGATCGGTGAACCAATGGCGATGTCTGTTGCTGAAAGCCTAATCGGTAACGACAACATGGACGAGCTGCTAGAAACCGTTGTTGAACGTTACAACCAAATCAACAAAGACGCAGACGTTACGCTAATCGAAGGTCTTGTACCTACTCGTAAGCACCCATTTGCAAACCAAGTAAACGCGGAAATCGCGGCAACACTTGGTGCAGAAATCGTGCTAGTTGCGACTCCAGGTACTGATAACCCTGCGCAACTGAAAGAGCGTATCGAAGTAGCATGTTCTAACTTCGGCGGCACTAAAAACAAAAACATCTCTGGTGTTATCATCAACAAGCTAAACGCTCCTGTTGACGAAGCTGGCCGTACTCGCCCTGACCTATCTGAAATCTTTGACGATGCAGACAGCGCAAAACAAAACGAATTGAAAGTGATGGAAATTTTCAACACTTCTCCAATTCGTGTACTAGGTTGTGTGCCATGGAGTATTGATCTGATTGCGACTCGCGCAATCGACATGGCTAAGCACCTGAAAGCAGATATCATCAACGAAGGTGACATCAACACTCGTCGCATCAAGAGCATCACTTTCTGTGCACGTTCTCTGCCAAACATGATTGAGCACTTCAAACCGGGTTCTCTACTTGTTACTTCTGCAGACCGTCCTGATGTTATCGTTGCTGCTTCTCTTGCTGCAATGAACGGTGTGGATATTGGTGCAGTACTGCTAACTGGCGGTTACGATATCCCTAGCGAAATCGAAGGCCTATGTAAACCAGCATTCGACACTGGTCTACCTATCTTCAAAGCACAAGGTAACACTTGGCAAACGTCTCTAAACCTGCAGAGCTTCAGCATCGAAGTACCTGCAGACGATAAAGAGCGTATCGAGTTCATCAACGAACACGTTGCTGGCCACATCGACGGTAACTGGATCGAGTCTATGACTGAAGGCACTCAGAAGTCTCGTCGTCTAAGCCCACCAGCGTTCCGTTACCAGCTAACTGAACTTGCTCGTAAAGCAGGTAAGCGTATCGTTCTTCCAGAAGGTGACGAACCACGCACAGTTAAAGCAGCAGCGATCTGTGCTGAACGCGGCATTGCAGACTGTGTACTTCTAGGTAACCCAGATGAAATCCGTCGCGTAGCGGCTCAACAAGGCGTTGAGCTAGGTACTGGTGTAACCATCATTGATGCAGATGCTGTTCGTGAAAACTACGTTGCTCGCCTAGTTGAGTTGCGCGGTGCGAAAGGCATGACTGAAGTTGTGGCTCGTGAGAAGCTACAAGATTCAGTATTCCTAGGCACAATGATGCTTGAGAACGACGAAGTTGACGGCCTAGTTTCTGGTGCTGTTCACACTACGGCGAACACTATCGTTCCTCCGTTCCAAATCATCAAGACGGCACCAAATGCGTCTATCGTATCTTCAGTATTCTTCATGCTTCTGCCTGATCAAGTACTGGTTTACGGTGACTGTGCAATCAACCCAGATCCAACTGCTGAACAGCTTGCTGAAATCGCTATCCAATCTGCTGACTCTGCAGCAGCATTCGGTATCGAACCACGCGTTGCAATGATCTCTTACTCTACTGGTGAATCTGGTAAGGGTGCAGACGTTGATAAAGTACGTGAAGCAACAAAACTGGCTCAAGAGAAACGTCCTGATCTTATCATTGACGGTCCTCTACAGTACGACGCTGCTATTATGGAAAACGTTGCTGCTTCTAAAGCACCAAACTCTCCAGTTGCAGGTAAAGCGACAGTATTTGTATTCCCAGACCTAAACACGGGTAACACGACTTACAAAGCGGTACAACGTTCAGCTGACCTAGTATCTATCGGTCCAATGCTGCAAGGTATGCGTAAACCTGTAAACGACTTGTCTCGTGGCGCGCTAGTAGACGACATCGTGTACACCATCGCTCTAACAGCTATCCAAGCAGACCAAGAAGCTAAATAATCGCTTCTGACATCTAGTTGGATATAGATACAAAGCCCTCGATTCGTCGAGGGCTTTTTCTATTGCTGGCCAGAACACTTATTTGTTTTTTATACCAATCACTGCACAACCTATAATTACTGGTGCACAAAGCTTTTCTCCCTATCGCCCCCATACCTAATCGACATTGCTCGTGCTTGTTCTTACACCGATTGACCCACTCCCCAAAATGCATTGGCTCCAAAGCAGCACGGTCCCTGTTCAATTTATCGGCATTATTTACGTTTTAGCTAAACTTTTTTGCTAGGAAATACGTAAAAGCTACTGCAATGCACAAACTCATTGACTGCTAAGGAATATATATGAAGGATTTCATCAATACATCACTGATAAAGTTTGGTTTAGCTGCGTTTCTGATTAGTTTTTCTTCATTCAGCTTTTCCGCCCCGAGTATTAAAGGCGTCGATCAAGATATGTCCGGAGGAACGGTGACCGCTGAAATGGCTCATGCTGATGACAATGGGTGGATGGTTGTCCACCGAACAGACGAATCAATGAAGCCTGGTCCTGTTATCGGCTACGCTCCGTTAAAAATGGGAAAGAATGAAAACGTAAATGCAATTTTGATGGAACCAGTAGAATCAGGCGATATGCTGATGTTAATGGTCCACGGAGAGAAAGGTGGCATGAAGACTGGTGTGTTTGAGTATACGCTCGGCGCTAAAGAGGACGGTCCTGTAAAAGTGGACGGAAAGCTAGTGATGGACATCGTACGCGCTAAGTAAGGTGACGATGAATGAAAAAGTAAACTCCTACTCCCGGTATTTAGATGACACAAAAGTACTTAACGGCATTGCTAACCGTTAAGTACTTTTTCATTTGCGATGGAAGCAGCAAACTAGCCAATCCTTTCTCTTCCATGAGGAGTATTTAGGTCTAAATCAGGCCCTTTTGGTACAACTTGCGTCGGATTAATCCCAGTGTGGCTGAAGTAGTAGTGGCGTTTAATGTGATAGAAATCCGTCGTGTCTTCGACGCCTTCAACTTGATACAACTCTTTTAAGTAGCCTTGTATATTTTCGTAGTCTGCGATGCGCTGCTTGTTACACTTGAAATGCCCCACATACACCGCATCAAAACGAATAAGAGTCGTAAACAAACGCCAATCCGCCTCAGTAATTGTGTTCCCTGCTAAGTAACGATGCGTCGCTAGGTGAGCATCGATTTTATCTAACGCATTAAACAAAGAATCAAACGCTTCTTCATACGCCTCTTGTGTAGTCGCGAAGCCACAACGATACACTCCGTTGTTGACATTCGGATAAACAAAATCGTTCCACTCATCAATAACGTGTTTTAGATGTTCTGGATAGTAGTCGTCGTGATTCCCTGTTAACGCATTGAATTCCGAATTGAACATGCGAATGATCTCTGACGACTCGTTTGACACAATAGTATTGGTCTTTTTATCCCAAAGTACAGGCACGGTTACGCGGCCCGTGTAATCGGGTTTGGCCTGCGTGTAAATTTGATACATGCGCGTGTGACCAAACAATGGCTCAGGAAGCCCCATTTGCCAACCTTGGCTGAGCATATCAGGGCAAACGACCGTGACATCAATATGTGGTTCTAAACCTTTCAGCTTGCGGAAAATGAGGGTTCGATGTGCCCACGGACAAGCAAGAGAGACATACAAATGGTATCGACCGGACTCTGGTGTAAACTCCGCATCAGGGTCGTTTTTAACCCAGTTACGGAATCCGGCATCTTCGCGCACAAATTTGCCACCATTTGATTTTGTGTCATACCAGACATCTTGCCAAACACCTTCAACCAACTTACCCATGATTGCTCTCCTCTCGTTCTGTTTGTGTCTATATTAGCGTTTCCTATCAAACAGAGAATCATCGAACTTAGGACATCATGTTCAAGAAATTCGAATGTATAAATCAGACACATAAAAAAAGCGCGACCCGATGAAGGTGTCGCGCTTAAGCCCGTCACAGGCTGAATTTATACACTAACGTGTAAACAAGATACCGCGTGAACGTCATTACCTAAAATGGTTGGCTTTGTCTTCGCACACTCTTCGGTTGCTTGTGGGCAACGAGTGCGGAATACACAACCCGACGGTGGGTTGATAGGTGAAGGAAGATCACCCTCTAGCATTTGGATTTTCTTATTGCGCTCAATATCCGGGTCCGGGATCGGAACCGCAGACATTAGCGCACGCGTATATGGGTGCTTAGGATCAGCAAACAGAGCCTCGGCCTCGCCAAGTTCCACGGCATTACCTAAATACATAACTAAAACGCGATCTGAAATGTGTTTAACGACAGACAAGTCATGCGCAATGAATACCAGAGAAAGCCCTAACTCTTTTTGAATCTCTTTAAGTAGGTTAACCACCTGAGCTTGAATAGATACATCAAGCGCCGATACTGGCTCGTCACAAATGATCATCTTAGGCTTAAGGATAAGCGCACGCGCTATCCCGATACGCTGACACTGACCACCCGAGAACTCGTGTGGGTAACGGTTAATCACGTTAGGTAATAGGCCAACTTTCGCCATCATCTCTTTAACGCGATCTTTCACTTCCTGCTTAGACAGTTCTGGATAGAATGTCTCAAGAGGTTCAGCAATGATATCACCAACAGTCATACGCGGATTCAGCGATGCCAATGGGTCTTGGAAAATCATCTGAATTTCTTTACGCGTCTCACGGCGCTGAACGCTTTTCATTTTAGTAAGGTCTTGACCCAACCAAACTACTTGGCCGTCAGTAGCTTCAACCAGACCAATGATGGCACGAGCAAACGTCGATTTGCCACAACCTGATTCACCTACTACACCAAGCGTTTCCCCTTCGTATAGTCGAACGTTCACGCCATCTACCGCTTTCAGGCTCGAAGGCTTTGACCACGGCCATGCCGACTTTGAGGCAATGCTGAAGTGAACTTTCAGCTCAGAAATGTCCAGAATTAGTTTTTTGTCTACTGCGTTCATTTGTTCCAAGCCTCCCATTCAGAAAAACATGCACGCTGACGACCATCACCAAATGGTGTCAGAATTGGCGCCTCGCGCTTACAACGATCCATCACACGGTGACAGCGCTCTTGATAAGGGCAGCCCGGCGGTAGACGAAGCAAGTTTGGTGGATTACCAGGAATGGTCGGCAGAATTTCACCCTCAGTATCGAGGCGAGGAATCGCCTTCAGCAGCCCCTCCGCATAAGGATGGCTTGGATTGTAGAAAATTTCGTTTACGTTGCCGTACTCCATGGTACGGCCTGCATACATCACCAGCACCTTGTCACACGAACCTGCAACCACACCAAGGTCGTGAGTGATCATGATGATCGCTGTGTTGAACTCAGATTTCAGCTCATTCAACAAGTCCATGATCTGTGCTTGTACCGTCACATCAAGTGCTGTTGTTGGCTCATCGGCTATAAGCAGTTTAGGACGACATAACAACGCCATCGCGATCATTACACGCTGACGCATACCGCCTGAAAACTCATGCGGGTACATCGTGATACGCTTACGCGCTTCAGGGATTTTTACCGCTTCCAGCATGCGTACTGATTCTTCAAATGCTTCCGCTTTGCCCATGCCTTTGTGCAGCATAAGCACTTCCATCAACTGATCACTGACTTTCATGTAAGGGTTCAGTGATGTCATTGGGTCTTGGAAGATCATTGCGATCTGTTCCGCACGCACTTTGTTCAGTTCTTTTTCTGGTAAGTTTAGGATTTCTTTGCCTTCAAACTTTGCGCTACCAGAAATAATACCATTCTTAGCCAAAAGGCCCATGATTGCGAATACGGTTTGAGATTTACCTGATCCCGACTCTCCAACGATACCTAAGGTTTCGCCTTGGTTGAGAGAGAAGTTCAAATCGTTTACTGCGGTTACGATACCATCTTGCGTGGTGAATTCGACGCGCAGATCTTTGACATCTAATAAGCTCATCATTGCTTCCTTAATCTTATCTTTTAATTATCTGTCTTTTGGATCCAGCGCATCGCGCAGGCCGTCACCAACGTAGTTGAAGCAGAATAGCGTCACAACCATGAACACTGCTGGGAATGCCAGCTGCCAGATTGCTACTTCCATTGTCTGTGCACCTTCTTGTAGAAGAGCGCCCCAACTTGTCATTGGTTCCTGAACACCAAGACCAAGGAATGATAGGAATGATTCCGTTAGAATCATACTTGGGATAAGCAGCGTAGAGTATACCGCTACAATACCCAGTACGTTCGGTACGATATGACGAGTAATGATTTTCCAGTTGCTTACACCACACACATGTGCCGCTTCGATAAACTCCTTGCTACGTAGACTAAGAGTCTGACCACGTACGATACGCGCCATATCTAGCCATGCGATAGCACCAATCGCAACGAAGATCAGCATGATGTTACGACCGAAGAATGTTACCAGTACAATCACCAGGAACATAAACGGTACCGCGTATAAAATTTCTAGAATACGCATCATTACGCGGTCAACTTTACCGCCGATGAAACCAGATGCTGCGCCGTAGAGCGTACCAATCAGTACCGCTACAAATGCACCCATAACACCTACCATCAACGAAATACGACCTCCAATTAGCGTACGCACGTATAAATCACGGCCTAAGCTGTCAGTACCAAACCAATGGTCAGCATTCGGTGCAACGTGCATCGCGTACCAGTCAGTATCATCAAATGTGTACGGTGCGATCATTGGCAGGATAATAACCGCCAAGGTCATTAGAACAAGAAGGAATAAGCTCACCATCGCCGCTTTGTTGCGCATGAAACGGATACGAGCATCTTGCCAAAGACTGCGACCTTCAATCTCCAAGTTTTCGGAGAATTTCTCAATCGCTTCTAGGTTTTCTTTTTTCGTTAACATAACCAAACGTCCCTGTTAGTAGCGAATTTTCGGGTCAATCATTGCAAGTAAAATATCTACAATCGCGTTGAATAGAATAAATAGGAAACCAATCAGAATGGTTACCCCCATTACTAGCGAGTAGTCACGGTTAAACGCAGCGTTAACGAATAGTTTACCAATACCAGGCAGACCAAAAATGGTTTCGATAACAACGGAACCGGTGATGATACCTACGAAAGCTGGACCCATGTAAGAAACAACAGGGAGAAGTGCCGGCTTCAGAGCATGTTTGATAATGATGTAACGGTAACTTAGACCTTTAGCACGTGCCGTACGAATAAAGTTACTGTTTAGGGTTTCGATCATCGAACCACGCGTGATACGAGCAAAGGTAGCAACATACAGTAGCGACATACCAATAACAGGAAGCACTAAATACTGCCAGCTACCATCTTGCCAACCGCCCGCAGGGAAGATATTCCAATGAAGCGAGAATATGTAGATAAGCGCAGGCGCTAATACAAAGGATGGCATAACGACACCAAGCATCGCAGTCGACATAATGGTGTAATCAATCCAAGTATTTTGCTTGAGCGCAGCAATGGTACCGACGGTAACCCCCATTATCAAAGTAAAGATAAAGGCGATGAAGCCCACTTTAGCCGAAACAGGTAAGGCAACCGCGATCAGCTCGTTTACTGAGTAATCAAGGTATTTAAATGACGGTCCGAAATCACCTTGGATAACATTGGTCAAATACGTGGTGTATTGTTCAAATACAGGTTTATCCAAGCCATATTTAGCTTCGATATTTGCCATTACTTCGGGTGGCAATGGACGCTCTGTAGAGAAAGGGTTTCCCGGTGCAAAGCGCATAAGAAAGAAAGATACGGTGATCAAAACCAACATTGTTGGGATCGCCTCAAATATCCTTTTTGCGATGAATTTAAGCATAAACTCACTCTTTCAGTCTGTGACAGTTAAATTAAAGAAGTCGTCCAATTCTTTTGGACTAAAGATAGGCGCTACATGCAATTTCTCACATGTAGAGCCTCATTTTTATAGTTCTATCGAGTTACGAATTACTCTGTGATGTAGAGATCTTTAGAGTAAATCTTGTCTTCCGCGTTATTTACTGGGAAGCCACCAACTTTCGGTGATAGTAGACGTGATTTCACGTACTGGTAGATAGGTGCGATTGGCATATCTTTTGCCATCAACTTCTCTGCTTCTAGGTAAAGTGCTTGGCGCTCTTCGTCAGAAGTTGAAGCAAATGCTTTGTTCATGATCGCATCGTACTCTTTGCTGTCGTAGTGAATACCACCAGTAGTGTTATTACTCATCATCAGCGTTAGGAAAGATGAAGCTTCGTTGTAGTCGCCACACCAACCTGCACGAGCAACCTCAAAGTTGCCAGAATCTTTGGTAGATAGGTAAGTTTTCCACTCTTGGTTTTCTAGCGTAACATCTAGACCAAGTGTCTTCTTCCACATTGAACCCAGTGCAACCGCAAGTTTCTTGTGGTTCTCTGATGTATTGTATAGAAGGTTAAATTCAAGAGGGTTGTCTGCGCCGTAACCCGCTTCTTCCAATAGACGCGCAGCTTCTGCGTTACGCTCTTCTTGCGTCATTTTGCCGTATGCAGGAATTTCTGGGTTGAAACCTGCCGTAATTTCAGGTGTTAGGAAGTAAGCTGGCTTTTGACCTTGACCTAAAATCGCATCGGTCACAATGTTACGGTCAATCGCATAAGAAATCGCTTTACGCACACGAACATCATCAAACGGCTTTTTCTTCGTATTGAAGATGTAGTAGTAAGTACATAAGTTACCGGTTACAGACACTTCTTGTGGGTGCTCTTTCTTCAGACGCTTGAAGTGCTCTGTAGGCAGCTCATTCGTGAAGTCGATTTCACCCGCTAGGAAGCGGTTCATTTCCGCTACTTGGTTCTCGATTGGTAGGAAAGTAACTTGGTCAAGCGTCGTGTTTTCGTTGTCCCAGTACTGTTCGTTACGTTTTAGAACCAAACGCTCGTTTACAACCCAGTTGTCAACAACATAAGCACCGTTACCTACAAAGTTCTCTGGCTTCGTCCATTGATCGCCGAACTTTTCAACAGTTGCTTGATGAACAGGTTTCACTGTCGTGTGGCCCATCATCATTACAAAATATGGTACTGCAGTATCTAACTCAACCACTAACGTGTGATCGTCAACCGCTTTAACACCTAACTCGCTCTTATCTTTTTTACCCGCAACAATGTCTTTTGCGTTCTTCATCTTGGTGTATTCCATGTACCAAGCATATGGAGAGGCGGTTGCTGGATCGACTGCGCGTTGGAAGCTGTAAACGAAATCACCTGCAGTGACAGGATCACCGTTTGACCATTTTGCGTCTTCACGTAAGTGGAAAGTGTATGTTTTGTTGTCTTCAGTTTCCCAAGATTCTGCAACACCAGGGATAGTGTTACCGTCCGCATCTTGGTTTACAAGGCCTTCAAGAAGATCGCGAATCACGTGGGATTCTGGAACACCTTGAGATTTATGAGGGTCTATTGTCGCAACTTCTGTACCGTTACCACGCACCAATTCTTGAACAGCAGCAAGTTTTGGCTCTTTAGAATCAGATTTAGCTTCAGGGGCTGGAGCCGGAGCAGGCTCAGCAGCTTGTTTCTCCGCAGGCTTTTCACCACAACCAGCTAGAGCGAGAGAAAGACCAGCACCAATAAATAAAGCGCGCGTGATTTTATTCTTATACATGCGTAAAACTCCAAATTTTTTCGTTAGCATCCATGACTTCTTTGTAAGGGCCTGGAACGGTCAGAGTTTTAGATTTTTTTAGTGCACTTTCTGAGCACAAAAGTCTAAAACCTTACAAAGACTGCGGCACACATTAGCAATCATTGAAGTAATTTGCCATAAAAATGTAGCAAAAAAACCAATAATGCTGACCAAACCACACATATCTAGCAGTAAACTCTAACTCCAAAGCATTCACCAGCCAAATAAAGACCAGAAGCGACATTTAACAGGCGAAACTTTCGATTAATCTGAGTTTAAACCATTTACTAGCATCTTATGCTAGATATTTACACATCATTTAACATTTATGACAAATCAAGTCTAACAAATAATTGTTTATATATTGGGCAAAAAACTTTTATTGTGAAGAATATCACCAGACAAAAGATAGGAAATATTGAAACAAAGTGAGCAATACAATGAAGATAAATACAAAAAAAGCTAAGTGCCATTAGCACTTAGCTTTTTTCACTAGAATGCGGGTTAGTTCTATTTTTCCCAACGCTGTGCAGCTTGATGATCGGTGTCGCGCGACTCAATCCAACGATCTTCATTCGTCGTACGCTCTTTTTTCCAAAATGGTGCTTGGGTCTTCAGATAATCCATGATGAACTCGCACGCATCAAATGCCGCGCCGCGGTGCGCACTAGAAACGCCCACAAATACAATTTGATCACCGCTATCCATGTCTCCGACGCGATGAATCACGCATACACCTAATAGTGGCCAGCGAGACTCAGCTTGATCGCAAATGTCGCTCAAGCTCTTCTCTGTCATCCCCGGATAGTGCTCTAGATGTAAACCAATCACATTATCCCCAAGGTTCATATCTCGAACTTTACCAACGAATGTAACGACAGCGCCGGCAGCCGTCCCTTCAGATAGACGTTGATATTCTTGCTCAACCGAAAAGTCTTCAATTTGTACAGAAACACGAGAATCCATCTTAACCCCCAGTTACCGGCGGGAAAAACGCAACTTCATCACCTGCTTTTACTTGTGTATCCAGAGGGACGATAGATTGGTTCACTGCAGCAAGTAGCTTTCCTGACTCGAGTGCTAAATCCCACTTGCCATCTTTCTCAGTGCCTTCTTCCACTAGATGTGCACGAATTGATTCAACCGTTTCAAACGGCCCGTCTAACTCAACACTGTCGATGCCAATCAGCTCGCGAGTTTGAGCAAAGAAAAGTACTTTAATCATGATTCCACCTTAAAGTGACCAGATTTACCACCCGTTTTCTCTAATAGACGAACTTGACCAATGACCATGTCTTTTTGTACTGCTTTACACATATCGTAAATCGTTAGAGCAGCAACGGAAGCTGCCGTGAGCGCTTCCATTTCCACACCAGTTTTACCCGCAAGTTTACATACTGATTCGATGCGAACTTTGTTCTCTGCTTCGATAGCTTCCAGTTGAACTTCAACTTTAGAGAGTAGTAGCGGATGACAAAGTGGAATCAAATCCCAGGTTTTCTTAGCAGCTTGAATACCAGCAATACGAGCCGTCGCAAATACATCACCTTTATGGTGCTGGCCAGAGACAATCAGTTGAAGTGTTTCTGGGGCCATGTGAACAAATGCTTCAGCACGAGCTTCACGAACCGTCTCCGTTTTTGCTGACACGTCAACCATGTTTGCTTCGCCAGAAGCATTGATATGTGTAAATTGGGTCATTGTTTTTCCTTCGCTTTTAGGAAAGGTTATACAGATAGGTGTGGCATGAAGTTACAAGGGCGATGACTTGCATCCAACTGCTGTTTAATAATTTTTGTCCAGCCTGTGCGGCACGCACCAGTTGAACCTGGCATTGCGAAGATCACGGTGTGGTTAGCAAAACCAGCAATCGCACGAGACTGAATCGTAGACGTACCGATCTCTTCGTACGACACCATACGGAACAACTCACCAAAACCTTCAACTTCTTTATCAAATAGAGGCTTAAGTGCTTCTGGCGTGCTATCACGTGAGGTGAAACCTGTACCGCCAGTAATCATGATCGCTTGTACGCTTTCATCAGCAATCCATTGAGAAACAATCGCGCGGATCTTGTACATGTCATCAATAACAATTTGCTTGTCTACTACGTTGTGACCCGCTTCTTGAGCATGCTCAGCTAGGTAACGACCAGAGGTATCGTTTTCTTCAGTACGAGTGTCAGATACCGTTAGAACGGCAATATTTGCAGGTTGGAATTTGCTTTCAGCGTGACCCATTTGTTCACCTATTCTCTTAATTAGCTTTGATACGCTTGGTATCGATTCGGAAAAAGTTAGAGCCAGCTTATCACTAAGCTCGCTCTAAAAGTTGAATGAAGTTAGCCGCCGATAGACGCGAGGTGTGGCGTCATACCAGTATTGCCATCATGCAAGAAATGGCTTACCGACTTGGTTTGTAACTGCGCCTGGATACGTTCAATAAGCTCACTCTCTTGCTCATCACGTTCCAAAAGATCACGCAATTCTACACCGTAGTCTCCAAACAGACATAGGTGCAGCTTACCCATCGCAGAAACGCGCAGTCGGTTGCAGCTTTCACAAAAGTCTTTTTCATAAGGCATGATAAGACCTATTTCACCCTTGTAATCAGGATGAACAAATACTTGCGCAGGACCATCATTATGCGAGCGTACTTTCAGCAACCAACCATTTGCAATTAGCTGGTTACGAATTGCCACTCCGGATACATGGTGCTTATTAAATAGCTCATCCATCTCACCCGTTTGCATCAACTCAATGAAACGCAGTTGGATTGGACGATCTTTTATCCAGTTAAGAAACGCTGGCAGCTCGTGATGGTTCAGATCTTTCATCAACACCACATTAACTTTTACTTGCTCATAACCGACCTCGAACGCACGTTCGATACCATTCATGACTTCAGTAAACTTATTTTCACCTGTGATTTGATGAAACATACGCGGGTCAAGGCTATCCACACTGACATTAATGTGGGTTAAACCCGCTTCACGCCAATCTGCGACTTGTTTTGCCATGCGATAGCCATTGGTTGTCGTTGCAACTTTTTGAATGCCAGGCGTCGCCGCTACTGAATGGATAATGTCGGTAAAATCTTTGCGTAAGCTAGGCTCACCACCAGTGATGCGCACTTTTGACGTGCCACAATCAGCGAATGCTTTTACGACCCGTTTGATTTCAGGGAGAGATAAAAAAGACGAGTTTTTATTGCCCGAAGGCTTATAGCCATCAGGAAGGCAATAGGTACATTTGAAATTACATACGTCGGTCACAGACAGACGCAAGTAATAAAACTTACGATGAAATTTGTCTTCGAATTGTTGCGCCACGGAACACCTTTCCAAACACGGGAGGCATGGCCATTTCCAATCATGCCCTTGTGACAGTATGCCACTGGCTCAAAACGCTTATCCAAGGACTTAGCAATAGTGAGCTCGGAGTTATGGCAACCAGAGATATGAAATCTCTGATAGCTTTGCGGTGTAAAATACTTAATATTTGTAATGGAATCCAGACTTGAGTGATAAAAAACTCTCTAGAGACACAATTTACCGCTAAGTGAGTACCTTTAAGACACTCCTTAAGATAAATTGTAGCCGTTTTTTATTAGATTATTAGAAGAACATAATGAATATCTACACAGATAAAAAAGTGGTCGCTGTTGGCGGTGGTCATGGCTTAGGTCGAATGCTGGCCGCATTACGAGATTTTGGCAGCAATGCAACTGGGATTGTTGCCACGACTGACAATGGTGGTTCAACAGGAAGAATTCGTCACTGCCAAGGAGGAATCGCTTGGGGAGACACACGTAACTGTATTAATCAGCTCATTACAGAGCCTTCGATCAGTTCTATGATGTTTGAATATCGCTTCAAAGGCACTGGCGAACTTGATGGTCATAATCTTGGTAATTTGATGCTTACTGCACTCGATAACTTATCGGTCAGACCTTTAGATGCCATTAATCTGATTCGCAATATGTTAAAAGTCGACGTTAACATCCTTCCTATGTCCGAACACCCTTCGGATCTTTCCGCGTTATCCGTAGATGGGAAGTGGGTTACGGGAGAAACAAATGTCGACGAAATGAAAGCAGACTTGCGACGTTTGGATCTTTCACCAGAAGTGCCTGCTACCAAAGAAGCCATCACAGCTTTGGCGGAAGCTGACGCGATTATTCTTGGCCCTGGCAGTTTTTTAACTAGTATCATGCCTCCTTTATTGCTGCCTGAACTCGGCAAAGCGATTGCAGCAAACACAAAAGCAAAAGTCATTTTTGTTGCTAACCTGAGTCCAGAATACGGCCCAGCGGGACGAATGACGATGGCTCAAAAATTAGAATGGTGTGAACGTGCCTGTCAAGGAAGAAAAATAGACGTGGTTCTAGCAGAGAAAACCGAGCAAGACGTCTTAAGTCAATGGAATGTAGTGACGGAGTCACTCGCCTCCTCTAACCGAGACTGGCGTCACGATAGAAACAAGCTCAAACTAGCGATTGAAAGTCAGCTACAACTTTCTATTTAAGAGCGCGTTACCTGGCTAGCGCCCTCTTTCAAGGTGTTTATTGATAATGAAAACCCTTCTGTCATCGAAGGGTTTTAGTTCAGGCATCCAGTAAGAACAGATGTTTACTAAGAAAAAATGGTTAATAGGAATAAATAGTTACTGTCGCCAAGAGCGATAAGCATCTCGAGTTTCGTGCAAAAGATCGAACATAACCTCTAACACCTCAGACTCCGCAGTTAACTCACCGGCTTTCGCTTTTTTGTCTATAGACATCGCCAGTTCACAAAGGCGATCTGCCCCAAAGCTCGCAGCACTACTTTTCAACGCGTGGCTGATTTCTTTTGAGTAAGCTAATCGCTCTGCCCCCTGCAGTTGGGATAAGTTCTCGATATAGGTATCCATTTCTCCTAGGAAGATATCGAACAGTACAGGTACGTTGTCACTGCCAATTTCCATCGACAGTTCATCTATTTTTTGCTGATTTAATACATTTACACTCATACTTTTTGCCGCTCTTCCTTGCCGTTCCATGCCTGTAACTTGCGGTAAATCGTCGACGGACTGACATCAAGGTATCCCGCCGCTCGAGGAATATTGCCATCACATGCTTCAATCGCTTGCTCGATTGCCATTTTTTCCGTCATCCATAATGGCATAATCTCAGATGCGGTCATCGCTTTCGGCTCAATTAATTTAGCCACAGACGACGGACGGTCAAGCGGTTGATTCAACGGTGGCGGTAACATGTCCAACGTAATCTCTTTACCGTTGTTTAGAACAACGATATTGCGTAGCACGTTTTGTAACTGACGAACGTTACCCGGCCACTCATAGCTGTTGAATCGCTCGATGACATCAGACGCAAAACGTATGAAGCTTTTTCCTTCTTCGTGTGACATGTAACCTAACAGTGAGTATGCAATTTCAATAACATCTTCGCCTCGTTCGCGTAAAGGCGGTAAATGCAAAGGAATGACATACAAACGATAGTACAAATCTTCACGGAATCGACCTTCTTGTACCTCTTTCCAGGGATCACGGTTAGTGGCACACACAAAGCGCACATCCACGCTCTTCATTTTTGAGGAACCCACTTTTTGGAATGTGCCCGTTTGAATAAATCGTAGCAACTTGGTTTGTAAATCCAAGTCCATCTCACAAAGCTCATCTAGAAAAAGTGTGCCGCCATCCGCTAACTCAGCTGCCCCTTGACGATCATTCGCAGCGCCAGTAAAGGCCCCTTTTACGTGACCAAACAGTTCACTCTCAATCAAATCTTTTGGAATTGCAGCACAGTTAATTGCAATAAAAGGTTTGTCACCACGTTTACTTGCTGCGTGAATAGCCTCGGCACATACCTCTTTACCAGTACCACTTTCACCTGTGATAAAAATACTCGCTTTACTGCTCGCCGCTGAATCTATCGTACGGTAAACCTGCTGCATGGTTTGGCTACTGCCGATAAACCCCTGATAGCTCTGATTACCTGGATTATCGGCTTCATTTTTTAGCTTGGTCGCTTTACGAATGGCATTGTTAACCGTGACACGTAAACGGTCTGCTTCACACGGTTTAATTAGAAAGTCTTGTGAGCCATGACGCATGGCCTCGACAGCGGTATCGATAGAACCGTGAGCGGTCATAAAGATTATAGGTACGTCGGGATGACTCTTTTTAACGGCATGTAAAACGTCCATCCCCGTCATATCTGGCAGACGGAGATCGAGTAAAATAAGATCTGGAATTCGATGATTTAGGCTCTCAATGGCATCCCTACCTGTGCCGACAATATTGATATCTATGCCAAGCGGTGTCAGGTATGAGCGGTACAGAGCCGCAACAGATGCGGTGTCCTCGACCATTAAAAGGTAACGAGACTTTGGGCCTTCGGGTTTTTGTTGCATAACCTAGCTATTATTTTGTTGTGTTTTAAACAATAATCGCATTACGCTTTGCATTTTGCAAATAACATTAGCTAAATTATGGGCAAAGGAAAAAATTCAAAAATAATATCAATTATTTAAAAAGTGGCACAAACCATGCTGTAACGATAGTGACCCCTCGGGTCACCTAGCCAACTGACGTTGTTAGTGAACGATATGTTCACAAAACAAGCCAATAGACCCGACTGCCTATTGGCTTCTTTTTTTTACAAGCGACCTAAAATGCTTGGATAGTTAAATCGGTAAGTTTGTTCAACTATTTGCGATGAACTGCGCTCGTAGTTTTTCAATCTCGTCACGCTTTTGTGCCGCTAACTCAAATTCTAAATCTTGCGCATGCTGATACATCGCTGCCTCCAGTCGACTGATTTCTTTTTCTAGCTGCTGAGGGGACAGTGCCTCGTAAGTTTGCGAAGGCTCCGCCACTTTCGATAATGGTACCTGTTTAGTGTTACGCTGGCGTTTAGACTTAGTGATATCGCCAAGTTCCATGATGTCTTTGATATTTCGTTTGAGCGCTTGTGGCGAAATACCCATTTCTTCGTTGTACGCTTCCTGCTTCTCGCGACGACGGTTAGTTTCATCCATCGCCTTTTTCATTGAGTTGGTGATTCGGTCAGCGTATAAAATCGCCTTACCTTCGATGTTTCGTGCAGCACGACCAATGGTCTGAATGAGTGAGCGTTCAGACCGCAAGAAGCCCTCTTTATCCGCATCCAAAATTGCAACTAACGAGACCTCTGGCATATCCAGGCCCTCTCTCAATAAGTTTATTCCCACCAGCACGTCAAATTCCCCAAGACGAAGGTCACGGATAATTTCCACACGCTCAACAGTATCAATGTCTGAGTGTAAATAACGTACCTTAACATCATGTTCGTGAAGGTATTCGGTGAGATCTTCAGCCATTCGTTTGGTCAGTGTTGTAACCAGAACTCGTTCATCTTTAGCAGCGCGAATACGGATCTCAGACAATAGGTCGTCGACTTGGGTCGCTACTGGGCGAACTTCCAACTCAGGGTCAAGCAAGCCTGTAGGACGAACGACTTGATCCGCTACATCACCCGCCGATTTTTCTAGTTCGTAATTTCCAGGAGTAGCAGAGACGAAAATCGTTTGTGGCGCTAGTGCTTCAAACTCCTCAAACTTCAGTGGACGATTATCCAAAGCTGAAGGTAACCGGAAACCAAACTCCACCAGCGTTTCTTTACGCGAACGGTCGCCTTTATACATGGCACCTATCTGCGGTACTGTCACGTGAGATTCATCGATGATCAACAAGCCATCATGAGGTAAGTAGTCAAACAGGGTTGGTGGCGGCTCACCTTCCGAGCGTCCACTGAGATAACGAGAATAGTTTTCGATACCGGAGCAAAAGCCCAACTCATTCATCATTTCGATATCGAATTGAGTGCGCTGGCTAATTCGCTGCTCTTCCAGTAGCTTGTTGTTATCTAGAAGCTGCTTTTTGCGCACTTCTAGTTCGACTTTAATATTTTCAATCGCTTCAAGAATGCGATCTCTTGGCGTCACATAGTGCGTCTTGGGATAGATGGTATAGCGCGGCAAGTCTCGTTGTTTGACCACGCCTGTCAATGGGTCGAACACACTGATGCAATCCACCTCATCGTCAAACATCTCAACGCGCACAGCGTCTTGGTCTGATTCAGCAGGGAATATATCAATCACCTCGCCACGGACACGGAACTGCCCTCGCTCAAAAGCAACATCATTGCGCGAGTATTGGAGCTCCGCTAGGCGACGAAGCATATCACGCTGATCAATCACATCTCCACGTCGCAAATGAAGCATCATTTGTAAGTAGGATTCCGGATCACCCAAACCATAGATAGCTGAAACCGAAGCAACGATAATAGCGTCTTTCCGTTCCAATAAAGCTTTAGTGGCAGACAGTCGCATTTGCTCAATGTGGGCGTTAACCGAAGCGTCCTTTTCAATGAAAGTATCTGTTGTGGGAACGTATGCTTCAGGTTGGTAGTAATCGTAGTAAGAAACAAAATACTCAACCGCATTATTAGGAAAGAATGACTTCATCTCACCATATAACTGAGCAGCAAGCGTTTTGTTTGGCGCAAGTAATATTGCAGGTCGTTGGGCTTGAGCAATCACATTCGCTAATGTGAAGGTTTTACCTGAGCCTGTGACCCCCAACAAGGTTTGATGTGCTAGCCCAGCATCGAGCCCCTCAAGCAACTGATTGATCGCTCCTGGTTGATCGCCCGACGGCTGATAATCGGAGACCAATTCATAGACTTTACTCATACCCTTCCTCAATTTTACTGCGCTTTGGCTGTATATATATACACCTTAGCTAATGAAATCTACGTCTATCGAGAATTTAACCATCATTGTTAATAAATTTTCTTGTTTGTCTAGAATGCTATAGCCATATAAAAGTGACTCTGATATAGTACTTCGCCCTAGTTGAAGAGCTACACACATTCTTTACATTATAGTTTCCACAACTTTTCCCCAAAAATTAGCTTAAAACTTTCTTATCCCCAAAAGATTGATTTTTATCCACTTTGAATACCTTTTGATTAACATCGATAAACCTCTGTTTTATTTGCTTATTTTACGCATAACTCCGACTAAAAATTCATTAAATAAAAACTTAGTTGCATATTAATTTTCTTTACCCAGATCTCATCAACATACTTATCCACAAATTTAGTGGATAACTAACCTCGAGCCTTTACTGGCAAGCCATACAGAAAAGTAAAGCCCTTAAATCAATATTTTTTGCTAAAAATGTATTTTTTTACTGTTGACAGTAGTTTGAGTGCTCGGTAAGATTCTTCCCGCTTTCAAGCAAAGCAATTCCTCCTTAGCTCAGTTGGTAGAGCGACGGACTGTTAATCCGCAGGTCGCTGGTTCGAGCCCAGCAGGAGGAGCCAGATTATAGAAAAGCCGTGTCGCAAGACACGGCTTTTTTGTATCTTAATCGCCATGAAATCTAAGCCAATCTAGGCGCCATAAAATCACACCGAAATAAGTTCAAATTACAGAACTCATAACATTGTCGTAGATAGTGTTCTCACAACACCACATATTTAATTCTGTCTCTTTCCTAGCAAAAAACAATCATAACTATTTGAATCTATTATTAATGCAATTTAATCATTGAAAAAATGAAAAGCATTCATTTTACTCATAATAAATAAATCCATACGATTAAAAGGGTTAAGAATGGTTCCGTCCTACTCGTCGCCTCCATTCTAATTATCAATAACTTAGGGATTTACTTATGACTATTCCGACAACTGACATGCTAGATGCATGGGCTGGATTTACTGCTGGTGAATGGCAAAACTCTGTCAACACTCGTGACTTCATCCAAAAAAACTATACACCCTATGAGGGAGACGAGACTTTCTTAGCTGAAGTTAGCGAATCCACTTCAGCATTATGGAACCAAGTGCTTGAAGGCATAAAACAAGAAAGCCGCACACACGCCCCTATTGATTTTGACACAGACTTGCCCTCAACAATCACTTCCCACGATGCAGGCTACATCAACAAAGATCTGGAAAAGATCGTTGGCTTACAAACTGATCAACCGCTAAAACGTGCAATCATCGCCAATGGCGGGATTCGCATGGTAAAAAACTCGTGCGAAGTTTATGGCCGCGAACTGGATCCAACGGTTGAAAAGATCTTCACTGAATACCGTAAAACTCACAACAAATCGTGTTTCGACCTTTACACCAAAGAAATTCTAGCCTGTCGTAAATCCGGCATCATCACGGGCCTTCCTGATGCTTATGGCCGTGGTCGTATCATTGGTGACTATCGCCGTCTCGCCCTATACGGTATCGACTTCTTAAAAGCAGACAAAAAAGAACAATACAATTCAACACAAACGTTCTTAGAACAAGGCAACGATCTTGAGAAAACACTTCGTCTTCGCGAAGAAATAGCCGATCAAGTTCAAGCACTTGAAGACATTCGTCAAATGGGTCTGAAATACGGCATTGATATGTCGCTACCTGCAAAAACAGCACAAGAAGCGATCCAATTTACCTACTTTGGCTACCTAGCGGCGGTTAAATCGCAAAACGGCGCAGCAATGTCACTGGGCCGTACTTCGACTTTCCTAGACGTCTATCTAGAGCGCGATATCGCAAACGGTTTGATTGATGAATCACAAGCGCAAGAAATGATTGACCACTTCATCATGAAGCTACGCATGGTTCGCTTCCTACGCACACCAGAATACGATTCATTGTTTTCTGGCGACCCAATCTGGGCAACCGAAGCCATGGCAGGTATGGGTGTTGATGGCCGTACACTAGTATCTAAAACGACATTCCGATACTTACATACGCTGCATACTATGGGCCCTGCTCCTGAACCAAATATGACGATTCTTTGGTCAGAGCAATTGCCTGAAGCGTTCAAACAATATGCTGCAAAAGTGTCGATTGATACCTCTTCGGTTCAATACGAAAACGACGATCTAATGCGTCCTGATTTCGACAATGACGACTACGCGATTGCCTGTTGTGTGAGCCCGCAAATTGTTGGTCAGCACATGCAATTCTTTGGTGCACGTGCCAACCTTGCAAAAGCACTGCTTTACACCATCAATGGTGGTATCGATGAAAAATCGAAAGCGCAAGTGGGTCCGGTAGTGGACAAAGTTCAAGATGAAATTCTCGACTTTGACGCTTTGATGCCTCGTTTCGAAAATATGTTGGAGTGGCTAGCAACGCAATACGTCACAGCGTTGAACATCATCCATTACTCACATGACCGTTACAGCTACGAAGCATCACTGATGGCATTGATGGATCGCGACGTGCACCGCACCATGGCGTGTGGTATTGCAGGTCTGTCTGTTGTCGCTGACTCTTTGGCGGCAATTAAATACGCGACCGTGAAACCTGTTCGTGATGAAGATGGCATCGCCGTTGATTTTGAAATCGAAGGTGATTATCCAAAATTTGGCAACAACGATGCCCGTGTTGATGACATCGCTTGTGATCTAGTTGAGCGCTTCATGAAGAAAATTCAGAAGATGCACACCTACCGCGAAGCAGTGCCAACTCAATCGATTTTAACAATCACATCTAACGTGGTTTACGGTAAAAAAACGGGTAATACACCTGATGGCCGTCGCGCAGGTATGCCTTTTGGGCCGGGTGCAAACCCAATGCACGGTCGTGATGAAAAAGGGGCGGTTGCGTCTCTGGCATCGGTGTCTAAATTACCGTTCGCTTACGCTAAAGATGGTATTTCTTACACTTTCTCAATTGTGCCGAACGCATTGGGTAAAGATGAATTAAGTCAGAAGAAAAACCTAGCCGCGCTAATGGATGGTTACTTCCATCACGAAGCAAGCAACGAGGGCATTGCGATTGAAGGTGGTCAACACCTTAACGTCAACGTTCTAGACCGAGAGATGTTATTGGATGCGGTTGAACATCCAGAGAAATACCCTCAGTTGACGATTCGAGTGTCTGGTTATGCGGTACGTTTTAACTCTCTAACGACAGAGCAACAGCAAGACGTCATCACTCGTACTTTCACAAGTAAGATATAAACACAGTCCATCAAGCACTCAGAAGATTTAAATAATTAGCTTGTAAATATGCATTGCCCGCTTCTCTTTTCTACCTGGGAGAGGCGGGCTTTTTTTAAAATCACACATTAGATGAAAATTAATAGGTAGTATCCTCTCGCTAACAATACATTCAGCAAACGATTCAATTTCTTATTGATTCATCAAAATACATCAATTAGACGACTATTTTTCCATCGTGTATGTAAAACCACATCGTTCACTGGTTGTTATTGGTGTCACAAAACACGATAATATCAAGATCGGATTTTAAGAACGTAATAACTATGACCGAATATGTTTTGTTGTTGGTCGGCACTGTGCTGGTGAACAACTTTGTACTGGTGAAGTTTTTGGGCCTATGTCCTTTCATGGGTGTGTCCAAAAAACTGGAAACAGCAATAGGTATGGGCTTAGCGACAACTTTTGTGCTAACGCTCGCGTCAGTGTGTGCGTATTTAGTGGAAAGCTACATCCTTCGTCCACTGGGTATTGAGTACCTTCGAACCATGAGTTTTATTTTGGTGATAGCCGTTGTGGTGCAGTTCACCGAAATGGTTGTGCACAAAACCAGCCCGACGCTTTATCGCTTGCTTGGCATTTTCTTACCGCTGATCACAACAAACTGCGCAGTATTGGGCGTGGCACTTCTTAACATTAATGAAAACCATAACTTTATTGAATCGATCATCTACGGCTTCGGCGCCGCTGTTGGTTTCTCATTGGTGTTGATACTTTTTGCATCCATGCGAGAGCGCATAGCCGCCGCCGACGTTCCTGTACCTTTTAAAGGTGCATCAATAGCAATGATTACAGCAGGTTTAATGTCACTCGCCTTTATGGGCTTTACAGGTTTGGTGAAGTAAGCGATGAGTACGATTTTAATTGCGATTATCGCGTTAGCGGTTCTGGCTGCGATTTTCGGCGCGATACTTGGTTTTGCTTCTATTCGCTTTAAAGTTGAAGCGGACCCTATTGTGGATCAAATCGACGCCATTTTACCGCAAACTCAATGCGGTCAATGTGGCTACCCTGGTTGCCGCCCTTATGCTGAAGCAATTGCAAATGGCGACCACATAAACAAATGTCCACCTGGTGGTCAGGCAACAATCGAAAAGCTCGCCGACTTAATGGGTGTTGAGCCAGAAGAATCTGCGCACGATCTCGACAGCAAAATTCCAACCGTTGCGTTTATTCATGAAGACATGTGTATTGGCTGCACTAAGTGTATTCAGGCGTGTCCGGTGGATGCAATTGTAGGCGGAACAAAGGCGGTCCATACCGTAATCAAAGACGAATGTACGGGCTGTGACTTGTGTGTTGCCCCATGTCCGACTGATTGTATTGAAATGATTCCTGTGGCAACGACCACAGAAAGCTGGAAGTGGCAACTTCACTCCATTCCGGTACTTAACATTACGGATGCTGCCGACAATGCAGCGAACGTGAAAGATTCAATTAAGTAAGGTTTCACATGTTGTCTTTGATTGAACAAATTCGTACAGGCGCGCTTTGGGATTTCCCAGGTGGTGTGCATCCGGCAGAAAATAAAAAGCAGTCCAACAAAACTGAACTCGCTCATGCGGCTATCCCGTCAGAAATTGTATTGCCGCTAAAACAGCACATTGGTAAAGCGGGTAACCTACTGGTTGCCGAAGGTGACTACGTATTAAAAGGTCAGCCATTAACGCAATCGGAGACCGGCTTTACGGTTCCAGTGCATGCTCCAACATCAGGTACGCTCACCGCGATTGAGCCACGAACTGTCGCGCACCCTTCTGGGTTAAGTGAATTATGCGCTGTCATCACGCCTGATGGTAACGATGCATGGTGTGAAAGAAACCCCGTCGCAGATTACCAACAAGAAACCCCTGACGCACTGATTGATGTTATTCGTCTCGCTGGTATTTCTGGTATGGGTGGCGCAGGCTTCCCTACTGCAAAAAAAATCCAATCAGGTTTTGCTCGTACCGAGATTCTTATCGTTAATGCAGCAGAGTGCGAGCCATACATCACGTCTGATGACAAGCTCATGCAAGAACATGCCGAAGAGCTTATTCAAGGTATCGAAATTGTCGAACATATCCTGACACCAAAGCTCACGATTATTGGCATTGAAGACAACAAACCAGAAGCAATCAAAGCGCTAGAAGCTGCGGCTATAAACAAAGATATCGTTATTCGCGTTATCCCAACTAAATACCCTTCTGGCGGTGAAAAACAGCTGATCAAAATTTTAACCAATAAAGAAGTGCCAAGTGGCGCGATTCCAGCCGATATTGGTATTTTGGTTCAGAATGTTGGTTCTCTTTACGCTATAAAACGCGCAGTCATCGACGGTGAGCCGATGATAAAACGCATCGTGACTCTCACTGGTAAAACCTTCAAACAACCACGCAACGTTTGGGCATTATTAGGGACACCAGTACAAGCACTGTTGGATGAGTTTGGCTATAAAGCAGATAAGAAGTTACAGCGTTTAATTATGGGTGGGCCAATGATGGGCTTTACCCTTCCTCACTCCCAAGTGCCGATTACCAAGACAGCAAACTGTATCCTTGCTCCGACTCGTCGTGAGATCTCTCCGCACCAGTATGAGATGGAATGTATTCGCTGTAGCCAATGTGCAGAAGCGTGCCCTGCTTCGCTGCTGCCTCAACAACTGCAATGGCATGCAAAAGCTGAAGAGTATGACAAACTCGAAGAATTAAACTTAAAGGATTGTATCGAGTGCGGCGCTTGTGCGTTTGTATGTCCAAGTGAAATTCCGCTCGTACAGTACTACCGCCAAGCGAAAGCAGAAATTAGAACTAGAACACAAGAAGCGGAAGCTGCAGAGCGAGCAAAACTGCGTTTTGAAGAGAAAAAAGCGCGTATGGAACGCGAAAAAGCAGAACGTGAAAATCGCTTCAAGAAAGCTGCCGATCAGCGCCGTAAAGAGATGAAGTCTTCTGGCGGCGATGATGCGATAGCAGCAGCAATCGCACGAGTGAAAGCTCAAAAGACAGAAACCACAGAAAAAACAGAGCCAGCAGTAAAACCAGCCGTAGCGGCAGCCATTGCCAAAGCGAAGGCGAAACAAGCGGCAGCAGCTAAAGCAGGCTCTAGTGAACCTGATAACTCAGAAATGGCAAAACTGCGCGAAGAGCGCAAACGTCTTGCTCGCGAACGGAAAGCGCAAAAAGAACAAGGCGAAACGCCAGACAATAACGCTGATGATAAAAAGTCGGCAGTTGCGGCCGCCATCGCCCGAGCTAAAGCGAAAAAAGCACAACAAGAAGATTCAACTGAATCTGTAGAATCGGAAACGTCTGCACAGCAAGACAGCGATCCGAAGAAAGCCGCGGTTGCTGCTGCCATTGCACGTGCCAAAGCACGTAAAGCGAAGCAAGCAGACTCAACTGAAGCGCAAGAAGCTGACGCACCTGCTGAGCAAACCGACGATCCGAAAAAAGCCGCAGTTGCCGCTGCAATTGCTCGAGCCAAAGCGCGCAAAGCTAAGCAAGCAGACTCAACCGAAGCGGAAGAAGCTGACGCACCTGCCGAGCAAACCGAAGATCCGAAAAAAGCCGCCGTGGCTGCTGCGATTGCACGTGCCAAAGCACGTAAAGCGAAGCAAGCAGACTCAACTGAAGCGGAAGAAGCTGAAGCACCTACTGAGCAAACCGACGATCCGAAAAAAGCCGCCGTGGCTGCTGCGATTGCACGTGCCAAAGCGCGAAAAGCGAAGCAAGCAGACTCAACTGAAGCGGAAGAAGCTGACGCACCTGCCGAGCAAACCGACGATCCGAAAAAAGCCGCAGTTGCCGCTGCCATTGCACGTGCCAAAGCGCGCAAAGCGAAGCAAGCAGACTCAGCTGAAGCACCTGCCGAGCAAACCGAAGATCCGAAAAAAGCCGCCGTGGCAGCTGCCATCGCTCGAGCCAAAGCGCGCAAAGCGAAGCAAGAAACGCAAACAGAGCCTGTTGAAGAAGCAACCTCCGAAGAACCAGAAGTGGATCCGAAGAAAGCCGCGGTTGCCGCAGCAATTGCGCGCGCGAAGGCACGCAAAGCGCAACAAGAAGCTAATAAAAATAATACTGAGGAGAACGAGTAGTGTCGTTTTTTATTGCCAGTTCACCGCATACCCACAGTCGTCGTAATACGCCAGACTTAATGAAATGGGTGGCACTTTGCGCACTTCCAGGTTTAGTAGCTCAAACCTACTTCTTTGGCTGGGGTACGCTGATTCAGCTGATTTTTGCCATTGCAGTCGCTGTATCCCTTGAAGCCTTAGTCATGATCTGTCGTAAACGCTCACCAATGAGAGCGCTACGTGATAACAGTGCAATAGTTACCGCTTGGTTGTTAGCCGTTGCTATACCACCATGGTCTCCGTGGTGGATTATGGTGATCGGGCTTATTTTTGCGATAGTAATCGCTAAACACCTCTATGGTGGCCTTGGACAAAACTTATTCAACCCTGCAATGGTCGCTTATGTGGTCTTGTTGATCTCTTTCCCAGTACAAATGACGAGTTGGAGTGCACCGACATCACTCATACCTGATCATGTAAATTTTGCAGATACACTCTCTTTAATTTTTACGGGCTATGATTACGACGGCTTATCACTTCAGCAAGTTCGCTCAGGTGTTGACGGTGTGACAATGGCGACACCACTTGATGCATTTAAGACTGGCATTCTTACAGGTGCCACTCCAAGCGAAGTAATGTCGCAGCCGATATTTGATGGCTTAGGTGGTATTGGTTGGCAATGGGTAAACCTTGCTTACCTTCTTGGCGGCATAGTCATGATCAAAAAGCGTATCATCCAATGGTATATTCCAGCAGGTTTCCTTGCGAGTCTGACTCTGTTTAGCCTAGTGTTCACGTTGCTGACGCCAGGGGAAACTGCGTCGCCAATTTTACACTTGTTATCTGGTGCAACCATGCTTGGCGCATTCTTTATTGCAACCGATCCCGTTTCGGCGTCTACCACCGTCAAAGGACGTTTAATCTTCGGTGCGCTTATTGGTGCTTTGGTTTTTATCATTCGCAGTTGGGGCGGTTTCCCAGATGGTGTTGCATTTGCAGTGTTGCTTGCAAATATGTGTGTGCCACTGATCGATTACTACACCAAACCTAGAACTTACGGTCACTGAGGTAAACATGTTAACCGCTATTAGAAAAAATGGTCTGACACTCGCGATATTTGCATGTGCAACAACCGGATTAGTCGCCCTTACTCAGTACCTAACAAAAGACCAAATCAAGGTACAAGAGCAAAAACAATTACTTTCTGTTTTGAATCAAGTCATTCCAGAAAACATGCATGACAACGCACTCACGCAAGCTTGTACAATGGTCACGTCTCCAGATCTGGGGACATTACGTGCGATGCCAGCCTACCTCGCTACGAAGAATGGTGAACCAACAGCAATCGCAATAGAATCTATCGCGCCAGATGGCTACAATGGTGAGATAAAAGTGATTACTGGGATTGATAATCAGGGCAATATTTTGGGGACACGCGTCCTAAACCACCAAGAAACCCCTGGTCTGGGCGATAAAATCGATCTTCGTGTCACCGACTGGATCCTGAGCTTTACAGGAAAACAAGTCACGGAAAACAATTGGAATTCGTGGAAAGTTCGTAAAGATGGCGGCGATTTCGATCAATTTACTGGTGCAACGATCACGCCAAGAGCCGTCGTAAAAGTGGTGCGAAATACCGTTAACTACGTAAACCAATCTCGTGAAGACATTCTTAACCAGCCGTTAGGCTGTGAAGGAGAGCAGTAATGAATGAGAATAAATTACTGATGAAAAACGGTATGTGGAGTAACAACCCCGCTCTCGTACAACTGCTGGGCTTATGTCCACTGCTAGCGGTTTCTTCCACGATAACCAATGCATTAGGTCTTGGTATTGCAACCTTACTCGTGCTAGTTGGATCCAACGTCACGGTTTCTCTTATTCGTAACTATGTGCCAAAAGAGATCCGTATACCTGTATTCGTGATGATCATTGCCTCACTCGTTACCTGCGTTCAGTTGTTAATGAATGCCTATGCGTACGGTTTGTACCTGTCTCTAGGTATCTTTATTCCTCTGATTGTAACGAACTGTATTATTATTGGCCGAGCAGAAGCTTACGCGTCAAAAAATGATGTTGCACCCGCTGCGCTAGATGGTTTGTGGATGGGCCTTGGTATGACGAGCGTCTTGGTTGTTTTAGGTGCCATGCGCGAATTAATTGGTAATGGCACACTATTCGACGGAGCAGACCTTCTCCTAGGAGACTGGGCTTCAGCTCTACGGATTCAAGTTTTCCAATTTGACAATAGCTTCCTGTTAGCGCTTCTCCCACCTGGTGCATTTATCGGTGTTGGGCTGTTGATAGCGCTCAAAAATGTCATAGATAATTCAATTCAGGCACGTCAACCAAAAGAAGAAAAACCAACCATAGAACGTGCTCGCGTCACTAACGCATAACAAGATAAGGCTCTGTCATAGGAGCCTTTTTCATAAACCGCAGAGACGGTATTGGAAGTCAGCAATGAACAAAATAAAAAGAATCGAAATTCTTGAGCGATTACGAGAAAACAATCCGAATCCTCAAACTGAGCTTAACTGGAGCTCCCCTTTTGAGCTGCTAATCGCTGTATTACTATCAGCTCAAGCAACCGATGTAAGCGTCAATAAAGCCACCGACAAGCTTTTCCCTGTAGCGAATACACCTCAAAGCATTCTTGATTTGGGAGTCGATGGCTTAAAAGAATACATAAAGACCATCGGTTTGTTTAACTCAAAGGCAGAAAACACAATCAAGACTTGTAAGATCTTGTTGGAAAAACACAATGGTGAAGTTCCTGAAGATCGTGCAGCGTTAGAAGCGCTGCCAGGCGTAGGTCGCAAGACCGCAAACGTCGTGCTCAACACCGCTTTTGGTTGGCCAACTATTGCCGTCGATACGCACATTTATCGCGTGTCGAATCGCACTAAATTTGCGATGGGAAAAACGGTTGATGATGTCGAGCAGAAGCTATTAAAAGTTGTGCCAAAAGAGTTCAAACTCGATGTGCACCACTGGCTCATTCTTCATGGTCGTTATACGTGCGTAGCAAGAAAGCCTCGCTGCGGTAGCTGCATTATCGAAGATTTGTGCGAATATAAAGAGAAAGTATACCCAGATAGCTAACGCTATTTGTAAATCAAAGCTAGGAGCAAAAAATGTCAAACGGTCGAATTCTCCACACTATGCTTCGCGTAGGTGATCTAGACAAATCCATCAAGTTTTACACTGAAGTTATGGGCATGCAGCTGCTTCGTACTAACGAAAATAAAGAGTACGAATACACGCTAGCGTTTCTTGGTTATGGTGACGAATCCCAAGGTGCAGTGATCGAACTGACTTACAACTGGGGTAAAACTGAGTATGACTTAGGTACCGCTTTTGGTCATATCGCCATTGGTGTTGATGATATCTACACAACTTGCGACGCTATCAAAGCGGCGGGCGGTAATGTGACGCGTGAGCCAGGTCCAGTAAAAGGCGGAAGCACGCACATTGCATTCGTAAAAGACCCAGATGGTTATATGATTGAGCTTATTCAAAACAAGCAAGCTTCAGCAGGTCTTGAAGGCTAAGCGGCACTTCTAATAATCACTTGTACTGCAAGTTGAACTCCGATTACAGGCAGGTCTGCGATCTGCCTGTCCTTTTATAAACAAAACTCTTTACTTGATAATAGTTATCGTTTAGATTTATCCGCAACTTCGATATGCGGGATTACGATAATGATCAGTGAATGGGAAAAACACACACTTCTAGCCGATACGGCACTTCAACTAGATGACCCTGTTCGCAGCATTCTTCATTACCAGCAAGCCCTAAGCCTGAGTGAAGATATCAGCGAATGTGTGGAAATTGAGGCGGACGAGCGATTATTAATTTCTGTGATTTCTTGTCATAACTTAGCTCAGTTCTGGCGTTGGGCCGGAGATACTGACTATGAACTCAAATACCTTCAACTGGCCTCTGAGAAAGTCTTAACACTTATCCCACAATGCCCAAATAAAGAGTGTGCAAGCTTTATCGACTCGATAGGATGCTGTACTAAGGCGTTGATAGACTTTATGAAGCGTCACCCTAATCCAGCTATTGCCAAACAGGTTGAAAAAATAGATACCGCAACCAATTGCGAAGTCATTGCCAAATTCCGCTTAAACTAACATTCAAATTATACAGCAGGAATCACCGAAAGGTGCTTGGCAAAATACCACTAAAATATTATTAACAACGTCAGTAAATCAAAAACGCCGAAGCTTTCAGCTTCGGCGTTTTTATAAGCATCACACTTGGGTTCGCCCTAGAGATATCACGACTCGGCGGTTTTTGTCTTTTCCTATTGGCGAACCGTTATCTGCAATAGGACGACGCTTGCCGTACCCTTGCACTTGAATTCGATCTTCCGGTAGCCCTAGAGACTGAAAATAGTCACGAAGTGACTCTGCACGTCGCTCTGATAAACTTTGACTCGCACTTTTACCATCGGTTGAATCTGTGTACGTCGCCACCAGCACGAGATCGATATCTTGATTATGTCGGATATAATCTGCAATTTGTGATAAACGCTTTTTAGAAGCCTTGGTTAACTGATCACCTTGTCTTTCGTAGTGCAAAATCGTAAAAGCAATGTCCTCAAAACTATATTTCAATAAGTTGGAAATACAGTCGCTAAACGCGTTGTACTTGTTTTGAAATAGTACTGATGACAATGCGACTTCAATTCTCTGATCTCGGCTCTGCCAATCTTGGTAACTAAAAGTCGGATAACGGCCTTTTTCCAGCTCAGACAAAATGCCCCATGCTGTTTGCCCTCCGACATAACCATCAAACTGTTTAAAAAACTTTAGGTTTGTAATTCGATCGGCGTGTTCACCTGGCCGCCAAGGTGGCGGCATAGAAATGAGACTGACGTTACGTGTTTCTCCCATCGGACGACGCATTTTTAACTCAAAGTCTAAATTGATTTTTTTATTTGCACGAGATGAAAATACCGCATCTCCAAAGCTTGGAATGGGGTGTACAAGCTGACATTCTAATGGTGTATTGACCACCATTTCCCATTGAGATTGCTGTGGAGTTGCAGCATAACGTTTGCCCATCAAAGCGAAGCTGCTTGTGCTAAACAACGAAAATACAACACCACTGGTAATCAGCCATTTCTTCATCTAATACTGTCTCTTAAACGGCAGTCTGTTGCCGTCAAATTGCATCAATAAAACCACTTCAACCGGCATGCAAAAATCTCGCCAATATCGGAATATCTGTCACACTGCCATTAATGTGAGCCATAGTGTTCCAATCACCTTAACCGCCACTTAGCGTTTTACTTCCTCATGTTTTATCGGTTTACATGATGCAAAGTATGGCGAATAAACGTCTACATAATATGCAATACAAACTTATTGATTGGATGCAAAATAGAATTCCGGTTTTCTCTTAAATTGCGGTTTTTCTCATCGGTATAATCTGCAATAATGCAGCCTTCGTCACACAAAAATAAGCCAACATGACACTAGAAAATGAAGCTCTAACCTTGAAAAAACGCTTTCGTGGTTATTTCCCTGTGGTAGTAGACGTTGAGACCGCTGGTTTCAATGCTCAAACTGATGCACTTTTAGAAATCTGTGCCGTTACGTTGAAAATGGACGAACATGGCGTGTTGCATCCGGCCTCCACCATTCATTTTCATGTGGAACCATTTGAAGGCTCTAACTTAGAAAAAGAAGCGCTTGAATTCAATGGTATTCGTGACCCTTTCAGCCCTCTTCGTGGTGCTGTTTCTGAGCAAGAGGCGCTAAAGGAAATTTATAAGCTTATTCGCAAAGAACAAAAAGCCGCAGATTGCTCACGTGCAATTATGGTTGCTCATAACGCAGCATTCGACTTGGGTTTTGTAAATGCAGCAAATGAACGCTGTAAACTAAAAAGAGTCCCTTTTCATCCCTTTGCTACTTTTGATACGGCTACATTAAGTGGCCTTGCTTATGGCCAAACAGTTCTCGCTAAAGCATGCAAAACAGCCGGGATGGAATTTGATAACCGTGAAGCACACTCTGCGCTTTACGATACACAAAAAACAGCAGAATTATTCTGCGGTATTGTCAACAAATGGAAGGCCCTCGGCGGTTGGCCGCTTGTCGACGAAGAATAATAAGTAAACACAACATATTAGGAAAAGTATGAATCCTGTCGTTATATCAGTGTGCGTCATGCTCGTGTTAGCATTGATGCGCGTAAACGTGGTGGTTGCCCTCACGTTTAGTGCCATCGTAGGCGGCCTAGTCGCAGGCATGAGCCTTGGGGATACGGTTGCCGCATTTGAAAGTGGTCTAGGTGGCGGTGCAACTATCGCGCTAAGCTACGCCATGTTAGGTACTTTCGCTATTGCCATCTCGAAATCAGGCATCACGGATCTACTGGCCAAAAGTGTTATCAAGCGCTTAAATGGCAAAGAAAACTCCGCTTCCACTACTGGCTTAAAGTACGCCGTGTTGGTGGCATTAGTGCTTGTTACGATGTCATCTCAGAACGTAATTCCGGTCCATATCGCCTTTATTCCAATTTTGATTCCACCTCTTTTGGGCGTATTTGCGAAACTTAAACTCGACCGACGTTTGGTCGCGTGTGTTCTTACCTTCGGTTTGATCACACCTTACATGATCTTACCTGTTGGTTTCGGCGGTATTTTCTTAAACAACATTCTATTAAAGAACCTACATGACAACGGTTTGGAAAACGTGGTTGCAAGCCAAGTCCCAACCGCCATGTTACTGCCAGGTGCAGGGATGCTGTTTGGTCTATTACTGGCTATCTTTGTTAGCTATCGTAAACCGCGTGTCTACAAAGAAACTGAGTTGACTGTCGTTGACGAAACCGATCATGTCATCAATAAAAAGCACATCTTAGTTGCGGCACTTGGTATTGTCGCTGCATTGGGTGTTCAGCTTTACACGGGTTCAATGATTATCGGTGCTCTAGCTGGCTTTATGGTGTTTACTTTCGGCGGCGTTATTGCATGGAAAGAGACGCACGACGTGTTCACTAAAGGTGTACACATGATGGCAATGATTGGCTTCATCATGATTGCAGCGGCAGGTTTTGCAGCAGTAATGAAGCAAACTGGCGGTGTTGAAACACTAGTACAATCGCTATCAACCAGCATCGGTGACAATAAGCCTCTAGCTGCACTACTGATGCTGATCGTTGGTCTATTAGTAACAATGGGCATTGGTTCATCGTTCTCTACGATTCCAATCCTTGCAACTATCTATGTGCCTCTTGCGCTAGCATTCGGCTTCTCGCCGATGGCAACGATTGCACTGGTAGGTACTGCAGCGGCGTTAGGTGATGCAGGCTCTCCAGCTTCTGACTCTACATTAGGCCCTACATCTGGTCTAAATGCCGACGGTCAACATGAGCACATTTGGGAAACAGTCGTTCCAACCTTTATCCATTATAATATCCCTCTAATCATCTTTGGTTGGATTGCAGCAATGGTGCTTTAATACTATTGTTTGGATGGATATACATTAGTTACGAAAAAGCCGCTCAATGAGCGGCTTTTTGTTATTCATAACTGTGGTTATTGCGCTGGCATATTGTCAATAATACGCTCACGAATCAGCTTCAAGGTTGGTTCTGTCGACAGGTAATCGATGGCAATCGGAAAATAAGCGTCGTTAATTTTAAGAACCAAGCTAGGGTAAGAGCTCACACCTAGGCTCTTTGCAAGGCTCAATTGATCTTCGAACACACCTTCTAAGAAAGAGCCATCCATGTCATTCTTGAATTGCTGAACATTCAAGCCAATTTCTCTCGCTAGTTGCAAGTGAGTGGCTTCTTCATGAGGAGGCATCGCACGTAAGTAGTACGCATGCTGAATCGCTTCTAGCATCTGCTCATAAGAGTCTTGAAAGCCCGCTGCAATAACCGCACGACAAGATTGGTAAGTGCTTCTAACTGGCGTACAAAGCTTCCAGAAATCGTAGTTAAACTTAGTGCCTAACTGGCGCTCAATCTGCTTCCAAATACCTTCGAGTTTTTGTTGCATCTCGGGCGGCATCGGTAAATTAGTATCTGGCGCAAGACCACCAACCACATACTCAAATTGAATCACACCTGGCAGTTGCTGTTTTAGTTTATCCAGCGTTGGTTTGTAACCCCAACACCAACTGCACATTGGGTCATGCACGTAGTAAAGCTTTATGTTCATTCCACTAACCTAAAAAGAAAAAGGAGCCAGTACGGCTCCTTCGTATTCTATCGCTAAATGTGAGTATTTACGAATTACTCAGCTTGATCTTCAGCGCGCGCTGCTGCTTCTTTGATTAGAGGCTGCAGTTCACCTTTTTGGAACATTTCTAGAATAATGTCACAACCGCCGATAAGCTCACCTTCAACCCATAGTTGAGGGAAAGTTGGCCATTGCGCGTACTTTGGTAACTCAGCACGGATATCTGGGTTTTGCAGAATGTCTACGTAAGCGAACTTCTCACCACATGCCATTAGTGCCTGTGACGCTTGAGAAGAGAAACCACAGCTAGGTAGTTTCGGTGATCCTTTCATGTACAGCAGGATTGAGTTTTCAGAGATCTGCTGTTTGATTTTGTCGATAGTTTCCATCGCTTCCTCATTCATGGGTTTGAACTTTATTTATTTGCCACATTCTACTCAATAACGACAGAATAAAAACCATATAATTAATAAGGTTTAATTTTAGGTTGCTCATTGGCGAGCAATGCAGCACTTCACCACTGCTAACCTCTTAAAATATTTTCATATCGGGGTTTTAATAAAGTAAAAACTTGCTAAAATACTTAGCAAGTCAGCCTTAAAGGCGACATAGCTATAAAAAAACACTGGAAGCAATCGAAAGGTCATCCTTTCAAATCAATGGAGAATCGAGTAATGGCATTTGAACTACCAGCTCTTCCTTACGCGAAAGACGCACTAGAACCACACATCTCAGCAGAGACTCTAGACTACCACCACGGTAAGCACCACAACACTTACGTTGTTAAGCTTAACGGTCTTATCCCTGGTACTGAGTTCGAAGGCAAAACTCTAGAAGAGATCATCAAGACTTCTACTGGTGGCGTATTCAACAACGCAGCGCAAATCTGGAACCACACGTTCTACTGGCACTGTCTTGCTCCAAATGCGGGCGGCGAGCCAACTGGCGCAGTTGCAGACGCAATCAACGCAGCATTCGGTTCTTTTGAAGAATTCAAAGCGAAGTTTACTGATTCAGCAATCAACAACTTCGGTTCTTCATGGACTTGGCTTGTTAAGAAAGCTGATGGCTCTCTAGAGATCGTTAACACTTCTAACGCTGCTACTCCTCTAACAGAAGAAGGTACAACACCACTTCTAACTGTTGACCTATGGGAACACGCGTACTACATCGATTACCGCAACGTACGTCCTGATTACATGAACGGCTTCTGGGCTCTAGTAAACTGGGACTTCGTAGCTGAGAACCTAGCGAAGTAATATACTTCCCCCCTAAGTTCAATTTAGTCTTATTCAAAAGCTCGCTATTTAGCGGGCTTTTTTGTTTCGCCTTCCCTAGCACCTTTAAATAATTCCCTCTTTTACTAAAGTTTTTCTTATCCACGCCGTTAAAAGAGCATCGAGCGAGGAACATCATGCAAATTCATACGTTAGACAAAGCTGCAATTATCAACGAACTTCAGTTCGGTAATGGTATTAACCATGCCGTACACGAAGGTCGTCGTGCGGATTTCTCGCTGATTCTGTCTATGTTCTCTAATGATGTTCGCGATGTGGTCCCAGTTGAAGAGGTCCAGGAAGTCATCACCAGTGACAGTATTCTTCGCCAACAATTGGGTTTATCGCAACCTCAAGCTCTTCGTTCTGATAGCAGCAGCTATGAACTCGCAGCTGAACAAGCGAAACAGTTTCACGATGCAGGATTGCCTTCCGCAAAGCTGAGCCATTACCTAAAACCAGATGCGCTGACTTACCTGCCTGAAGACACATTCAACCTACCAGAGGAGGTTTATCACAACCTATCTGGTCATGAGCGACGCAGATTGGGCGAACGCAACAAACAACCGATCCCAGATGCTGGGCTATATAATCAGCTAGTGACGGCTCAACGTCAGCATCAAATTCAAGCTAAAGCATAGAGATCCGCTTTTTATCCAATAGCTTGCAATACCTACACGTCAGAAATGTGACATCTTACAAATTACCGCACAATAGTCCTCACTCGAAAGCGTTAGTTTGAAGCCTTTCACACTGAACCCAACGAATTTCAACCATGCTATTAGCACAAACCACTGGTGTATTGTTTTTCACATATGGATACAGTGAAGGTGCTATGGATATCAAAGAATCAATTATTCTCGTCACGTCTGCAGGTTCGGTTATAGGAAGAACCTGTGCAAATCACTTTGCTCACCTTGGAGCAACGTTGATTCTTTGTGACCAAAATTCTAGCGCTTTGAGAGCGAGCTATGAGCAAATCAGCGCTTTCACTGACAAAGTGTATGCGATGAATGTGTGTAGTGATAACACAACGTCCATTAACTTATTGTTTGACCAGATAGAATCACAGCTACGTGCGACACCAGATGTGATTGTTAATTGCTGGACCAGCTCCCCTATGCCTGGCTTAATGGCGCCAGAACCAATGAGTACTTACATTGATCACTTGTCGTCTGCGGCACGCTTCCTTTATACCTACGGCCAAGTAGGAGCAGAGCGCTTTCGAGCCAAAAACAAGAAAGGCGTCATTGTTAACGTCATTTCTCATGACAACCATGAAGACTTTACGGGAGTTGAAAGCATGGCGGCGTTGGTGTCAGGTTTTACTCACAGCTGGGCAAAAGAACTCACACCATTCAACATTCGAGTGGGCGGCGTTATTCCCTCGGTAAATCATACAAAAGAAGAGCTCAACGAGAGACACTGGGCTGAGATCCAAGACGAACTAGTCCGCAACACAGCATACATCGTCGCGAATGAATACTTCAGTGGCCGAGTAGTTGCGACCGAAGTGTAAGCATACACAGCAACTCTGTTTTCCCAAGCCAGATGTAAATCCTGCACCAAAATAAAAAAAGCCCCAGTCATTTGACTGGGGCTTTAACCTTTTCCCGATTAAGGTTCCGTGCTAGCGAAAACCTTGCTCACTCGATTTTTTAATTACGCGTCAGCTTTTTCTTTCTTTGCTTTAGGTGCTGCTTTTGCTGCTTCTTGGTCTGCTTTCTTCTTGATAACAGTTGTACCTTCGAAAGTTTCGCCTTCAACAAATGCTTTACCGTAGTAAGAAGCCATCAACACATCTTTAAGTTCGCTGATTAGAGGGTAACGTGGGTTCGCACCAGTACATTGGTCATCGAACGCTTCTACCGCTAGCTCATCCAGTTTCGCTACGAAATCTGATTCAGCAACACCTGCCGCTTGGATAGACATTGGGATGTCTAGGTTAACTTTTAGTTCATCCAACCATGCTAGTAGACGTTCAATCTTCTGAGCAGTACGGTCACCTTCTTGGCTTAGGCCTAGGTGGTCAGCAACTTCAGCGTAACGACGACGTGCTTGTGGACGGTCGTATTGAGAGAACGCAGTTTGTTTAGTTGGATTGTCGTTCGCGTTGTAACGTACCACGTTAGAGATAAGTAGTGCGTTAGCTAGGCCGTGTGGCAAGTGGAACTCAGCACCCAGTTTGTGAGCCATTGAGTGACAAACACCTAGGAATGCGTTCGCAAATGCAACACCAGCGATAGTAGCTGCGTTGTGTACTTTCTCACGAGCGATTGGGTCATTTGCACCGTTCGCATAGCTTGATGGTAGGTACTCTTTTAGCATCTTAAGTGCTTGAAGAGCTTGGCCATCTGAGTATTCGTTAGCAAGAACAGAAACGTAAGCTTCTAGAGCGTGAGTTACTGCATCGTAACCACCAAATGCTGTTAGAGACTTAGGCATGTTCATTACTAGGTTCGCATCAACGATTGCCATGTTTGGCGTGATTTCGTAGTCAGCTAGTGGGTATTTCGCACCAGTCTTGTCGTCAGTAACAACCGCGAATGGAGTAACTTCTGAGCCAGTACCTGAAGTTGTAGTGATACATACAAGCTCAGCTTTTTTACCCATTTTAGGGAACTTGTAGATACGTTTACGGATGTCCATAAAGCGCATTGCTAGTTCTTCAAAGTGAGTTTCTGGGTGTTCGTACATTACCCACATGATTTTCGCTGCATCCATTGGTGAACCACCGCCTAGCGCTAGGATAACGTCAGGTTGGTAGCTAGCCATTTGAGCCGCACCTTTTTCTACTACAGACAGTGTTGGGTCAGCTTCAACATCGAAGAATGTTTGAACTTCCATGCCTTGAGCTTTCAGTAGGCTTACTACGTCATCTGCATAACCGTTGTTGAATAGGAAACGGTCAGTTACTAGGAATGCACGTTTCTTACCTTCTAGGTCGCCAAGCGCGATTGGAAGGCTACCACGACGGAAGTAGATTGACTTAGGTAGTTTATGCCACAACATGTTTTCAGCTCGCTTCGCTACAGTTTTCTTGTTGATTAGGTGTTTAGGACCTACGTTCTCAGAGATAGAGTTACCACCCCAAGAACCACAACCTAGCGTTAGAGATGGCGCAACGTTGAAGTTGTACAAGTCACCGATACCACCGTGAGTAGTCGGGATGTTGATTAGGATACGAGCTGTCTTCATCTTGTCACCGAAGTAACGGATACGATCAGCGTTAGTATCTTGGTTAGTGTAAAGACCAGATGTGTGGCCGATACCACCAATCTCAACCATAGTTACCGCTTGAGCAACCGCGTCTTCGAAGTTGTCAGCACGGAATAGACCTAGAGTTGGAGATAGTTTCTCGTGAGCGAATGCGTCATCGTGAGATACTTTACCCAGACCTTCACCAACAAGAACTTTAGTGTCTGCTGGAACTTTAACGCCTGCCATTTCAGCGATTGCTGCTGCTGGCTGACCTACGATTTTCGCGTTTAGCGCGCCATCGATAAGAAGAACTTTACGAACTTTATCAGCTTCTGCTTTGCTTAGGACATACGCTTTGTGAGAAGCAAAACGCTCTTTCACTTCGTCGTATACTTCGTCAACTACGATTGCAGCCTGCTCAGAAGCACATACTACACCGTTGTCGAAAGTCTTAGACATAAGGATAGAAGCAACAGCACGTTTGATGTCTGCTGTTTCATCGATAACAACAGGAACGTTACCTGCACCTACACCGATTGCTGGCTTACCAGAAGAGTAAGCGGCTTTAACCATGCCTGGACCACCAGTTGCAAGGATAAGAGCGATGTCATCGTGTTTCATTAGAGCGTTTGAAAGCTCAACAGAAGGCTGGTCGATCCAACCGATGATGTCTTTTGGTGCGCCTGCTGCTACTGCTGCATCTAGAACGAGTTTAGCTGCATCGTTAGTTGAGTTTTTCGCACGTGGGTGTGGTGAGAAGATGATACCGTTACGAGTCTTCAAAGAGATTAGAGATTTGAAGATCGCTGTAGAAGTTGGGTTAGTCGTTGGTACGATACCGCAGATGATGCCTACAGGCTCAGCGATAGTCATAGTACCTAGGTTGTCATCCTCTTCTAAGATGCCACACGTTTGTTCGTCTTTGTATTTGTTGTAGATAAACTCAGAAGCAAAGTGGTTCTTGATTACTTTATCTTCAACAATACCCATACCAGATTCTTCTACCGCTTGTTGAGCTAGCGGGATACGGGCCTGGTTAGCTGCAAGCGATGCTGCACGAAAGATTTTATCTACTTGCTCTTGAGAGTAAGTAGCGAACTCTTCTTGCGCTTTCTTAACGCGAGCAACCATTGCATCTAGTTCAGCCATATTAGTTACAGGCATAGGGAATCTCCTAAAATTAACAAATATTAAAAACTTTTTACTAAGGCTATTACTTATCGTTTTTACTGTTTATCAGTCACTTAGAAAACAAACGTCTTAGTAAATTGCTTTCAGGACTGAGTATAATATTTCAGAGTGTGAAAAAAATTGACTTGGATCAGTTCTCACCACCTAAATACTACCAAAGTGGTGCCTCATCACACCAAAATGACATAAATCACTGATAAACAAATAAATTAACTTTCATTTTTTATTGAGTAAAAAAGAAGCAAATGGACAAATAAATAAAAGAAACTACAACAACCTGTAAAAAAGTTTCATTTTTGACCAACAAAATTACATGTAGGCCCAATTCTTTGTGCCACTGAGAGTATATCGAACCGAATACATCTCTCTACAAACCACCTTGGTTTTTATCAAAAATGTGCGAATGTTAACGTTTATGTAAAACAGTGCAATTTATCAGCAACTTTATACGTAACATTTCCTTTCCAGATTAGATACAGTTTATTAAAGAATTAGTTTTTCTCACTTAAATGGCAGGGAATGCGTTAGTTTTTTTCATTTCTTACAACCTAACTTTTGCCTTACATTACGCCCAAATTACCCCTTCTCCTTTTCACTAATGTGAACTTTGATGAGTACGCAACATGCAAACTTTTGAACTTGCTATCTTCTTGCAGTTTTTTCTCGGTTTGGTCGCCGCAGTAAACCCTGTTGGTATCATGCCTGTGTTTGTGTCACTAACCGGGCATATGACACCAGACGAAAAGCGCAATACGGCAACAACAGCAAATGTGGCTGTTGCGATCATCCTGATCATTTCGCTTTTTGCTGGTCAGTTGCTGTTAGACATGTTCAGTATTTCTCTGGATTCGTTTCGTGTGGCTGGCGGGTTGCTATTACTTAGCATCGCATTCTCGATGATGAGCGGTAAACTGGGGGAAGATAAGCAGAACAAACAAGAGAAAACGGAATACGTCAGTCGTGAACAGATTGGTGTGGTCCCTCTTGCAATGCCTTTAATGGCAGGTCCTGGTGCAATCAGTTCGACTATTGTTTATGGTGCACGCTACCCAAGCATGTTCGATACCGTGGGCATTAGTATTACGATTGGTTTGTTCTGCCTTTGTTCATGGCTATTATTCCGTTCTGCCCCATTGATCGTACGATTTTTAGGTCAAACTGGAATCAACGTCATTACTCGTATCATGGGTTTGATATTGGGCGCGCTTGGCATAGAGTTCATTGCGAATGGCTTACGCAACTTATTTCCAGGATTAGCCTGAGTTTCTATAAAATTGTATGATAGAGCGATTCAACAATGGATCGCTTTGTCATGACGACTGACTCTCTTAAACATACTCTATATGTCACCATTTTTGGTACTCATACCAAAGCTGGTAAAACGTTCGATATTGCTCTCATTATCGCGATCATCAGTTCGTTAATCGTACTGGTGTTAGATTCGATACCTTCCGTTCGGGCCGAGTGGGAAAAAGAGCTGAAGTTTATTGAATACACATTTACTGGCCTATTCACGATTGAATACCTTCTAAGGCTTTATTGCTCTCCTAAACCTGCCGCCTACGCAAAGAGTTTTTATGGTGTCGTCGATTTACTTGCGATTTTGCCCACTTATTTAGCACTCTTCTTCCCATCCGCTTCGTTTATGGGTGTGATCAGGGCGCTGCGAGTGATGCGAATATTCCGCATACTCAAGTTAGTCCGATACCTCCAAGAGTCCAATATCCTCTTACGTTCACTGCTTATGGCGCGCAGAAAGATTTTTATCTTCTTTAGTTCCGTCGCCATTATGGTAACGATTTTCGGCTCGTTGATTTTTATCATTGAAGGACCTGAAAACGGATTTACTAGCATTCCTAAAAGTATTTATTGGGCGATCGTGACCATCACAACGGTTGGGTATGGTGACTTGGTCCCGCAAACAGACCTAGGTAAAGGGCTTGCATCACTCACTATGTTACTGGGTTATTCCATTTTGGCGGTACCTACAGGTATTTTCACTGCCGAACTGCACCAAGAGATGCAATCGCACAAAGTATTGGTGAAATGCCCAAACTGCTCCCACGCAGGGCACGACTCTGACGCAATTTACTGTAAACATTGTGGTAGTGAACTAGCCGATCCAGACAAAAGAGTCGTTCGAACGGAAGACGACGCATGAAAAAGAGCTCCCTAAGGAGCTCTTTTATTTTGTCATCAAATAAAGGATTGATGTGATTATGCTTTCTCAGACAGAATAATTCGCAGAGTACGACGCAATGGCTCCGCAGCACCCCAAAGCAGTTGGTCACCAACAGTGAAAGCATTTAGGAAATCATCACCCATTGCCATCTTACGTAGACGACCCACTGGTACAGACATTGTGCCCGTAACTTTTGCTGGCGTTAGCTCTTGAGCAGTGATGTCACGGTCGTTAGGAATCACTTTCACCCAATCGTTATGAGTGGCGATGATTTCTTCGATTTCGTCCATTGGTACATTTTGTTTAAGCTTGATAGTAAGTGCTTGAGAGTGACAACGCATCGCGCCAATACGCACACAAGTACCGTCAATTGGGACAGGTGAACTTTGAGAACCCAAAATTTTATTCGCCTCGGCGCCCGCTTTCCACTCTTCTTTACTCTGACCATTATCGCGCTTCACATCGATCCATGGGATCAACGAACCAGCTAGTGGCACACCGAATTTATCGGTAGGGAAAGAGCCGCTGCGCATTGTATCCGCGACTTTCTTATCGATATCTAGGATAGAGCTTGATGGGTTTGCAAGTTCAGAGCTAACAGAGTCATTGATAACGCCCATTTGCGAGATCAATTCACGCATATTTTGCGCACCAGCACCAGATGCGGCTTGGTAAGTCATTGCGCTTGTCCACTCAACAAGGCCTTTCTCAAATAGACCACCTAGCCCCATTAGCATTAAACTAACCGTACAGTTACCACCGACAAATGTGTTCGTGCCACCGTGGATGCCTTGTTGGATTTGCTTTAAGTTCACTGGATCAAGTGTGATGATCGAATCTTCAGCCATACGTAGCGTAGAGGCCGCGTCAATCCAGTAGCCTTTCCAACCAGCCTGACGAAGTGCAGGGAAAACTTTTTCTGTGTAGCTACCACCTTGACAGGTGATTACCGCATCAAGCTGTTTTAAGCTTTCAATATCATATGCGTCTTGCAGTAAGCCTGCGTCTTTTCCTAAGTTAGGAGCAGGAATACCAACTTGAGAAGTACTGTAGAATACTGGTTCGATTAGGTCGAAGTCTTTCTCTTCAACCATACGCTGCATAAGGACTGAACCAACCATACCGCGCCAACCAACTAAACCAACTCTCATCGTATTAACTCTCCATGTATTAAAAAACCTACCCCATAGTTAATTTTTCACAGCAAAATCTCAACCCCTATTTTGTAAATAAGCGCGTTTTTTAACCTTTTCCTCTGAAAAACCGGGTTACACGAGATTTTTTAGTGTTTGGTTTGCGGTTTTAACCATTTTTCAAGTAGGGAAAGCACTTTAGCCCCCTAATTGGTCTTACCACTCAACGAGAAAATAACACATGAAGCACAATAATTTCACATTACACAACATTTAAAACCAAAAAAGTTAAAACAAACTAACAGTTAATTTCACAAGCAAACGTTTTTACCGACGAACATCAAGATAAAACACCAAATGTTCGAAATATAATTTTTGTTAATGTATGTTATGCGCGATTACAACAAGGAGCGCCTTCCTCTATTGCTCCAAGATTGACAGAGGCACATATGAAGCAAGTTACACCACGCCTACCAAGCTTGATACAGGTATTTATCTCGCTCGGTTTATTTCTCCTGCTGGCATTTTCGTTCACAGCCAAGCTAGACCTACCGATTCAGCTAGCGCTATACATCGGTTGGTTCATTGTCATGATATTGGGCATAAAGCTTGGCCATCAGTATAAAGATCTGGAAAAAGCAGCACTAAATGGCATTTCCAATGGACTTGGAGCCGTTTTAATCCTTTTGGCCGTTGGCGCGCTTGTAGGTACTTGGATCTCTGGTGGTATTGTTCCAACCATTATTTACTACGGCCTTAAAGCAATCCACCCTTCCATCTTTTTGCTCGCGACCATGATCATCTGTTCATTGACTGCGCTAGCGACTGGCACATCTTGGGGTGCGGCTGGCACGGCAGGTATTGCAATGATGGGCATCGGTCAAGGTCTTGGTGTTCCTGCGCCAATCACTGCAGGTGCCGTACTTTCAGGCTGTTACTTTGGTGACAAAATGTCGCCTCTATCGGATTCAGTAATCCTTGCTTCATCTATGTCTAACGTTGAAGTGATGGAACATATTAAAGGCATGTTGCCGATAGCACTCATTAGCTACATTATTACAGGCATTATGTTTACTGCATTTGGCTTCCACTACGCAGGTCAAGTTGACATGAGCCAGGTAGACTCTGTCATTAAGGCGATGGAACAGCAGTTCTACATCACCCCTTACTCATTTGTTCCTGTGGTCATCGTATTGTCACTTCTAGCGATGCGTATGCCTTCATTCCCAGTGATCAGTTTTGGTTCTCTGCTAGGTATTATTTGGGCAGTGATGATCCAAGATGTCGATTTCCTAACCGCGTTCAACACGGCTTGGGCTCCGTTTGCAATCTCATCTGGCGTAGATTTCATTGACTCAATCCTTAACCGTGGCGGCATGTCTTCAATGCTTGGGTCGGTAGCGGTTATCGTATTCGGCCTTGGTTTTGGCGGTCTACTAGATAAAGTAGGCGTGCTAGAGACTATCGCGAAGCTGTTTGAAAAACGCGTTCAAAGTGCAGGTTCATTGGCAACAAGCACAATTGGTACGGCCTTTATGGGCAACGTATTTGGTTCAGCGATGTACGTTTCACTTATTCTGACCCCAAAAATCTGTGCGAAGAACTATGACCGTCTAGGCTACAAACGTAAGAATTTGTCTCGTAACGCAGAATTTGGCGGCACGCTAACCTCAGGTATGGTCCCTTGGAGTGACAACGGTATCTACATGGCCAGTATTTTGGGTGTTGCTACACTGTCTTATGCCCCGTTCATGTGGCTGAGTTTTGTATGTATCATCGTAACGATCTTCACTTCTTACATGGGTTGGTTTGTTGATAAGTGCGAACCAACAGCAGAAGCAGTTGAAGAAGCTGAAGGCGAATTAAAGCAGCAAACCGCTTAACTTCGCAGAGATAGGAAGAACCTCCCTTCCGAATTCAATACTAAAAAAGAGCACTTTAAAGCGCTCTTTTTTTATTTCCAAAACAAATCGTTAGCTTTGTTTGACTGGCGTTTTCACGGCTGCACGCTTCCCAAACCAATAGCCCAAGCCAAGCGGTGCAAAGAATATAACGGCAATGAACAGAATAAAGTAGATGATGGTACTTTTGACAAGTTCAATCAGCTTAGTCATTGCGAGATTCACAACCTCTTGCGACACTCGATCCATATCTTGAGCAAACTTCTCGCGCTCATGGGTAATGATCTGTGCGATTTCTTGACGTTCTCTGGCAACCATCAGCTCTATAGCTTGGCGTTCTTCACCCAACTGAGATAAACGCGCCTCCGTCCTTTGATCGATATCGTCAACCAAAGGTTGTAACTCCAGCGCCATTTGTTCTGCCAAATAACGCATGTACTCTGGGTTGTTATCGATAAAATCCCTCATCGAATCAGCGGTAACTTGCAAACTATTGAGCGCCGCATTGACTTTTTCGATACTGGCAGAGCTATTCAAGGCCAACAACTGCGCTTTCCACGTCATAATTTTTGGTGTCTGTTCTGATACCAGACTTAGACGTTCAGAGACATCCCCAAGTGCTTCTGGCATCGTGCCTAGCGTTGTAACGGCTTCCTCTTCGCTAATTTGGTTTGCATCTAACCACCCACGGTAAGCCGGAGTCCTAATCATGCTTAAATCAGCGAATGGATGCTGCTTGGCGAACTCTGCAACAAACGTTTGTGTCTTGATGTATGCTTCTTTCTTCAATAAAGATTGAGCCAGTTTATCTACCTCTTTCGCTAAATAAACGGAAACTAACTTGGCCTCATCAGACGCAAAGAGCTCATTACCAGAAGCGGTAGTAAAGAACTGTTCCATTTGTAGCGTGAAAGTCCATGTATCAATCAGTGCAGCCATTGGGGACACTTGATACGCAGAAGCTTGGATGCCTTCTTCAGCATTTATCTTCCAAAGTAAAATATAAGATTGATGAACTTTATCATGAGGATCATATTGTTCGTGTAGTGCATCTGCTGCTTGCTCAACCTGAGCAAAAAACTGCTGCGCATACTCACGAGTCAAAAGACGCATATTGAGCTCTTGTTTGGTAAGAGGGACGGTTTGACTCTCGATCTTGACTTCGAGCAGGGAGCACCCTGAAAGCATCATAACCAGCCCTATCAACATCATTGAAGACATTCGGCGAACGGACATGAAAACACCTTTAACAAATTGTATAGAACAGGAATAAAGCGAACTAAGTCATATAGTTCGAGCCTTTATTACCTCAACTCTTATGACATTAAGTCAGAGCAATATCAATCTGTTAGCGCTTCTGTTATCTTTTCACTATTGAGAACATTATTAGCAAAAAGTATGGTTTGTTTTAGGACATCATCTAAACATGCCAACTTCTCTTCCGGCACTTTTTGCCCTTGTTTAATCAACAGTTCAATATCACCCGAAATACAGTGCAATGGCATTGCACCTAAACTCCCTGAGACCCCTTTAAGACTGTGTGCGGCTCTTTGCGCTTGCTCTTTATCCTCTTCTAACAGCTGATACATTTTAGTGCCATCGCCAGAGTGGTCCTGAATAAAGACCTCCAGTAACATCCGCACAGCGCCCTCGTCACCAGACAGAGAATCTAACATTTTATTGATATCTATGTACGGCTCACGTTCCACTACTCCCACTTGTGATGAATTCACCTCATTACAACTTTTTTCGTTCATTTGGACGTTTTGAAAATTTTCTGACTGAGCTGAGGGAACAGTGTTAGCTCCATTTTCATCATCGCCAACTTGCTCTGACTTTTTATCATCGGTTCTGGGTAGTGGTATCGGTTGAATCGTTTTTGGGGAGAAGGCTCCCCATGAAATGAGGAAAAGGAGCAAACCACTGATTACAGACAGCCAAACAATAAAAGTCATTAGCTTCTGTTCCAACTGATCATTTATCGAAGTTAACTGGTTCGGGAAATCTGGATTAAGCAGTTGATTAGATAAATAACTGCCCTGTGCCTGAGCAGATAGTGCGCTTGAGGTTTGAGCAAGCTGGCGCTGAAGAGCACTTCGCTCTTCGGGAGAGAGTGCCTCTGATTCAATAAAAAGTCGGTCTAAGTCACGGTAAGTATCGCTATTCGTTGCAGAGTCACTAAAGACAGACTCAAAAACAAGCGCACCTAAGCGATAGTACATTGCCTGAATTTGCTCAGAGTTTTCTGTTCGAGCACGGCTGCTTCGTAACTGTTCAGCTAACGAAACCAATTCACTGTCACTTCTTACAAAAGCTCGAGCACTTTCTAAAAATCGGTCGGTCGTATAAAGCAATTGAGTGATGTCTGGTGTGATTTTCCCTTCAGAAAACTCACTTTCAAGCTGTAAGCGAACTGCATAAGCCAACTGAAGTTTCAGTGAAATTTGGTCGACGTGTTTAACACGGTAAGGCAGATCGAAGTTAAAAAAGTGCCTGACTTCTTCAACTTTACTTCCTAACTCATTTACAGTCGAAATCGTTTGAATCGTTTGTTTGGCTTGCAGCCAAATGCCAAGTGCTAAAACACTCCACAAAACGAACCAGAACCAAACAAACCGCCGTATTCCTTCTTTTAGCTTCAGCAACACTTGACCCTCGCATATCTCCATTAATTACAAGCATATACTATGGATGTTTCTTATTCACATAAAAAAAGAGAGCCGTTTGCTCTCTTTATTTAACGATATGATTTTAATTGCGACTTAACTGATCTTTTAGATTTGGAGGCGTCCCTTTAATCGTTAAGGTATCCGTCTCTGGATCATAAAAAATACGCTCGCCAAGTAAGAGACTATCGAAGCTAATATTCAAACCACCACCAGCTCCAACAAATTTAGTCAGTTTGCGAACCGTCGCACGATCACCTGGGAAAGACTCTTCAAGTTCGTACCCTTGCTCTTTGGTGAAATCCATAAAGCTCGTGCCATCTTGGCTTTGAGGAAGCTCTCCGGAAAGTTCTGAGATTTGAACTTCATCACCGGATTTAATTTGCTCATTGCAGTAGTCGTAAACTTGTTTCTTGTACTCGTTCACTTCTTGCTTTTCTAGCTTCGAGTCAGCACAAAAATCATCCACCGCCTGCATCAACACTAAGTTTTGTTGTTTAGTATCTAAGCCAATATCCGCTTGCAGAAAATCTAGGAAGAAGTCCGCCACTTTACGGCCAACGCGTCCTTTAATGTATTGCAGATAACGATTGGATTCCTTGTCGGTCTCGTAGCTCGACAGGTCGATGCGTGCGGCAATATCCATTTTGGTGATATCTAAGTAATCTGTCGCACTGATGTCCAAACCTTCGGTCACTTTTAAACTTTGATTCATTGGTAAGATACCGATGAACAAGTAGTCCGTTGCTAAACTCTGATACTCAGCGAAAACCAAGATACCTTCATCCGCAAATGGGTACTTAATCAACTCTTCTTTCAAGCGATTTGCACTAATTTGTGAGAAGTCGTAAAAATCTCGCTCTCCTTTGCGCATTTCTTGAAGCCAAAATTGAAATTCGCTGTCTGACTGGAAAGCGCCAAAACCTTTACCAGCTTTAGAATGGAATACTCGGTGAAGCTCAGCGACTAAGTTTTCTGTAGATGCATCGTTCTCTAATGATGCTGGACGAAAGTTTACAACCAGCTCGTCCTGATCGTTTTTGCACAGTTGATGCAGAATAACGTTTGAAAGATGAAGACTCATAGTGATTTTATCTTGCTACAAGGTTTTAGTTGATGGGCATTGTAGGTTATCATAAGCCGCTTTTACTATCATTATTAGAGTCTTTATGCCGATTACATCTAAATATACTGACGAGCAAGTAGAAAAAATTCTTGCTGAAGTAGCAACAGTTCTTGAAAAACACGCTGCTTCTCCTGAGTTGACGCTAATGATTGCCGGAAATATCGCAACCAATGTCTTAAATCAACGTGTTGCTGCTTCACAACGCAAAGCGATTGCTGAAAAATTTGCTCAGGCGCTGATGTCTTCTTTAGAAACACCAAAAACACACTAATCACGGACAATAGAACACATACATGGTAGACAGCGGAAACTCATACGGCGAACGTGTATCTCGACTAGTTGGTTGGGGTCACTGGTTTGCATTCTTCAATATCGTTGCATCGATGTTGATAGGCACACGCTACATTGTTCAGTCTCCTTGGCCCGAGACGTTACTTGGTCAGTTTTATCTGGCGGTTTCTTGGGTTGGTCACTTTGGCTTTCTAGTTTTCGCACTTTACTTGCTTGTTCTATTCCCGTTGACGTTTATCCTGCCATCGCGGAAATTGTTCCGTTTGGTGGCAGTGATTTTCGCAACCGTTGGGCAAACCATATTATTAATTGATACCCAAGCGTATCAGTCGATCAATTTGCACTTAACTCCCGTTGTCTGGGAGTTACTATTCAGCGAAGACAAAAGTGCGCTCAGCACTGACCTACAACATTTATTTGTTGTGATGCCGCTGATCTTCCTTATTCAACTCGCACTATCCGAATGGGTATGGCGAAAACAGCGCAAACTATCTCATAAGCACGTAGGACGCCCTCTCGCGGCCGTCTTTTTCCTCAGCTTTATGACCAGCCATTTGGTTTACATTTGGGCAGATGCGTATTTTTACAACCCAATTACTAGCCAGCGTTCAAACTTCCCTTTGTCTTACCCGATGACGGCGAAGAGTTTTATGGAAAAACATGGTCTACTTGACCGTGAGGAATACCTAAAACGTTTAGCAGAAAACGAAGGCAACGTAGAGTTAGTCAACTACCCTCTTGAAAAGCTTGAGTTTAACCGCCGAGTTAATAAGCTCAATGTGTTGATGATCAGCATAAACAATTTACGAGCGGATGCGCTGAACCAAGAAGAGATGCCTAACCTCTATGAGTTTGCTGAAAACAATCAGAACTTCCGTAATCATTACAGCTCAAGTAATGATACATACGGGGCCTTTGGTTTGTTCTATGGCTTACCGACCAGTTATGCATCAAGCATCAAGGCGCAAGGTGCTTCCCCAGTATTGCTCGATGTACTGAAAGATCAGGGCTACAACTTTGGTTTATTCAGTGGCAGTGGGTTTGAAGATGATCTCTACTCAGAAATTATTTTCCGCGACTTGAACTTAGCGGAAGACCTAAATGGCACGCAAGCTCATACCGATAAACAATCTATCGCAAACTGGAATACATGGTTAGCAGAGAAAGCAAGTCAGCCATGGTTTAGTTACATCGAAGTCACCACCGTTGATAATTTTGAATCGATTCCTTCAAATAATGACGAAGAAATGCCCGCAAGTGAGCGATTCAAAAAAGCTTATGAATATGCAGTGAAGTCGGCGGATAGAACTATCGCAGGTATTATTGATGAACTAGAAACGACGGGACAACTGACAAACACCATCGTAATCATCACTTCTAATCACGGTAGTGAATTTAACGAAACCAACACGAACAGCTGGGGAGCAAACAGCAACTACAGCCGTTATCAATTACAAGTTCCGATGGTGATCCATTGGCCTGGAATGCTAGCTGGCGAATTTAATCACAGCACAAGTCACTTGGACCTCTCAGTTACACTGTTGCAAGATATGCTCGGCGTATCTTCCAACCCATATGATTACAGTAGTGGTCGCAACCTATTCGATGAAAGTCGTCGTCGCTGGATCTTGGCGGGCGATACTCGCGAGCTTGCCTTAATTACTAGCTCGCAAACCACAGTGATCGATAAGTTTGGCAACTACAAGCTGTATGACAAAAACTACAAACGACTTAGAGATGATGCACCGAAGTTGCCAGTTTTGATGCAAGGTTTAACTGAGTTACAGCGTTTTTATTCTAAAAACGATTAATACCTAGCAATCCATATACTATTCAAACTCCCCTTTTTGGGGAGTTTTTGTTTATTTAAACAACACAAACCACAAATTTGCGCAGTAAACATCCAATCAGTTCAACTAGGGGTTTACAACATTTTCAAAGCCTTATATTATGCGCCTCAACAACGGAGAGATGGCTGAGTGGTTGAAAGCACCGGTCTTGAAAACCGGCATACGTTAATAGCGTATCTAGGGTTCAAATCCCTATCTCTCCGCCACTTTTAGAAAAAGCCCGCTAAGAAATTAGCGGGCTTTTTCGCATCTCCAGACTTAAAAAGATTTGTACAAATCACTTATCACTTCTTGAACGCAACTAAGCACTCCGCCACACTCAGAAAGAACCCACAAAAAATTAATGCCCTTTTCGTTCGTTCCTGTGTTGAATCAATTTGATATTTACGTCTCGTTGTATCTACTCATCAATAAAGGCTTCTTTAGCGGCATTGATAAGCTGCAAGTGGATTGGGACGAGGTCAGCATGATTCGTTCGATATCCACCTCCAACGACAGCTGCGACAGGGATACCTCGAGATTTCACTGTGTGCATTAAAAATCTATCACGTTCTAAAATCCCTTGAGTCGACACATCAAAATATCCAAGCTCATCGTCCTGATGTATATCGACACCAGCATCGTAGATAACTAAATCAGGGCGATGAAGATTAAGTGCCATATCGACCACTTCTTTAAACGCCATTAAAAAATCCTCATCACCTGTTCCTCGCACCAAAGGCACATCGAGGTCAGACTGAGGCTTCCTCGCTGGGAAGTTTTTATCACAGTGGAAAGAAAGCGTGATGATATCTGGCTCATCGTCACATAAAGTTGCTGTTCCATCCCCATGGTGAACATCACTATCAATGATCAATACTTTATCGACATGCTCGACTTCGAGCGCTTGCCTGGCCGCGATCACTAAGTCATTAAATAAACAAAAACCACTGCCAAACTCTTTGTGTGCGTGGTGATACCCACCACTCAAATGAATGGCCACACCGTACTCAAGTGCCTTTTTTGCGGTCAGAGCCGTGCCCGCTGCTGAAGTTAGCGTTCTGGTAATGAGAGACTCACTCCAAGGAAAACCTATTCGGCGCATCTTCGCAGCTGGCATATTTCCACTAACAAGTAACTCGACGTATTCCTCGTCATGAACACGTTTTACTTCCCCAACAGTTAATGCTTCGGGCTGGAAAAACTGCGTGTGCTCTTTCCAGTTATCTTTCTCCATATGCACCAATACCGATTCATAGAGGTACTGGTATTTCATAATTGGGTAACGATGCCCCTCTGGCAACTCAAGTTGAGAATAAATCGGGTGGTAGATAAATGGCAGCATGAGAAATTCTTAATAACAATGGTAACGAAATAGTATCAACTTAAAGGGTTGAATAAAACGCAATTTAATTGATAATGATTTTCAATATCAATTAAATTTAATATACATATGAATTCTACTTTCTTTGCTATTCTCGGCGCACTATTTGGCTCTCTTTGTGCCCTGTCCCTATTTTCATCTCTTGTTGTTGGTGCGTGGTGGTTGGTTGATTTTATTGTGCTTAACTAACACAATGACTTTCAACTGAAATCAAAAAAACATAGGTGTTTGTATGAGTCAAACCGTCTTTATTACCGGAGCAAATCGCGGCATTGGCCTTAGCTTAACTGAGCTGTACCTGAAGCAAGGCCACCAAGTGCATGCTACTAGCCGTTCCTTAGAGAACAGTTCAGAACTACAAACTCTAGCCTCACAATTCAGCAATCTAGTTTTGCACGAACTGGATGTCACGCACTACGAACAAGTCGCTAAGCTTGCCGATAAACTCCCTGCCATCGACTTACTCATCAATAATGCAGGATATTACGGCCCCAAGGGATATGGCTTTGGAAATACTGACGTAGAAGCATGGCGTAAAGTCTTCGAAGTAAACACCATTGCTCCGTTAAAACTGGTTGAGTACTGTTACCCTCGCTTACAACAAGGCAAGATGAAAAAGATTGCTTGTATCTCATCAAAAGTCGGCAGTATGACCGAAAATACGTCCGGCGGCGGCTATATTTATCGCTCATCGAAAGCGGCGCTTAACTCGGTTGTTAAAAGCTTAAGTAATGATTTAACACCTGAAGGGTTTACTGTTTTGGCGCTTCACCCTGGTTGGGTAAAAACGGCGATGGGCGGGCCAAATGCTTTGATAGATACGCAAACCTCCGCGCAAGGCCTAGCGAACGTGATAGAACTGAGCACACCGCAGCTTTCAGGTCGATTTATTAACTACGATGGTACTGAGTTACCTTGGTAGCAGCATTAAGACACAACCATCACTAAACCAAATACCATCAAAGCCAGGCTTCATAATCGTGACTTGGTTGGCAAACATAATGTTCATCAGTGATCCACCAGCATAATTCGCGCAATCTAACTTGAATTTATCTACATCCAATCCAGACTTAGGAAAAAGTAAAACAAATAAGGAGAAAGCTCGATGGCAGCAGATAGGGATTTGGTTAATTTTAGCGAAGAGCACGAACTAAATTACTGCTTGAGAAGTGCTGGTAAACGCCAAACTCAAGCGAATCGAGATACATTAGTTGACTTGGGCAACCAGGTGAAAGAGGTACTGGACAAACGCGTGTTAACTCAAGGTGAAGTAAGAGGCGCGATCCAAAACCACGGTGACCTGTTCGAGTAATCTATTTTCAAGCATGCGCGGTGTTTAATTACGCCGCGCTTGTCCTATGCCTACTTACCTTTGGTTGAACGAGATTTAGTCGCGCCACCATTCTTTGAATAACTGCGCTTTTTACGTTTAAACGCAGGACGTTCCGCCTTGGGTAGATGACGTAATGAATCAGGGATAGGCCCTGCTTTTACTTGTGCCATCAAGCTATCAATGCGTTGTTCCAGTGCTTGCATGAACGGCTGATATGCTTGATTTCTCTCTGCCATACCTTGTAACTGGTGCTCCCAATGAGCCGTCATATCAGGGTATGTTGAATCTTCTGGCAAGGCATGAATGAGACCTCTTCCCGCAGGAGAACTGAGAATTGACTTACCTTGACGCGTAAGCAGTTGGCGTTTGAACAGCGTGTCCAAAATACCAGCGCGAGTCGCTTCCGTGCCTAGCCCATCAGTGTCACGAAGGATTTTTTTCAGTTCTTTATCCGCAACATAACGGGCGATCCCGGTCATCGCTTGCAACAGCGATGCCTCGGTAAAATGCTTTGGTGGCTCGGTTTTTCGGTCTTTTATTTCCCCTTCACGACAAGTTAACACGGTGCCTTCGGGTAGCGGTGGCACGGCATCAATACCTTCATCTTCCTTGTCAGTTTTGCCCATTAGCGCTTTCCAACCCGGCGAAACTAACTGACGACCTTTCGCGACAAACGTACCACCAGCGATATCGAAAACCAATTTCGCTTCTGCGTAAACCGCCGCCGGATAGAACTGCATGAGGTACTGGCGCGCAATCAATTGATACACTTTCATCTCATTGCCGGAAAGCGCATTCACATTAGCTTGCTTCGGTGTAGGGATAATCGCATGGTGCGCATCCACTTTTTTATCGTTCCAGGCTTTGGACTTTAATGTTAAGTCTGCTCCCTGAACGGCAACTTGCAACTCTTTTGCGTTATTCGCAATAGCAGTTGTCACCGTCCCTGCTTGTGAGTAGTGTTCCATCGGTAAATAGCGACAATCTGAACGCGGGTAAGTGATCAGCTTGTGCTTTTCATACAATGCCTGACAAGTATCTAGTACTTGTTGCGCACTCATACCATAGCGCTTCGCGGCATCGATCTGTAAGGCAGATAACGAATAAGGTAATGGTGCTGATTGCTTGGTTTGCTTTTGTTCCGACTCCGTCACTTTTGCAGGTTGATTTGCGATGCGGTTTGCAACATTTTCCACCAACTTACGGTTTAACACTCGACCTTCTTCGTCCTGCCAAGGCTTGCATGCCTCACTTGGCTTCCAACGAGCACGAATATCAAAAGTACCATTGGCATCTTGATATGGGATCAGAGCATGTAGGGTAAAATAGTCCTTCGGGACAAAGTTTTCGATTTCTTCATCACGACGCACCACTAAGCCAAGAACTGGCGTTTGCACTCGCCCTACCGAGAGAACACCTTGATACCCTGCTTTTTGACCAAGCAAGGTATAAGCACGAGACATGTTCATACCATACAGCCAATCAGCCCGAGAGCGGGCCAATGCAGAAACTGAAAGTGGGATAAACTCGCGATTACTGCGCATAGAACTGAGTGCGCGTTTAACCGCAGGTAAGTTCAAATCGGAAATCAGCAAACGCTGTGTGGATTCCTTCTTGGTTTTAGATAACTTGCAATAGTCCAGAACTTCATCAACTAACAGCTGACCCTCTCGATCTGGGTCTCCTGCATGAATGACTTCGTTAGCTTCTTTGAGCAATTTACGAATCACTGTTAATTGCTTACTTGCGCTTTTCCTCGGTCTGAGCTGCCATTGCTGCGGAACAATTGGTAAATCTGCCATATTCCACTTTTTATAACGCTCATCGTAAGCGTCAGGTTCGACTTGTTCGAGCAAATGGCCGATACACCAAGTAACGATATCCCCGTTCCCACAGCGGATGAATCCTTGATCTTTCTTTTGAGGGTTTGGCAGTGCAGCGGCAATCGCACGGCCTAAGCTTGGTTTTTCAGCAATAAACAGACGAGACATAACGTTTTGGAAATAAATATAATTAGGGCCACATTAACGAATGTAGCCCTAATAAATCAAGAAAAACTGTATAAATAAACAGTCAGTTTATTTAAGTTTTCAGTTATAGAAATTCAACAAACTGAGAAAGGTCACGCTCAGGAACTTTCATCGGTGTACAACCAGGCGTGCCTAAGTACAAGAAACCAACAATCTCATCGTCACCTTCTAAACCAAATGCTTGATGAACTTCTGGATGGAACATCCACTTACCTGAGCGCCAAAACCCTTGAAAGCCTTGCGCTACGGCTGCCATTTGCATCGCTTGTACAGCGCATCCCGCAGATAAGTGTTGCTCTAGTGCTGGTACTTTCTCATGTTCTGTTACTTTAGCAATCACCGTGATCACCATTGGTGCGCGAAATGGGGCATTCTTTACCTTTTCGACCACCGCTTCATCACTATTTTCAGCTTCTGCCGCTTTTACCAAGATATCTGACAGTTTTTTCAAACCATCGCCCTGTGCGATAACGAAACGCCAAGGGGTTAATCCCGCATGGTCAGGCGCACGAAGGCCAGCACGAATGATGTTCTCAAGAGCTTTACCTTCTGGTGCAGGCGCGGATAACTTCGCGATAGATCGGCGATTGAGCAAAAGATCGAGAGCGTCCATGAAAGAATCCTTATTGAATATCGTTGTTATTTTGTTTACGCCACTTTAGCACAATCTGCTCCTGCGAATAACAACCGGTTTTCTGTGGGCTTGATAACGTGCTTCACTTAACATCAATCTGGGTTTAATGTTAATTTATTCGCAAAATGAATAAGTTGAACATAGGCAGGTTGATGAACAAGGACAAACAAAACAGCATTTACGAAAAGATCGTTAATGACGAAGATGCCCGTGCCTGTAAGGCGATTCCTGAATCAGCTTGTCATCAAGTTCCCGGCAACTTTCTTAAAATCATTCTCGCTCAGTTTTTAACGAAAGTCGGCGATGCGTTAATCAATCCTAAAGTCACGTTGCCGTGGATACTACAAAGTCTCGGGGCTCCGGTTTACTTAATTGGTTGGCTGGTTCCTATTCGTGAGTCAGGATCCCTTATCCCACAACTTAGCATCGCGCACTACATCCGACGCATTCCAGTAAGAAAATGGGTCTGGGTAATTGGCAGTATCTTGCAGGCTCTTTCCATATTTGCAATCGGATTGGTCGCATTAACTCTAACAGGAGCAGCTGCGGGTTATGGTGTGATTGCATGCCTTGTGATCTTCAGCCTCTCACGCGGTTTAAATTCCGTCGCATCAAAAGATGTATTGGGCAAAACCATCCCTAAAAACCAACGAGGTCAAGTCAACGGCTGGTCTTCAAGCGCTGCTGGCCTGGTTACGCTACTTTTCGCGAGCCTTCTGGCACTAGCCTGGTTATGGGACGTAGAACCGACAGAGCGCTTTTACGGTCTGAGTTTAGGCTTAGCGGGCGTCATATGGCTCATCGCGGCATTAGTCTATGCGCGAATTAATGAGTATGCCGGTGAGGTAGACGGTGGTCGAAATGGCGTCCTCGAAGCATTTAAACAACTCGCGTTACTTAAGACAGACGTGACCTTTCGTCGATTCGTTATCACGCGGACACTATTTTTATGTTCTGCGCTGAGTGCACCGTACTACGTTGTGCTAGCACAGCAATCTCTGGGTGGACAGCTCTGGGTGCTAGCTCTCTTTATGTTTGCGAGTGGCTTAGCCTCCTTTGTGTCAGGTCCTTTCTGGGGAAGAATGTCCGATCGCTCTAGCCGCAGTGTGATGGTCATAGGCGCAATGATGAGCGCGCTACTTGGTGTTGTGTTATTTGTTTACGATACATGGGTCACCGCTAGCCAAAGCTTCCTATTCGTGATTCCTCTGCTTTACTTTTGTGTTTGTATTGCCCACGACGGAATACGAGTCGGACGAAAAACCTATTTAGTTGATATCGCAGAAGGTGACAAACGGACGAGCTATGTAGCCGTGAGTAACACAGTGGTTGGGATAATGCTGCTTCTAATGAGCTCTCTTGGTGTTATGTCGAACTTCTTGAGCCTTTCAGCTGTGGTGTTAGTGTTCTCTTTTATTACTTTTGCTGGCGTGGTAATGGCCAAACAACTGCCAGATATCAGTGACTAGTTCTATACAAAAAAGCTGCGCTCAAAGCGCAGCTTTTATGGTAAACACACATTAAAAGGCTAGAGTTTTACCGCCAATTTAACACCTTGACGAATCGCACGCACAGCATCAAGTTCACCCGCATGGTCAGCTCCGCCAATGATATGAATCTTCTCTCCGAGTTCAGACCATTTATCTTCAAACGGACGAACAGACTCTTGCCCCGCACAAATGACGACTTTGTCCGCGTTCAATAATTGTTCTTTTCCATCTACATGAATGTGCAAACCTTGATCATCAATTTTATCGTAAGACACACCACCGACTAAATGTACGCCCCGTTTTTCAAGGGTACGTTTATGGATCCAACCTGTCGTTTTACCCGGACCTTTACCTACACGACCTTTACGACGCTGAAGTACCCAGACTTCTTTATCGCTAACCGCATCAGGGTAAGGGTATAAACCACCCGGCTGAGACATCTCCTTGTCGATTCCCCATTCATGCAACCAGTCATCCAACGTTTGTCCAACTGGCTCTGTGAGCATGGTCGCGACATCTACGCCAATGCCACCAGCACCAACGATAGCCACTTTCTCACCGACTGGCGTTTTGTCTCGAATGAGAGTTTGATAGTCGACGACTTTCTCTGGGTTATCAATTCCATCAATATTGACTTTACGTGGCTCAACACCCGATGCCATCACTATCTCATCGTATTCTGTGAGTAAGTCATAGTTCGCTTCCGTCGATAAGTGCAGATTCACGCCTGTTTCATCAATACGGTTAGCGAAATATCGTATCGTCTCTCGAAACTCTTCCTTACCAGGGATCTGCATCGCAAGACGGAACTGACCACCGATGCGGTCGTTCTTTTCGAACAAATCAACCTTATGACCACGTTCAGCCAGTGTGGTCGCACAAGCCAAGCCCGCAGGGCCTGCACCAACAACTGCAATGTTTTTCTTCTTAAAGGCTGGTTCAACAACAATTTCGGTTTCATAGCACGCTAAAGGGTTCACTAAGCAACTGGCGCGCTTACCTTTAAACACGTTATCTAGACACGCCTGATTACAACCAATACACGTATTAATAAGCTGCGCTTTTTCCTGTTCGGCTTTAGCAACAAAGTAAGGATCGGCCAAGAATGGGCGCGCCATCGAAACCATGTCGGCATGACCTGAAGATAAAATGCGTTCTGCTTCATCTGGCGTATTTATACGGTTGCAAGTGATAATAGGAACCGAAACGTGAGGTTTAACTTTTTCCGTAACCCATGTAAACGCACCACGTGGTACTTGAGTCGCAATGGTCGGAATTCGAGCCTCATGCCAACCGATACCCGTATTAATAATCGTGACGCCAGCCTCTTCAAGTGCTTTCGCCAATTCGATAACGTCTTCAAAAGTACTGCCCTGCTCGACAAGATCCAGCATAGAAAGACGGAAGATGATGATGAACTTGTCACCTACCGCCTTGCGTACCGCTTTAACAATTTCTAACGGAAAACGCATACGTTTTTTATAGCTGCCACCCCACTCGTCGTAACGCATATTAGTACGTTTACATAAGAATTGGTTTATCAAGTAACCTTCCGAGCCCATTAACTCGACGCCATCATAACCAGCAAGCTGTGCTAACTCCGCACTATTAGCAAACGCGTCGATGGTTTTCTTTATCTGGCGGTCGCTCATTTCACTCGGAGCAAACTTTGCAATCGGCGCTTTAATGCCAGATGCACTTTGCGAGAATGGATGCATTGCATAACGCCCAGCATGGAGAATTTGCAACGCAATTTTACCACCGTGCTTGTGCACCGCTTCTGTCACAACTTTATGGGCTTTAGCATGTTTTGGCTTGCTGAATTCAGCACTCAACGGGTGTAAACGACCGCGTAAGTTAGGAGAAAAACCTCCGGTTACAATCAGTCCGACACCGCCTTTCGCGCGTTTTTCATAAAAAGCAGCGAGCTTGTGTAATCCTTCTTTGTGCTCTTCTAAGCCCGTGTGCATTGATCCCATCAGAACTCGGTTTCGTAATTGTGTGAAACCGAGATCCAGTGGCTTTAATAGGTTTGGGTACATGGCAGACATCACTTAACATCCATTGTTATTATCATGGTCTGACCAGATTAAGCCTGCTCAACCAAAAAATCAAACAAGCGTTTACATTTTTGTAACACCGATCAATCTCGTGTGAAAATATGCCAATTGTTGAGTGGTCGTGATAAGCTAAAAAAATGTTATCTTTTGAGATCTTAGAGATAAGAACCCATACTTTGTTAGACTCGGCGTAACTATCTCGTTATGGAGACAAGATGAAAAAACTCTTCAAATTTATTGGTTTGATATTTAAAGGGATATGGAAAAGTATCACTTTCATCAGACTCGCACTGGCAAACCTAATTTTCTTGCTGATGATTGCCGTTTTCTACTTTGCCTTTACTTATACCGGAGACGGTCAACCTGTCGTCGAAAAAGAATCGGCATTGGTGATGAACCTTTCAGGCCCAATTGTCGAACAAAGACGTTATGTAAACCCAATGGACTCTTTTGCTGGTTCCCTTTTGGGTAATGAGTTACCGAAAGAAAACGTCCTTTTCGATATCGTTGATACTATTCGCTACGCGAAAGACGATCCTAAAGTATCTGGATTAGTGCTAGCACTGCGAGACATGCCAGAAACAAATCTCACGAAACTACGTTACATCGCGAAAGCGTTGAACGAATTTAAAGCGTCAGGCAAACCCGTTTACGCCGTAGGTGATTTCTACAACCAAAGCCAATATTACTTGGCAAGTTACGCTGACAAAGTTTATCTGGCACCTGATGGTGGTGTATTGATTAAAGGTTACAGCGCTTACTCAATGTACTACAAAACGTTACTTGAAAAGCTTGACGTTTCCACTCATGTTTTTCGCGTAGGTACTTATAAATCCGCGATCGAACCGTTTATTCGTGATGACATGTCCGATGCGGCGAAAGAGTCAGCAACACGCTGGGTTACTCAATTGTGGAGTGCTTTTGTTGATGACGTAACAACAAACCGAAACATTGATGCGAAAGTGCTTAATCCAACCATGGATGAGCTGATTAACGAGATGAAGTCTGTAAATGGCGATATTGCTCAGCTCGCAGTCAAACTGGGGCTAGTGGATGAACTTGCGACACGCCAAGACATTCGCACTCTATTTGCAAAACAGTTTGGTAGTGACGGCAAAGACAGCTACAACGCGATTGGTTACTACGACTACCTTGCAACGATTCGTCCCGATTACACACTACCTCAGCACGACATCGCCGTTGTTCTAGCCAGTGGCGCGATTATGGACGGTCAACAACCTCGCGGAACTGTTGGTGGTGACACCGTCGCAAGCTTGCTGCGTCAAGCACGCAATGATGAAAAAGTGAAAGCGGTCGTATTACGAGTAGATAGTCCAGGAGGCAGTGCCTTTGCTTCTGAAGTGATTCGTAACGAAGTAGAAGCTCTGAAGCAAGCAGGTAAGCCGGTTGTTGTATCCATGTCGAGTTTGGCCGCTTCTGGTGGTTATTGGATTTCAATGAGCGCAGACAAAATCGTTGCTCAGCCAACAACCCTGACGGGCTCCATTGGTATATTTAGTGTCATCACCACGTTTGAAAAAGGCTTTAGCAAGTTAGGTATTAATACTGATGGCGTTGGCACATCGCCGTTCTCAGGTGACGGTATTACCACTGGCCTTTCTGAGGGCGCGTCTCAAGTGTTCCAATTAGGTATCGAACACGGTTACAAGCGCTTTATTTCTCTAGTTGGCGAGAATCGCGATATGTCTCTAGAGGAAGTTGACAAAGTTGCTCAAGGTCGAGTTTGGACTGGCCAAGATGCACTATCCTTTGGTCTTGTCGATCAAATGGGTGACTTTGATGATGCTGTAGAGCTAGCGGCGAAACTAGCGAACGTGACCGATTACGGCATTTACTGGGTAGAAGAGCCTCTTTCACCTACTGAACTATTTCTGCAAGAGTTTATGAAACAGGTGAAAGTCTCTCTAGGTATTGATGCAACAAGCTTGCTACCAAAAAGTCTTCAACCCGTAGCTCAACAATTCGAACAAGACGCAAGCTTGCTCCAAAGCTTCAACGATCCTAAAGGTCAATACGCATTTTGTTTGAACTGCCAAGTGCAGTAGTTTTTCCATCAATATTACAAAGGGCACTTCTACTTGAAGTGCCCTTTTTATTAGGCTTTGCATCTCCTCAGATGACTTTCTGATGCTGTGCGTATAGCCTCGCATCTCAAGGTTATTTAGGTATATAATCCCCGCCTCTGTTCCCCTACACGAAAGAAAAAACGATGACTAGAAAACACATCTACATCGCTTACACCGGTGGTACCATCGGAATGCAAAAATCCGACCACGGCTATGTGCCTGTTGCTGGCTTTATGGAAAAGCAATTAGCAAGCATGCCCGAATTCCATCGTCCTGAAATGCCGGATTACACCATCCACGAATACGACCCTCTGATTGACTCATCAGATATGACACCTGCTGACTGGCAGCAGATTGCGAATGATATTCGTGACAACTATGACAAATACGATGGTTTCGTTATCCTACATGGTACTGACACCATGGCGTACACAGCGTCAGCATTGTCTTTCATGCTTGAAAACCTTGGTAAACCAGTGATTGTAACGGGTTCACAAATCCCTCTCGCAGAGCTGCGTTCTGACGGCCAAGCAAACCTATTAAACGCGCTACATATTGCAGCAAACTACCCGATCAACGAAGTAACTTTGTTCTTCAATAATCAATTGATGCGTGGTAACCGCAGCACAAAATCTCATGCAGACGGTTTTAATGCCTTTACTTCACCAAACCTTCCTCCACTATTGGAAGCTGGGATCAATATTCAAGTTAGCAACAGCGTAACCGTTGGTGCACAACCAGAAGGTGAGTTTAAGGTTCACAACATCACGCCACAACCAATCGGGGTGATCACCATGTACCCTGGTATTTCACACGAAGTTATCCGCAACACGCTTCGTCAGCCCGTGAATGCGATGATTCTTCTGACTTTTGGTGTCGGTAATGCTCCTCAGAACCCTGAGCTGCTTGGTCACCTGAAAGACGCCTCTGAGCGCGGCGTTATTGTCGTAAACCTAACTCAGTGTTTGGCAGGTAAAGTGAATATGGGCGGATATGCCACAGGTTGTGCGCTCGCAGACTCTGGTGTTATCAGTGGCTTTGACATGACGCCCGAAGCGGCGCTGGCAAAACTACACTACCTTCTAAGCCAAAACCTTTCTTACGAAGAAGTAAAAGAGAGAATGCAACAAGTACTGCGTGGTGAAATGAGCCTGTAAGTTCAAGCTTTCTACGATCTAAAAAGCCCAATACAATTTGGGCTTTTTTCTTTCAAAATCAAAATAATAAAATTTTGAGAAATAAGGCGTAAGGATTAATCAATGTTCGGATTGACACGAACAATATCGCTCTCTTCTCCGCTGAATTGTTTTTTAAGCTCTTGTTTTGATTTAAAACTGATTTCACCACCGGCTGCAACCGTCATATGCTGCGCATCAGTATTATGTTTTGATTGATACAACATCACAGCTTGCATACACGAATCTCGCTGCTCTTTAGAAAGTGTTGTACCCTCAGGCCATCTTCCCGTTTCTACTGCATAGACTAAGCGATCATAAACTTCTGGAGTCATCGCTTGTAATAGTTGTTCTGCGTCCATAGTGTACCTTCTTATTACATTCTATTTACAGAACATAACGGGTTAAGAAACTGAGTCAAGAATACGAAAATGAATTGGTGTAACGGATCACAAGCAAAGCCATGAAAAGAACAAACTGGTTACTTCTCAGCCTCGCATGTTTTGCGCTATCGGGCTGTTTTGAAGGTAACGTGACAACCGAAGAGTTGTGCCAAAAAACACCAGAGCTACGTTGCGAGCAGCTCAATATGGATGACGGCCAATGTCGAATTCCAAGAACAAATTTGGTTTGGCATCGGTTTGAGCAATTGAAAAACCCATCAGAGGCCAACCAAATCATCGAATACGGTCTGGTCGCTGAATATAGGAAATGCTTAGAACTCGCCTCCCAGATCACCCCTATTGATCAAAGTGCTCTCAAAAGACAACGCTTTAATGCATTGGTACACAGTATTGATGAGCTAGAGGGCATTGTAAACGAGTTAAAAGGCTCAGAAGACCCGGCTACTTTGTATTTCTTATGGTCTCAAACGGGAGATACTCAAGCTCGGCGCGCATTTTTACAAATGGAAGGGTCTCCCCAATTAAATAATGCTGAGATGCAATATGCATTAGCCACTTTTTATACCAACCGAGATACCAAGAAAACCCTGGAGCTTCTTAATAACGCGTTGTCTTTATCTGATGAAGACAACATCAATCCGGTCATTCTCAAGTCAATGGCAAGTATTCATCAGGGGCTTGGAGACAAAGAGCAAGCGTATCTATGGGCAATGGTCGCGAAGAGATTCGACGTACCGCTTGCTGATGAAAAGCAGCTCCAACGTATGTTCAATTTCAGTCATCCAGAGCGATATAAGCAGTTGGATGAATTAGCCGAATCGGTGGCGAAAGCCATAGAGAAAGGTATCTATTCCCCAGCAATGATACCCAGTGAGATATAAACGAAAAACTCCCGCAATGAGCGGGAGTTTTTATTTAAGTCGAGCGACACTCAGATCACTGTTGAGCATGAATCATCCTGAAAGGATAAAACAATCTCGAGCACAATTTTGTCGTTATTATTCTGATTTGTTGAAAATTAACGACACAGAATTAACACAAAAACGCTCTCCTGTGGTCTGTGGGCCATCTTCAAAAACGTGCCCTAGATGGCTATCACACGTTGCACAACGAATCTCTGTACGTACCATTCCGTGACTTAGATCTTCTAAATAACGCACCGCTTGATCGTTGATAGGCGCATCAAAACTTGGCCATCCGCAGCCAGAGTCATACTTGTTATCAGAGACAAAGAGAGGGGCATTACAACAAGTACAAGCATAAACACCAGTTTCCTTATTATGCAGTAGCTTACCGCTGAAAGGAGGCTCTGTACCTTGCTCTCGGCAAACACGGAACTCTTCATCAGACAGTTGCTCACGCCACTGTTCATCTGACTTCGTCACTTTTTTCCCGCTTTGTTCCACGACTTTCGGCTCCTTATTTACTGTTCTTGGTATTGACTTTTTTAGCAAAAAAACTTGCTTCTCTTAACAGTTGTAGCACATACTTTCTCACCAGGACACCATGCGTAATTAATTTGATAAGAGCACTTATCTCACCAGTTATATTACGCCAACTGGGCTACAGAAGAATCAGTTAAAAGTTTAAAAAACGTACATTTGCAAAGAATTGTTAAAAAAAGCGTCGCTTTTTTTTGACTTTAAACAAGTTAAGTCCGATTATCACTTGCAGATGTTTACTGGATTCTGTAATTTTACTACCAGTTATCTTTAATCAGAAATTAAGTTGTGGAGCAACTATAATGACTATCAAAGTAGGTATTAACGGTTTTGGCCGTATCGGTCGTTTCGTATTCCGTGCAGCGCAAGAGCGCAACGACATCGAAGTAGTAGGTATTAACGACCTTATCGATGTAGATTACATGGCATACATGCTTAAGTATGACTCAACTCACGGCCGTTTCAACGGTACTGTTGAAGTTGAAGGCGGTAACCTAATCGTTAACGGTAAAACTGTACGTGTTACTGCAGAGCGCAACCCTGAAGACCTAAAATGGGACGAAATCGGTGTTGACGTTGTAGCTGAAGCAACTGGTCTTTTCCTAACTGACGAGACTGCACGTAAGCACATCACTGCTGGCGCGAAAAAAGTTGTACTAACTGGTCCTTCTAAAGACGCTACTCCAATGTTCGTTAACGGCGTAAACTTCGACACTTACGCTGGTCAAGACATCGTTTCTAACGCTTCTTGTACTACTAACTGTCTAGCGCCTATCGCTAAAGTTCTTAACGACAAGTTCGGTATCGAATCTGGTCTTATGACTACAGTTCACGCAACTACAGCAACTCAAAAAACTGTAGATGGTCCTTCTGCTAAAGACTGGCGCGGTGGTCGTGGTGCTTCTCAAAACATCATCCCATCTTCAACTGGTGCTGCTAAAGCTGTAGGCGTTGTACTTCCAGAAGTAAACGGCAAACTAACTGGTATGGCTTTCCGCGTACCAACTGCTAACGTTTCTGTAGTTGACCTAACTGTTAACCTAGTTAACGGTGCTTCTTACGAAGACATCTGTAAAGCGATGAAAGAAGCTTCTGAAGGCGAACTAAAAGGCGTTCTAGGCTACACTGAAGATGCAGTTGTATCTCAAGACTTCATCGGCGAAGTTTGCACTTCAGTATTCGATGCTAAAGCTGGTATCGCGCTAACTGACAAATTCGTTAAAGTTGTATCTTGGTACGACAACGAAATCGGTTACTCAAACAAAGTTCTAGACCTAATCGCTCACATCTCTAAGTAATTAGAAAATTAGCAATTAGCGAATAACTTCGTTAAAGAAAAGGCGGCTCTAGAGTCGCCTTTTTTGTATCTGGAATTTGAGAGAATGCAGGCTCGATGTTGCATTTAATGTGCGAAGCGCGTCTAAAAGCTCTCCCCCAGCGATAGGAAACTACACATGGATTTAAAAACTCTCCCAGCCCTAACGGTGCTATCTGATAACGTCACTATCGTTGAAGTTGATCAGATAAAAATCGTCCGCGTGATTCATGACAAAGCAACGGCAGGCATCTCGCTACACGGTGGTCATGTCGTGTCGTTCACGCCTGAAGGTCAAGAAGATCTGATCTGGATGAGCGAAAAAGCTGTCTTCGATGGTAAAGCTGCTCTTCGCGGTGGTATTCCGGTTTGTTGGCCTTGGTTTGGGCGTATTGCTGCTCCAGCTCACGGCTTTGCCCGCACCGCAGAATGGGAGTTGGTTGAACATCGTGAGAACCATAACGGTGTGATTGTTGAACTTGCTCTGTTTCCGACAGAAGAAATCCACGATATTTGGCCCCATATGTTTGACGCTCGTTTGGTGATTGAAGTGGGCGATGAGCTAAAAGTGACGCTCAAAGTCATGAACATTGATGACGAGGCTTGGACCTTCTCTGGCGCATTACATACTTACCTAAACGTTGGAGACATTAAGCAAGCACAAACGACAGGCATGGGTGCCGAGTACATTGATAGCTTGAAAGCTGATGCGGTATGCCAAGGTGGTAATGTTCTACAACTAACTGACACCATTGATCGCGTTTACACGCAACCAGAAGCGAAAATTTTGGTAAAAGACCCGGTATTGGATCGTACGCTAAGCGTACACAACCAAGGCCACAACTCAGCAGTATTATGGAACCCTTGGGCAGAAGGTGCGCAAAGCATGGGTGACATGGCTGACGATGGTTATCAAACCATGTTGTGTGTGGAGTCTACTGTTCATGCACCAAGTATTGAGCAAGGTCAAACCCTCCAACCAGGTGAGACACATGAACTTGTCACTGTCATTTCAGCGCAGTAAGAATCACCATATAAAGGCCGGGATACCCGGCTTTTTTTGTAATAAAAGCTCTGCTTAGATGGTCCTATCTTTACTAACTTATTGGTTACTGGTCACTTTTGACGGTTTCATTAATAAATATCAAAAAAATTGATCATATAAACCGATAGCATACCGATACAAAACTCATAAATAATAAAAATATCAGGAATTAGTCTATGTTAGAGAGATACCGAAATCAAAGTGTCGGATTCCAGTTGAAACTGGTGATCACTTTGTGTCTATTCATTGCTTTCAGCAGTATTGCAGCGCTTGTTTACCGCAACGCTTCCGATGTTCTATTGGAAAGCACACTGAAAGAACACCAATCTAAAGTAGAATCAATGGCAAAAACCATTGCTGGCCAATTCGATGCTTACCTGCACACCGCTAAAGTCCTCGAATCTACTTTTCGCAATGGCTACCTTGCCGGTGTCTATGTCGAAAATTACACGGTTGACTTCATGGGACATGAAGTACCAAACATCACTCAATACAGTGAAAGCTTAATTAATGACACCAAGTTGGTCGACAGTTTCACACGTGATACCGGCGCTATAGCAACGCTATTCGCACCATTGGGTGACGACTTTATTCGGGTGTCCACCTCCCTAAAAGATCCACAAGGTCAGCGAGCGGTCGGAACCACGCTAGGCATCAACCATCCTGGTTATCAGCAACTTAAAGCAGGACAACCGTATTACGCTCAAATTAAATTGTATGGCGAGCGCTACATTACCTACTATGCCCCAATCAAAGATGCGACAGGAAAGGTAGCAGGCCTATCGTTTATTGGCTTACCAGTAGACCAAGCGACACAAACCTTATTCGATGCACTCGAAGAGATAAAATGGGGCGACACTGGTTACACCATTATCGTTGATAACGACGAAAACAATCTTGGTAAATACCTACTTCATCCAGCAAAAAGCGGCTCAGATTCGTCAATACTAGAAGTCGCCGACTACAATGGTCACAAGCCTTTTGGCCAGATTTTCGAACAATCTAGTGGATTAATTCGCTACCCTTTCGAGTACCAAGGTAACGTAGGCGAAAAGTATCTTGTCTACACAGAGGTTCCAGGTTGGAACTGGAAACTGCTAGGCGGTACGTTTATCAAAGAAGTTACAAAAGGTAGCGACACGCTTCTCACACTCATTGCCATCATTTCTTCGGTAGCGGCAATCATTACTTTTGTTGTACTGACACTTTTCTTGAATCGCAGCTTACAACCTCTCACGACTCTAAACTCATACATGACTCGCTTAGCCGGCGGCGAAGTCAGCTTGAGCATCCCAGCGTCTCGTAAAGCATCAAAGAATGAAATTACGAACCTGAGCTCGGGTGTCGCCAGTATGGCAAGTCAGCTCAATGAACTTGTCGGTAAGATCCGTTCAACAAGCGACTTAGTGGAGAGCAACTCCACCAGCGTTGCCAACGATGCACATAGCAATTTGACCCAAGCCGACCGACAACAACAAGAAGTCGAGCAAGTTGTGACAGCGATTGAAGAAATGGCCTCTTCCGCTCAATCTGTCGCACAACAAGTCGAAAGCATTGCGGAAAACGTACGCTCAGCAAATACCGATAGCCAGTCTGGTCTCGCGATTGTTGAAGGCGTATGTATCGACGTTGCTCAACTTAACGATCAATTGGATCAATCAGCAACGGCTATCGAGCAAGTAAATCGCGATAGCGAGAGTATTCAAACCGTCACTAAAATGATTGATGAAATTGCTGAGCAAACCAATTTACTTGCCTTGAATGCCGCCATTGAAGCAGCACGAGCAGGTGAACAAGGTCGTGGCTTCGCAGTTGTAGCAGATGAAGTGCGCACACTTGCGCACCGAACCCAAAGCTCAGTTCAGGATGTCGTGGAAATTATCGAGAAACTAAAAGGGTCGACTCATAATGCAGTTAATATGATGACAGACAGCCAACGCAGTGCAAACCAGGTCTTGGACAAAGCACAAGACGCGGGCACAGCATTAGAAGCCATCGCAGTACAAGTGCAGTCGATAGCCTCTCAAGCCGACGCCATTGCAGCGACTTCAGAAGAACAAGCTCAAGTTTCACAAGAAATTGCAGCAAATGCCCATTCTATCAGTGAACTTAACCGAGAAAGCCGCAACACGAGCGCAAAAACCTCGCAAAGTGCCATTGAACTTCAACAACAAGCACGAAACTTGAAAGAGCAAGTCGACTTCTTCCACTAATACTTAATAAGAGCCGACCCAGTCGGCTCTTTTTGTTTCACTTGAGACCATGCTTTTTGATAGAATTTGCCGCCCTACTTTCTGTTCGAGATCGTCATGAACTATCAATGCCCTCTATGCCACCAAACTCTAGCGTTAAATGAAAAAACGTTTAAGTGCGAAAACAATCATCAGTTTGACTTAGCAAAAGAAGGCTACGTTAACTTGATGCCAGCGCACCACAAACGTTCTAAAGATCCTGGTGACAACAAAGAGATGATGCAAGCTCGTCGTCGATTCCTTGAAGGAGATTACTACAACCCAATGCGCCAAGAAGTGGCGCAGCTGTGTGCAACATACACTGAGGGGAGCACCCATCAATTATTAGATATTGGTTGTGGTGAAGGTTACTACACAGATCAAGTACAAAAGACGATAGAAACACAAGCGAACCATGCCACGATTTATGGCTTAGACATTTCCAAAGTTGCCATTCGTTACGCGGCGAAGCGTTACACGCACTGCAATTTTAGTGTGGCTTCTAGTCACCGACTTCCCTTCGCAAATGAATCCTTAGATGCCATTTTGCGCATTTATGCCCCTTGTAAAGCTGAGGAGCTGCAGCGCGTTGTAAAAAACGACGGCGTTGTTGTCACGGTTACTCCTGCTAGTCGCCACTTATACCAACTGCGTGAGCGTATTTATCAAGAAGTTCGTCTTCACAATGAAGAACCAGAACATATTGAAGGGTTTGAATTAGAGCACCAGCAGCATCTTAACTATGTTATGGACTTGAAAAACGGAGCCGCAATCGATTTATTGCAAATGACGCCATTCGCATGGAAAGCAACCGATGCTCTTCGTGAAGAGTTGAAATCCGCTACACTTTTCCAATGTGAGGCTGATTTTATGTTGCGTGTATATCGCAAAAAAACACTCAATTAATAAGTCAAAAAAAACAACAAACGCAAATAGTTATCATTTATATTGATTCATTGCTCAGCCTCCATTAATATCATCCGGACATTTTTGGAGGCTTTTCAATGCGCTTTTCTACTTTGAGCTTGCTCTTTGCAGGCTTACTTACTGGTTGCTCTTCATATACGCACACCAACTCTCACGCAACCTCAGCGGAAGTCACTAGTTTTTACGACTACCAACTATACACCCCTTCTGGCGAGCACATCGCTCTAAGCAAACTGCCAATTGAGCTGCAACAAGCAGATGTCATTCTTATTGGTGAATGGCACACACACGCCGGCATTCATCGCTTTCAAACCGATATGCTCAAACAACTTACGTCCTACGACCGCTCACTCGCGTTATCTATGGAACAATTTACCCGCGACAAACAACCTGTTGTTGACGCTTACCTACGTGGGGAGATCGGCGAACAGTACTTAATGAAACAAGCCAACGCTTGGCCCAATTATGAAAGCGACTATCGCCCTCTCGTGGAGTTTGCTAAGCAGAAGAATCTCCCGGTCATTGCAGCAAATGCACCAAAGAGCATTGTCCGATGCATTGGTCGACAAGGGCTAGATTACATTAACAAGCTCGATGATGATCAGCGGATGTTCATTGCACAAGCCATCAACACTGGTAGTAGTCCGTACAAAGAAAAGTTCATGGCATCCATGCATCACGGTAAGCCAGAGCAGACGGAAAAACAGTTTGCAGCTCAAGTTACTTGGGATGAAACTATGGCGGAATCTATCGTTAGCTACCTAGATGACAACCCAGGCGCTCAGGTTGTCCATGTTGCAGGCAAGTTTCACACCGAGCAAGGGTTGGGTACGGCAGCATCAATCTTAAGCCGCAACCCGAGCTTAAAAGTGGTTGTAATTAGCCCAACAGATAACGTGCTTTCTGATAATACAGACTATCAGTTAGAGGTTCTCGCACCACCAGTACGGTATGTACAAGATGCTCACCGCATGGCGGCATATCAACATCTAACTAAACGCAATAACGATCTTCAATGTAAGTAGCTGGTCTTCAATTTAAGTTACTACCTTGCCGTTGCGTTGCATCATCACACCGCTTCGAGTTCATAGAGTGACAAGGGTCTGCTTCCTGCTGGTCTATTTTTTGCTAATGATCACCAATAGAAACTAGAAGCGGCAAAAGCAGACCTGTTTTTATCCAAATAGCTTCAGAAATAAACTTTGCCGCCGATAAAAATATAACTGCTTTTTACCCGCACTCAGTGACCGAGTGTCGATGTTCCAAGGAGTATTCGATGAATCCAGTAGGAAGCACTTCTGTTAATAGCTATGCCAAACAACCTGTCGCCTCTAAACAAGCAAGTATTGCACAAGAAGAAACTAGTGCTTCGCCGCTGAAAGTCGAACACAATAAGGTGACGCTTTCGACCGAAGGCAAAGCGCTACTTGCCGCTCTGCAACAAATCGAGCACGACAGCAAAAAAATAGAAGCAGAAGATAAATCTGTTGGTGAAAAGGTCGAATCTTTCACACATGGTGCGCTTGGCATGGATCACCCCGATAAAATCGAGAAAGAAGAGGATGGCTCATATTCTGCGGGTCAATACCTTTCTGCGGCACTTACCGTTGGTGGCATCATACTGGCATTAGTCTGATAACCAGTCTGATAATCGTCACGACAACAAATCCTATTTGAACCAAACACTTACTGCAGCCCATAATTTAATAAGCCAAAGAACGATATGATGCAAACGTAAGTGAATTCGACCGCTCTTGTGGCCCGATAATATATGCTCGTTTATTGCTCCCTAAACTAGGTTTCTTGTGAAGGCACTGAATGGATAACTTTAGTCCATGCTTTCAACTCCTAAGCGTAATCCAAGCCCACGTTTGTGGGCTTACTTCTTTCCAAACTAACGAACGTTAGAGAGCGACTCATTTTTTCTGCAAAACCAAACAAAAACGACAATTTGGTTAAACTTTTATTACCGACACAAAACTTTCATAAATCATTGCTTTAATGCCTGCGCTTTCAATAAACAAGGAAAATATAATGAAGCGCTTAGTATCTCCAATCGTTACGGCAGTGGCTGCATCTACCCTCTCTTTCAACGCACTCTCAGCTGAAATCAAAAACGTCATTTTGATGATCGGCGACGGCATGGGTCCTCAACAAGTTGGTTTACTCGAGACCTACGCAAAACACGCACCTAACTCGGTTTACAAAGGCGAAAGCACAGCGTTATACAAACTCGCTCAAGAAGGTGTGATTGGATCATCACTAACCAATCCGGAAGACGCAATTGTCGTCGACTCTGCGTGCTCAGCTACGATGCTAGCGACAGGAATCCCTACCGCTTCTGAAGTCATTGGCATTGATAGCCAAGGCAACCATGTCGAAACTATTTTGGAAAAAGCCAAAAGTAAAGGTAAAGCAACTGGGCTCGTCTCTGATACGCGTATGACCCACGCAACGCCAGCAGCATTTGCCGCTCATCAACCACATCGCTCCCTAGAAAACAGTATTGCGGCGGATATGCTCGAAACAGGCGTAGACGTGATGATGTCTGGGGGACTTCGTCATTGGATTCCAAAGTCGACAAACGACAAGGGAGAGACATACGAGCAACTTGAAAAGCTCACTGAAGGTAATGTCTACCTAAAGTCGAAACGTAAAGATGAGCGCAACTTGCTTACTGAGGCGCAAGACCAAGGTTACAACCTTGCTTTCAGCCGCGATATGCTCACACAAGCTGAAGGTGACAAATTACTTGGACTTTTTGCTTACTCGGGCATGAACGATGGTATTGCCTACAGTCAAAGCAAAAACGATCCAAAACGCACGCAGCCATCGCTGAAAGAAATGACCACCAAAGCAATCGACATTCTTTCAAAAGACAAAGACGGTTTTTTCTTGATGGTTGAAGGCGGCCAAATTGACTGGGCTGGCCACAGTAACGATGCAGGTACGATGCTGCATGAAATGCTTAAATTCGATGAAGCGGTAAACTCAGTTTATGAGTGGGCAAAAGGCCGTGATGACACCCTGATCATTGTTACTGCTGACCACGAAACCGGCTCTTTTGGCTTTAGCTACTCATCAGCAAACTTGCCTAAACCACAAAAACGCGACGGCGAAGCATTCAAAAATCAGGATTACGCGCCAAACTTCAACTTTGGTCAGTTCGAGATCCTCGATGGCTTATACAACCAAAAGAAAAGTTACTACGGCATGATCAGTGAATTCCAAGCGCTTGATAAGAAAGAGCAAACTCCAGAGAAGTTTGCGGAAGTCGTGAACGCAAATAGCGATTTTTCGATTACGCCTGAGCAAGCAGAACGCGTATTAGCAAGTAAACCAAATCCATACCGACTCGCTGGACACAAATACTTAAGCGAAGAGAACGTACCGACAATCAATGACTTTGATGCTTTCTTTCCTTACAACGACCGTGGCAACTTGCTAGCGCGTGAGCATGCAACAAAGCAAAACACAGTATGGGGGACGGGTACTCATACGCATACTCCTGTCAACGTATTTGCTTGGGGACCTGCAGAAACTATCTTTCCGGTATCAAAAATCATGCACCACTCGCAACTAGGCGAGTACTTGAAGCAACAAATTAAATAATCAACTTGCACTTACTTCACAACTCGTGATGTTTCAACGCTCTCGCAAGGGAGCGTTTTTTTATGCATGAAAACAGTTGACGTTTTAAATCGTACACCACAATAATTATGGGTCTTTAATTATATGAATAAAGAAAATGTGCGAAATCTTTGCTAAGCAACCCCAAGACAACTATCAGTTCATCACCCGCTCTATCCGTATTGATGGTCACGCGACCAGTGTAAAACTTGAAGCGAGCTTTTGGACAATTCTTGAGGAAATCGCTAGTGCTCAAAACATGACGGTCCCTAAATTCATAAGCACTGTTTATCAAGAAGCACTCGAATACAATGGTGAAGTGAACAACTTTGCCTCCTTACTTCGATGCGCTTGCCTCACGTACGCTCGCCAACCTCAAGAGACCACTCGTCAAGCACTTGCGCAACTTAACAGTTAATAGCAACCAACCGAGCAATAACCATCCTAGGCTATGCATCCGTATTATAAACCCTTGAGCATCTTCTAATTTGTCGTACTAGAGTACTACCCAGACTCCTTTTGAAATCGCTAACCTGTGCGGACTATCAAGGAGTACCTATGACAAAAATGATTCACACCATGATCCGAGTAAGTGATCTGGACCGCTCTCTACAATTTTACTGTGACGTACTTGAACTAGAAGTCGCTGATCAATACATCTTTGATGGCTTTTCTCTAACCTATCTAGCCAACCAAGAAACTGGCTTTGAATTGGAACTGACGCACAATCACGACCAAAGTGAGCCCTACACTCACGGCTCAGGTTACGGCCACCTTGCCGTCAGCGTGGAGGACATTGAACAAGCCCACAAACGCATTAAATCTCTCGGCATTGAAACTGGTGACATCAAAGCCTTTGACCATCAACAAAAGCATTTAGCAACGTTCTTTTTTGTAACCGACCCTGATGGTTACAAAATTGAGTTCCTGCAACGCCAAGGGCGTTACCTATAACAAAAAGAGTAAACATTATGATTCACTTGACGGCTACCTTTCATGCACAACCGGGAAAAGAACAAGAGTTGAAAGAGGTACTTACCCGAGCGCTTGAACCTACTCGCAATGAAGAAGGTTGCGTTCGTTATCAATTGTTCCAAGATAAAGACAATACATGCCACTTCGTTTTTCAGGAGCAATTTAAAAACCAACAAGCATTTGAGCTTCATGGTAAAACAGAACACTTTGCTCTTTTGATTAGCCAGATCGACAACTTGTTAGAATGCGAGCCTAAACTGGTGTTCTTTAACGAACTGTAACTATAGCGCTAACCGAAGATCAAAAAAGGCACTCTATCTAGAGTGCCTTTCACTAGTTGGGACCTGTGATTAAGCGTCTTGCTTCTCCACCATATGCAAATGCACATCTTGTTGTGGGAAAGGAATCGAAATACCTTCTCGGTCGAAGCGTAGTTTCACCTCTTTTGTCACATCCCAGTATACATCCCAGTAATCATCCGTTTTTACCCAAGGACGCACAATAAAATCTACAGAAGACGTATTTAATGTATGAACTTTGATCATTGGCTCTGGAGTGCGAAGTACCGAAGGGTGAGAGGTAATGATATCAGACAATACTGACTCCGCTTTTAAGAGGTCATCCGCATAGCCAATGCCAAACACCATATCCACGCGGCGAATGCGTTCATGCGTGACGTTCTTAATAACATCTCCCCAGATTTTGCTGTTAGGCACAATAATAATTTGGTTATCAAACGTACGGATTGTGGTGTTCACCAAACTCATATGGCTTACCTTGCCATCCACACCGCCAGCATACACAAAATCACCAACATCAAATGGGCGATAAATAAGCAGCATCATACCCGCCGCGAAGTTGGATAACGTGTCTTGCAACGCGAAACCAATAATCACACCAGCAATACCGAAACCGGTTAGGATTGGCGCTAGGTTCAAACCAAGCTGAGATAAGCCCACCATGATACCGATCACCCACACGAATTTGCCGGACATCGAGATAAAGAAGTCCTGCATCAAGTGGGAAAGTTTTAAGTTTTTCGATGCAACTGCTTTACGGACGACTTTGCGAGTTAACTTAGCCAGTCCGCGAGCGATCAATAAAATCAGCGCAAAAACAAACAACTGGAAGATATGCTGCGGTGCATTCTCGGCAAACCAATCCAGTGCCGAGTTGGACCAGTGACTCAGTATTGACCACACAACTTTGGTATTCAGTAAATCATGGGTGATATTACCCGTCACTTCAAAAATTTGGCGTTTGTATTCAGACGTTTCTAAACCGACTTTATCACCAATTGAAATCAGGTTGCGTAAGCTTTCTGTCGCAATATTTAGCCTTTGTTTAGTAATGAGCTGACTAAGTTGCAACGACGCTTTTTCCGACTCTGGGCTAGACGAAAGTTGGGAGCCAATGATCTCACTTTGCTGACTCAAGTACTCAATTGAAGCAGACAGTAAGCGCATACGTTTATCAATTTTATCTTTTAGTTCCGCTTCTGCGCGCTCGTTTTGGGCCCCTAGCTCCTTCAACCAAGCGAGATTTTGCCAGCTCGAATCGAAGCTAACATCAAGATAACGCTGTAGCTCTCGATAATCATTAACAAGAGCAAGCTTCTCTTCATCCTTAGCCTTATTTAAATCCTCGACGACTTTCTTTATTTTTTCCGATAGATAGTTCGTCGCATCCTCAGAGTATTGTTCTTGTTTTTTAACTAGCAAGATCAGCTTGTCGCGAGAGATAGTTTCACGTTCAATCGCTGACGCTAACTGGCTTCTTAATTCTTCATTCTTTTGGAATAGTTGCAGTTGAAGGGCATCACGCTCGTCGCCACTCGCTTGCGAGAGGCTTTGGGATAAATCCACAATCTCTCGGTTCAAGTTGTCAATCGAGATTTCGGCAGCAGAAGGCTCTTGGATATCGTCAGTGGCAGTCGCATGAACAGCCATTGGGGAGAACATAATGACGGCAAGTGCGAATAATGTCACCCAAGATGTCAGGCGCAGTTTCTGGGGGAAATGAAACGTCATGTTTACCTCATAGGAAACAATCCTGATCAAAACAATCAGGAATAGAAGTGTAAAGCGTTGAAATCATACTCCTAAGTTTACAACACTAAATAATAAACTGAGCAGCATTTCGTTAGCGAGACGTCAAAGTTGGGAGCCCCAATAGCAAACAAGCCTTTCATTTAATCAATGAAAGGCTTGTTTGTATTCGACTAAGGACGGTTGGGATGATTTAAAATATGGTCTTCCCAATCCACCACATCAATCTCGTAAACGACTTTGTTACGGACACTTTCCCCTGCCGCATGCATTGCGGACTTAGAGCCTGTAATCAGCGGATGCCATTCTGGTAAAGGCTGCTTTTCAGCCAACAGACGGTAAGCGCACGTGTGTGGCAGCCAAGTAAAATCGTCGATGTCTTCTCGGGTCAGCTTGGTGCACTCTTCACCCGAAGTGAAACGGTTTGGGTAATCCTTACATGAACACGTTTTACTGTTCAGCCAGCTACAAGCCACATTGGTATAGTAGATTTCATCGGTATCTTCATCCATAAGCTTATGCAAACAACATTTGCCACAACCATCACAGAGAGATTCCCATTCCTCTTCTGTCATCTGCTCTAACGATTTACTTTGCCAAAATGGAGTGCTCATACTTCAGGTCTCACCAAGGGAATTTAGGGGGCGATTTATACTCTTCTCAACGCAAAAGTTCAAGTTTTGAGAAGATCTTGCATCCTTCCCACATAACGGTGGAGATATTCAACTACTTTCGTTTTACTGTTCTATCCTTAAACAAGTTTCCATTACTCAATTGATCAAGAAGGCATTAAGGAGTTTTCATGGGTATTATTTCTTGGATTATTTTGGGCTTAATCGCCGGCGCACTTGCTAAATGGCTCATGCCAGGAAAAGATGGGGGCGGTTGGATTGCAACAATGTTACTTGGTATTGCAGGGGCATTTGTAGGTGGCTTCCTTGGCGGCATTCTCGGTTTCGGCGGAGCAACTGGCGTCAACATTGGTAGTATCATTACCGCAACACTAGGCGCATTTATTCTGTTGTTTGTTTATAACCGTTTCTTAAAATAATCACGATGATTTAAAAGCAAAAAACCAAAAAGGGAGCGTAATGTTAAGCGCGCCCTTTTATTTTTTTCTTTCTTCACTCTTCCAATCCACGTCAAAATGACCATAATTGCCCCCTTAATTTTTAAGAGGTTTACATTATGGATTGTCGATTAGGATGTGGAGCGTGCTGTATTGCGCCAAGTATCTCTTCACCAATACCTGGAATGCCCAAGGGCAAACCTGCAGGTGTTCGTTGTGTGCAACTCAACGACGACAATTTGTGCAAGCTATTTGGTAAGCCTGAACGCCCTAAAGTCTGTCACGATTTTAAACCGTGTCCGATTGTATGCGGCAAGACCAATCAAGAAGCACTCGACAACATCACTGAATTAGAACAATTGACGTAATGCGACTCTAGACCACACGTTTAAAGTTAGTACCTCGGTTGTTTCTCTCCGAGGCAGTAATCAAAGCAAACTCAAGATTTAGCACTCCCCCCCCTCAGCCTTTTATCTCACCCTTGAGAACTCTTGCCACATAGCGTTCCATTTGCGGTTTTTGCGCGATCTCCCTCACAATTTATTGACAATTCTCGACTATGTTCAGCGGGTCATTTAATTAAAGATCAGGAAAGAACATGAATAAGTATTTGGCTGAGGCTTTTGGCACGTTCTGGCTAGTGTTAGGCGGCTGTGGTAGCGCGGTGTTGACTGCGAGTTTCCCTGAAGTGGGTATTGGTCTGTTGGGCGTTTCTTTGGCATTCGGTTTAACCGTTCTGACGATGGCATTTGCTATCGGTCATATTTCAGGTTGTCACTTGAACCCTGCAGTGACAGTTGGCCTTTGGACTGGCGGTCGTTTTGAGACAAAAGACGTTGCTCCCTACATCATCTCACAGGTGATCGGCGGGCTTATCGCAGGTGGCGTGCTTTACGTTATTGCATCTGGACAAGCAGGATTCGATGTTGTGGGTTCTGGCTTTGCCGCCAATGGTTATGGTGAACACTCTCCAGGCCAATACTCGATGATCGCTGCACTTGTGACTGAAGTTGTCATGACGATGATGTTCCTGATTGTCATTATGGGTGCAACAGACAAACGTGCGCCACAAGGCTTTGCACCTATCGCAATTGGCCTGTGTTTGACTCTCATTCACCTGATCAGCATTCCTGTCACCAATACGTCAGTAAACCCTGCTCGTAGCACGGCAGTCGCAGTATATGTGGGTGAATGGGCGGTTTCTCAGCTATGGCTGTTCTGGATTGCTCCTATTGTGGGTGGCGTGCTTGGTGCGGTTATCTACAAAAATCTTCTTGGTAAAGAATCGAACGATTAATCGTTCCTAACTCCCAAAATCAAAAAAGCCGCTGAATTCAGCGGCTTTTTATTAAATTCTGTGTCGACCTAATAGCGAATGTGACAACGTCGTGCCATCAACAAGCTCTAGCTCCCCACCGACAGGCACACCATGCGCGATGCGGCTGGCATCAACTTGGTGCTCTTTACATAGCTCTGCGATGTAGTGGGCAGTGGCTTCACCTTCAACTGTTGGGTTTGTCGCCAAAATCACTTCGGTAATATCACCGCGACGTAAGCGGTAATCAAGGACATCCAATCCAATATCACTTGGACCAATACCATCTAATGGCGACAAATGCCCCATAAGAACAAAATACCGACCAGAATATTGGCCTGTTGCTTCAACGGCTGCGATGTCTGCCGGGCTTTCTACCACACAAATTTGACCATTTTCTTGGCGTTTTGGGTTGGTACAAATGTGACAGACTTCTTCTTCGGTGAAGGTTCGACACTCAGTACAATGACCTATTTCTGTCATTGCCTGACTAAGCGCATCTGCAAGCTGCAAACCGCCTTTTCTATCGCGCTGTAACAAATGAAAGGCCATACGCTGCGCTGACTTGGGGCCAACCCCAGGTAGACAACGTAAGGCCTCCATCAATTGCTCCAGCATATGACTGGTACGCATTAAAAGTCCGCTTAATTAAATATCAGCAGATTAGAATGGCATTTTCATACCTGGTGGTAGTTGCATACCGCCAGTTACAGAAGCCATTTTCTCTTTTTGAGTTTCTTCAACACGACGGGCTGCATCGTTGAACGCCGCAGCGATCAGATCTTCAAGCATTTCTTTGTCGTCTTCCATCAAACTTTCATCAATGTCAACACGACGTACGCTGTGACTACCAGTGATAGTAACTTTAACTAGGCCAGCACCAGACTCGCCAGTTACTTCCATATTCGCGATTTCTTCTTGAAGCTTTTGCATGCGATCTTGCATTTGCTGGGCTTGCTTCATTAGGTTGCCCATACCGCCTTTACCAAACATGTTTATCTCTCTGGTTTAATGAGGTGTTGCATCAATTAATGGGGTTATACCTTTGGGTTTTCAACCCCATTCCATTCGATTATTAGATAGGGCGCACACTATCTTTATCAAGCTCTGCAGCAAAACGACGTTCAATAAATTGAACATTTGGATCGTTTTCTAAACTGTTCAGCGCTTGCTGTAATTTCTCTTGGTAGAGCCTATCTCTCAGTTCAAGTGGTGTTTCTCCACTCTCCCCTATTTCGATGCTCATGTGGCACTCTTCACCCAACACGGTATTAAGTGCTTTAAGCAATTCGGCTTGAGCTCTATCAGTATTCAAATGAGCTTGGCTGCTTCTCAATAGTAACGAAACGGTTGTTCCTTCCTTACTATAATGAGAGTTTAGCGCAAGTTGCTCTACCAGCTTAGGGATCTCCATTAAGCTGATTAGCTTCGCCCATTCATTATGTTCTAATGACTCATCGATGAGCTTTTGTGCCATTTCAGGCGTTTTCTCATGCTCAAGTGCCTGCTTGAGCTGCGTAGGTGTCAGTTTTGTATTTACTTTTGTCTCAACAGGCTTGCTTGGACGCCAGCGATACGCTTCCTCAACTTGTGGCTCCGTCGACTTCGGAGCTGAGTTTGGCGACACCTGCGCGGAATTGCCATGCAATTGCGCTACTCGGTCGATAACCGATTCTGGTTGTGCAGATGCCGCTTTAGGCTTTTTTGAGCCACCATTTTGAGGAGTGTTCTGTTGTAGGCCTTGACGCTGAGAACGTAATTGGTGACGCAAACCGCTTAGACCGCCGCGCGCTGGTGTTGAAACGCTCTCTTGCACTTGTTGAGGTGGCGTTTCATGTTGCGGCGCTGGGTTTTCGCTCATCGGCGGCGCCATATCATACTGTGGTGGAACCGTCTCATATCCACTCGCTTGATACTCAGGTTGCGAACTGGATGAAGGTTGAGGCGCCACTTGTGGTGTGCTTTGTGCTGGACTCGGCTGCTGATCTCGAGGAGCCGCGGCTGTCTGAGCTGGCGCAGCCTTTGGTTGACTGGTACTTTGAGCCGGAGATGACGCTGGCTCGCAGTTACTAGAAACAACATTTGCCCCACTGTTATTTGATGGGCGGAACGCCATCATACGCAGCACAATCATTTCCAGACCGACTCGCCCATTTGGCGAGAGAGTCAAATCTTCACGACCTTTCAATGCAATTTGGTAGTAAAGCTGAACGTCTTGCGGACTTAGTGCTTTACTCAACAACTCGATTTTTTCTGCATCTGGCTGCGCTCGGTCTAGCGACGCTGGCAGCGCTTGATACATCGCAATTCGATGAAGCTGTGTTGCGACTTGCTGCAACAAACCATCCCACTCAACACCATTTGCTGCTAATTGCTGGATTTTATCCATGGCTTGTTGAGGTTGCTTGCTACTGATTGACTCTAGTAAGTGAATCGCTTGGTCGGTATCAATCGTCCCCAACATGTGGCTGACAATATCGGTTTGCACCGCACCGTTACCTAAAGCAATTGCTTGATCGGTCAAGCTAAGAGCATCACGCATACTGCCATCTGCAGCATGTGAAATCATACCCAGTGCTTTTGGTTCTGCCGATACTTGCTCTTGACCCAAAATGTAGTCAAGTTGCTGATGAATATCATCAACGCTGATCGGTTTGAGATGGAACTGTAGACAACGCGACAATATAGTAACAGGCAGCTTTTGTGGATCGGTTGTCGCGAGTAAGAACTTCACATACTCTGGCGGCTCTTCCAGGGTTTTCAACAACGCATTGAAAGAGTGACGCGATAGCATGTGCACCTCATCGATGAGGTACACTTTAAAACGTCCACGAGCAGGTTTGTATTGAACGTTGTCTAACAGTTCGCGAGTGTCTTCAACTTTAGTACGTGATGCCGCGTCGATTTCAAGAAGATCGACAAAGCGACCTTCATCAATTTCACGACAAGTATCACACTTACCACAAGGTGTCGCGGTAATGCCGGTTTCGCAGTTCAAGCCTTTGGCAAACAGCCTACCGATACTCGTTTTACCCACACCACGAGTCCCGCTGAACAGATAAGCATGGTGTAAACGGTTTTGCGCCAGTGCGTTTTCCAACGCCGTCAGGACATGTTTTTGTCCGACAACTTGGTCAAACTGATTAGGACGCCATTTTCGCGCTAAAGCTAAATAACTCATTGAATGTATTAATGTCCTTCAAAATCGCAGATGCTGTACACGTTTAGACCTAGTGCTTCTAAACGTTTATCGCCACCGATTTCTGGTAGGTTGATAACGAACGCAGCGTGCTCAACTTCACCACCCAGTTGGCGAATCAGCTTAGTCGTCGCTTCAATAGTACCGCCCGTTGCCAATAAATCGTCGACAACCAGTACTTTGTCGCCTTCAACGATGGCATCTGTATGGATTTCTAGTGTATCAACGCCGTATTCAAGCTCATAAGATTGAGCAACAGTAGGGCGTGGTAGCTTGCCTGGTTTACGCACTGGTACAAAACCAACACCTAGCTCAAGCGCTAAAGGCGCACCAAATAGAAAGCCACGAGCTTCCGTACCCACAACCTTGGTAAAGCCCATATCTTTGTAACGTTCAACAAGTAAGTTGATCGTCGCTTGGTATGCTTTCGCGTCTTCAAGAAGGCTCGTCACATCACGAAATAGAATGCCTGGCTTTGGGTAGTCTTGGATGCTTTTGATGCTAGATTTGATCAGTGAAATTGTTTCTGTAGTCATAATACCGATTTACTTAGATTGGCTCATCGCCCTCTCTAATCGCAGTATCACGAGGGCAACGAACAATAGGTTTTCACCACTATGTGCTTATTTTCGTAAAAGTCACAGGCGCTGAAAATACAAACGCCCACTCGAAGAGCGGGCACACTATTCTCTACAATCTTAGTGATTTTCTTCTCGGTCAGCAACCAACTCAATCACAGGCAGACGCATAAACCAGCTGAGTAAAACGATTAGCATCACTAAAAGACCAATTTTTACCCAAACGAGGGGGACAACAACGATTGAAACCATGAAACTAAGCGCAATAAAAATCGCACCACGCTTTTTTACTTTTGAAGTAACAGCCCGATGCTTATGCCAATTGCCGAGAATGGGTCCAAACGTTTTGTGGTTATGTAACCATTGATGAAATGCGGGGCTACCACGCATAAAACATGCGCTAGCAAGCAAAATAAAAGGTGTGGTGGGTAAAAGTGGAAGGGCTATGCCGGCTATGCCGAGCACAATACAGAGTCCACCAACAGTATTGAAAAAGTAACGCTTAATACGAATGGTGAACTCCGGTACAAAATAGCTAGATTAAAAGCCTGCGTAACCATTCATTACACGAAGCCAGGTTAGCGTTGCAGGAAGTGTTGGGATCAAAAGAACTGCAATAAAACCTAAAAAGTAAAAAATATTATAAGGCTCTTTAAAATCTTTGTCTGCCATGATGTGTCTTCTCACTAGTTGACTTTGCTTCTCCCAAGGCACAGCGTTAAATTATCGTTGCACAAATGGGTCATTATTGTTTTAAGCGCTGACTATACATTAAACAGCCAAATCTAAACACCAGCAAAAAGTAAGGTTATTAAACTAAACGTATGTTGTTTTGGTGGTTCTAAAAAGATAATAAGCAGCGTAAGGACGCTGCTTATTGGTTTGCAAGTCATAATTATACTAGTCGGGATTTCCGGGTAATACTTAAACTAAAACTTGAAGAACCTAAACACCCGATAGATAACTGTCCTGCAACACTAAGCGGTAAATCGCGGGTGATGAAGTTTTTCATACTTCCTCCCCCTAAACGGTTACCTGCTGCGATGTGTTGATTCGTATTTCCGTCAGACCAATGGCTATCTAAACCCGCAGGCAATATAGAGACCGAGGATGAAGCGAGGTCGGCGACACCAAACACAGCATTGACTGCACCCGCACACTCCGAACACTCAATTCCTTTTTCAATGATCCCTACCATGTCCTTGAGATCAGCACTGAAACTTTTCAAGTTACGGAGATAGTCGTCAAACAATGCCCTAACGAGCAATGTCGTCGCAACTCCATCATTAGCTTGGGAAGCAGAATCAACTAGATAAAACGCAAATTGACCATTCATTAACCAACGATAATCGAAAACCAAGGGCATCACATCCGTCGATTGCAATAAACGGTACGAGCAGCGCCAATCTCCCTGAGCAGCATCCTTTTCTGGCAATAGAGCTTGCAGTAAATCTCTTGCCGCACTCGGATTCTGTTGTAAATATTCCAGATGCCAATACAGCTCTTGTTCATCTGGGATTTCACCACCATCATCAACCCTGAACCACTGACTTGAAAAGTCACGTTGTTCTGAGAAGTGGCTATCGGTATCTTCTAGCGTATTCTCTATCGCCTGAGATAGGTGCTCATAATTACCTATCGGTTTAGGAAGAAAATCTTTAATACCAAATCGCAACGCTTTCGCGACATCGGACATTTCATCCGTGCCTGATACCACGATAAGCGGCATATATGGGTATTCGAGACTAACTTCTTCGACGAACTCGATACCATCTAAGACCGGCATCGATAAATCACATAAGATAAGATCGGGTTGGCATTCCCTGAGTTGTTGAAGCGCTTCTAGGCCGTTTTCTGCTTCTACTACTTTAAAACCCTGACTTTCTAAATAGGCATTGGTTACTTTACGAAATATTGGATCATCGTCCACCAACATTATTAGTTTTTGATTAATCACTTCCTGTGCCGAGACCATTGCCGTTTGACTGTGAGTCTTAAACATACCTTTATCCCTCACAAAGCTCAGTCAAAAAAACAGATTTATTATTAAGTCATTATTTTTGTTGTGTTTACTTCCAGCAAAACGTGTCACAGCAAGACCTGAGGCCGCTTTGCCTTGTTATAAAACTTAGCTCGGAAACTGCATTAATACAAATATTACGGCGTATAACAGTATTTACTCAAACAGGGTTGCTGTGTTCAAATGATGCAACATGTTGACTTAAAGCAAGCTTTGATCACAAAGTTAATTATAAATTAACCGTAATCGGTAATTTAATGTGTCTGGAAATATGAAATTAGATGACTTAAACCTGTTTCGACTGGTTGTCGAAAATGGGAGCTACACCGCAACTTCGCGAAAAACCATGATCCCGGTTGCGACCATCACCCGACGCATTCAAGCGCTAGAAGACTCTGTCAATCTTCGACTATTGAACCGTCATGCTCGCAAACTCTCGCTCACTGAAGCAGGGGAACGTTTTTACCATGAGTGCTCTCCTTTACTACAAAGGCTAACAACCGCAGCAGAGGAAATCACTGACGACTGCCGAGGAGCATCCGGCAAGATTAAGATATCCGCGCCTTACAACTTAACTAAACGAATGATGATGCCGATGTTCAACAGCTTTATGAAGCAGTACCCGGACATCAACATTGAGCTAACGACAGAGAATAATGCGGACAAGCTTGACCCTACTGAATGGGATGTAATTTTTAGAGTGGGACCGCAACGCGACTCTAGCCTCATCGCGCGTAAGATTGGCGAGGTGAAGGATATTCTCGTTGCAAGCCCTGACTATCTAACCTCGAACCCTGCGCCACACCATGCAGAAGAGCTCTCTAACCATTCATTGCTAAAAGGGTACCCGCTTATTAAGTGGACCTTAATTAATAGCAAAGGCGAGTCTGTGGTGAATGTTGATCGTGGTCGTTTTCAAGCAAACGCGCTCAATGTGGTGCGCAGTGCTTGTTCCGAAGGTTTAGGCATCACACTAATGCCAGATGTCATGATCAAAGAGTACATCGAGAGCGGCGATTTGGTACGCGTACTGCCAGATTGGAGTGCAAACCCGCGCGACATTTATATGCTTTACAACCACAAAGACCACCTGCCAGAGAAAGTTCGCCTCTTTATTGACTTTGTGATCGCTTATAACATTCACTAATTAGATAGCGAAAACAAAAAACCAGAGCCAAAGCTCTGGTTTTTTTACGACTTAAGAAAGCGCATCCTATGCGCCTTCGTTATGAAGCTCTAGGTTTGCTAAATCCTGTTGGATTTCAAGTTGTGTTTTCGCATCATCGTTACGAAGACCATCCAAAAAATCTAGGTATTGTTGGTCAATATCACCCGTTACGTATTCGCCGTTAAACACGGATGTATCGAACTGAGTAATATCTTGGTTTCCAAGACCTACAGCCTCTACCAAATCTTCTAGACGTTGATAAATAAGCGCATCGGCACCAATCTGCTTACAAATTGTATCGTTGTCACGGCCATGGGCAATAAGCTCTGTAGCACTTGGCATATCAATGCCGTATACGTTCGGGAAACGAACTTCAGGAGCCGCTGAGACCATGTACACTTTCTTGGCACCAGAATCACGAGCCATCTCAATAATCTGCTCTGACGTTGTACCTCGAACAATAGAGTCATCCACCAGCAACACATTCTTACCTTTGAATTCCGAACGAATAGCATTCAACTTGCGACGTACTGATTTCTTACGTTGTTGCTGGCCAGGCATGATAAACGTACGTCCAACATAACGGTTTTTCACGAAACCCTGGCGATAAGGGATATCGATCGCTTGAGCGATTTGCAGTGCAATGTCGCAAGACGTTTCAGGGATAGGAATGACAACATCGATATCAAGGTTTGCGTAATCTTCACGAATACGTTCGCCCAGCTTTTTACCCATTTCAACGCGAGCGCTGTATACCGAAATTTTATCGATGAACGAATCTGGACGAGCAAAGTACACGAACTCGAAAATACAAGGGTTCAGCTTAGGATTGTCTGCACACTGCTTCGTGTAAAGCTCACCGTCAAACGTTGCGTAAATCGCTTCACCAGGTGCAACATCACGGACGAAATCAAAACCGACCGCATCCAATGCCACCGATTCAGACGCAACCATGTACTCTGCTCTGCCGTTAACTTCACGCTTACCTAAACACAGCGGGCGAATACCGTGTGGGTCACGAAATGCAATCATACCATGACCAATGATCATGGCGGTCACAGCATAAGCGCCGCGAATTGTGCGATGAACATTGGTGACTGCGCGGAATACGTCTTCGGTCGTGACATTTCCTTTTACTGAGTCAATTTCGTGCGCCAGTACATTTAGTAATACTTCAGAGTCTGAAGTGGTATTGATATGACGGCGATCTTTTTCAAACAGCTTCTGACGAACTTCGTTAGCGTTGGTCAAGTTACCGTTGTGGGCAAGTGTAATACCGAAAGGAGAGTTTACGTAGAAAGGTTGAGCTTCTGAAGCACTTGAACTGCCTGCTGTAGGGTAACGAACATGACCAATTCCGACCTCGCCTTGCAGGCGTTGCATGTGTCTTGCTTCAAATACATCCTTGACTAAACCGTTCGCCTTACGTAGACGAAAACGATTGCTTTCTATGGTACAAATACCAGCGGCATCTTGGCCACGATGCTGTAACACCGTTAACGCGTCATAAATAGACTGGTTTACAGGCGTTGTGCCCACGATTCCAACAATACCACACATGTCCTAATCCTCGATTTGCGACAGTAGCTGGCACTACTAGATAGTGCCAGACAGAAAACTTGATGTTGCTTGTAAATGCTCGAAGAATGGGGCGATGATACGGCTGAACTCAGGGATCAACTGTGAATCTTTCCACCAATCCGAGCTTGGGAATGCAGTAAACGCATCCATAAAAAACAGCACCGCAGAAACAATTAAGACTCCGCGTAGACCACCAAATACAATCCCGAGAATTCGGTCCGTACCTGATAGCCCTGTTTTTTGTACCAGTTGACCAATGACGTAATTCACCACTGCACCAACTACCAAGGTTGCGACAAATAACGCCGCAATCGCCGCTCCGTTACGAAACATATCATCTTCGATGTTGGTGAAGTACACCGCCAATTTGGCATAGTAATTACTGGAGATAAAAAACGCTCCGAACCAAATCACCAAAGACAAAGCTTCTTTAGCAAAACCGCGAACTAAACTGATCAGAGCTGAAAATCCGATCACACCTAAAATGATAAAATCTATCCAATTCATCTTTTCTTCATCTTAAGTTGGCGCGCATTTTAACAGAAAAAATGCTGACGCAAACGTTTTCTTATGGATTTAATGGCTTAAATTTAAGCAATTGACCTTTTGAACCTGTAATTTTTTGTAATTCTTGAACTTGTCGTTCAAGTTTACTTTTTGACACATCAGGGCCAACAATCACTCTCGTAAACTCGTTTTCTTTCTTTGTGTGAGCTTGATAACCACGCTTTTGCAAATCCGCGACAAGCGCGACAGCATTTTCGTGATTCTTAAGTGCCATCAACTGAATGATCCAAGCTGAATCTTCATATTGATTTTTCTCTTGAACAGGACGAGTGACGACCTCAACTTGCTCTGGTTGTTTGATGACCTCAGGTTTAGATGTTGGCGCTGGCTCGGGCTCAGAAACGGCTACTTGAGCATCCTCACTTTCTTGCACTACAGCTTCAACCGGAGAATCCGGTAACGTAATGTCGTCTTCCACTGGCTCTAATATTTCGAAGTTTTCCACATCACTATCAAGTTCTGGTTTGATAGGAATACTGGCAAATTCTTCTTTGTAGTGCAGTTTCTTACCATCTAGCACATCGGGAAGAACAATGACTCCGACTGCGACTAGAATGATGGTGCCGACTAAACGACTTTGGAATTTACTTGCCATCAAAATACCTTTACTTATTTATTATTTGATTGCCAATGTTCCAATACCTCTCCGACGGTATGGAATGAGCCAACCACCAGAATAACGTCTCCTGCCTTTGCGTGGCTTCTCGCACTCTCGAAGGCGTCAACAGGGTTTTCAAAATGAACTTGCCCATCAGGTAAGTATTGGCACAATTCATCAGCGGTCGCCGCTCTCGGTCCAGTAAGCGACGCTGGATACCATTGTGTTGCAACTGGAGTTAGCGCTTCAATGGTTGCTTTAATGTCCTTGTCATGCAGCATTGCAACCACAATATGGATATTCTTACCCAGATATTGTTGCTTCACTCTTTCTACCAAATACTCAGCAGAGTGCGGGTTATGAGCGACATCAAGGACTATTTCAGGTTCGTGATGCAGTACTTGCATACGCCCCGCCAAACGCGCATTATTCAAGCCATTGACAATATTTATGTCAGTGATTTGCAATTCCGAAGCCCCTAGTGCCATCAGTGCAGTGGCTGCATTTTGTAATGGTAGCGATGGGATTGGTAAATCCTCTAACTCAAATGCCCCACTGCTCCATTTCCAACCATTATCAGTTAGTTGGTAATCGTACTGAATACCTACTTGGAAGAACTCAGAACCAATATCGTCAGCATGAGCCGCCACGGTCGCTGGTGGCGTCGGTTGACCACAAATTGCTGGCTTCCCTGAACGGTAAATGCCCGCTTTTTCAAAACCAATAACATTGATGTCATCACCAAGCCAATCCACATGATCGATCGCTAAGCTCGTAATAACAGAAACATCATGGTCAACAACATTAGTGGCGTCTAGACGGCCGCCAAGTCCTACTTCAAGTAAGACAACGTCAACTTTCTCTACTTGGAAAATACGTAGCGCAGCAAGCGTACCGAATTCAAAGAGGCTAAGGCTAACATCACCACGCTGCTTTTCTACATAATCGAATGCTTCACAGTGCTTGGCATCTACAACGTCAACGCCATTAATGCGTACACGCTCGTTGTAACGAATCAGGTGCGGAGAACTATAAACACCGACTGAATAGCCAGCATCAAGTAAAATGGCTTCCATTAACGCACACGTTGAGCCTTTGCCATTGGTTCCGGCAACGGTGATTACGGTTGGAGCTGGTTTGGTAAGATTGGCTTTGTTTGCTACCGCTTGGACACGGTCTAAGCCTAGATCAATTGCTGAGGAATGAATATTTGCTAAATAATCAAGCCACATCTCTAATGAAGATGTGGCTTGAGGAATTGGGTTTTGGGTCATCTAACTTTAACCATTAAATTCTTTGGTTTTTATGTTAGTTGATACTTTACCCTTTTTCGTCCGCTTCTGGTACAGAATATGGCTCTTCATTTGGAGATTCGTTAACCGAAACCACCAAAGGAGACTTGTGGTTAGTCATCTTAGCGATAAGACCACCCACACGCTGACGCATTTCACGACGGTCAACGATCATATCAATAGCACCGTGATCAAGCAGGAACTCACTACGCTGGAAACCTTCAGGAAGATCTTCACGTACAGTTTGCTCGATTACACGACGACCAGCAAAGCCAATGAGGGCCTTAGGTTCACCGATGTTGATATCACCCAACATAGCCAAACTTGCTGATACACCACCCATTGTAGGGTCAGTTAGAACAGAAATAAACGGCAGACCTTTTTCTGATAAACGCTCAAGCGCAGCACTGGTTTTTGCCATTTGCATAAGAGACATTAAAGCCTCTTGCATACGAGCACCACCACTTGCTGAGAAACAAACAAGCGCACAGTTATTTTCAATGGCTGCATCCACTGCTTTCACAAAGCGAGCACCAACGACTGAACCCATTGAACCACCCATAAAGGAGAATTCAAACGCACACGCCACAAGCGGCAGACCAAGCAATTCACCCTGCATCACAACTAGCGCATCTTTCTCACCGCTATTTTTTTGTGCAGCAGAGATACGCTCTTTGTATCGCTTAGAATCTTTAAATTTCAGTTTATCCTGTGGCTCAAGTTCAGAACCTAATTCAACTCGATTACCTTCATCTAAAAATGTTTCCAAACGACGACGCGCTTTCATACGCATGTGATGGTTACACTTTGGACAAACTTCTAAGTTACGCTCTAGTTCAGCATGGTATAAAACCTGTTCACAAGAGGTACATTTAGTCCACACACCTTCTGGGATAGAAGCTTTGCGTGAACTTACTAGATTGCTTTTCTCTAAAATCTTTTCAAGCCAACTCATGGAAGACCTTTTCTCTCAACTCTTCCGCTTCATTGCGAAAGATATAAATTCGACATAATACCGACGGATTAAACCATATCTTGCAGCTACTGTAGATAAAAAACTGGTTGTACCTATTTTTGATATCGTAAATAGCGTATGTTTTCCGTTCACATTCAATGTAAACACTACCGATATTTTGAAATAAGTTTGTAAAATTAGTTCAAATTATCTGGTAAAAACAGTGGACCGATCGGCACTTCAGGTAACCCAAACTCTTCTGGGTAGTCTACATCTACCAGGTACAGACCTTCCGCTTTCGCTGTCGCACCCGCTAGTTTGCGATCTTTGGCTTCTAATAACCACTTGATCCATTCAGGACTCTCTTCGCCACGTCCAACTTTTATCAAGCTACCCGTGATATTACGAACCATATGATGCACGAACGCATTGGCTTTAATATCAATAACCACATAGTTTCCATGGCGCGTAACGTTCAGATGCATCAAGTTTCGAAATGGACTGCGAGACTGACAATGCGCCGCGCGAAACGACGTAAAATCATTTTCGCCGAGTAGGAACTGCCCTGCTTCATGCATTTTTTTCTCGTCGAGCTCACCATGATAGTGACTAACCCCCGAGTTTAAGATGCCTGGACGTAAAGCATGATTGAAAATAATGTAACGATAACGGCGCGCTGTCGCTGAGAATCTTGCATGGAAATCATCTGAAACTTCCTTAGCCCAACGAACCGCTATATCGCTTGGCATGTTCGCGTTTGCGCCCATGGTCCAAGCTACCATTTTTCGAGTAACGTTGGTATCAAAGTGCACAACTTGTCCCGTGCCATGCACGCCTGCGTCTGTCCGACCAGCACACTGAACTTCAACTGGGTGATTAGCGACGACGGACAATGCTTTCTCTAGCTCTTCTTGGACACTTTTCACTTCTCTTTGGCGCTGCCAACCAAAGTAGTTTGTACCGTTGTACTCGATACCTAATGCGATTCTCATCTTAACCTTCGAACTCTAAAATGGGGCGGGAAGTATATACTCAAGTCACCTCAAGTTGCCAGTTTCACCAAGGGTGATATAAAGGTAGCATCATACTAACGGGACACAAAAAGGGTAGCAAACGCTACCCTTTTGTTTCAGTTTATCGGCCATTAATTGCATCAATCAGGCTTTTTGCTTCGCGGCGAATATCATCCTCACCGTAAACAATCGCCTCTTCTAGTAGTTTAATCGCCCCTTGAGAATCGTTCATCTCGAGATAGATTTTAGCCAAATCCAGTTTCCCAGCAGCTTCAGCATTGCTATCTACGTCAATATCGCCGATCTCGCCGATAACATCTGGAAACTCGTTCAATCCGACATCGAGCTTAAGGTCTTCTTCTTCGAACTCACCTCCTTCTCTGTCGACCTGAGCCATCAATTCATCAATCGTCATAAATTGATTTTTCTTCGGGTCGAAGTCATCCAAGTCGCTTTGCTCTGCCCAGTTTTCTTGCGCGATCTCTGGCTGACTTAGTGCATCACTCGAATTCCAAACATCACGCTGGTCCTCAGGCACTTCTTCAGTAGAACTTACGTTATCAGCAGCGGGTTTAAAGCCATCCCAATCATCTCCAACATCAAGCATGGTTTCAAAATCCATACCTGCACTTGCGATGGTGTCACTGTCTAGTTTACCTTCAAATACTTCTGAGTTTGCGTCTTCCGCAAGAAGGTTAGCCATTGATGATTCATCATCCAAATTACTGAGCGGCTCACCCTCTGTCGCTGTTGACTGCACTTCTGGGTCAGTATCAAAGCCGTTTTGCTGCGCAAATACTTCAAACAAAGCATCATGATCGTTATCGGCTTGAATAGCTGGTCTCGATGTCTCTGCTTCAACCTTAGGGCTCTCTGGCGCACCCTCGTTCATTGACGCGAGAACATCTTCCTCATTGAACTCTGGAAGATCTTGGTCGTCAAAACTTAACTCTTCATCCTCACCGGAGATTGGTTCTATATCTGCAGTCTCAGAGCTCGGTAATTCTGGCTCTTCTTCCATCGACGCCAAGGCATCTTCTTCGCTGAACTCTGGCAAATCGAGCTCATCAAAATTGAACTCTTCTTCGGACTCAGCTGGCAAGTCGGCTTCAACCTGTTCTGGCTCAACGGACTCGGACGTTTCTAACGCAGGTCCGCCAGCCATAGACGCCAGTGCATCTTCTTCACTGAACTCTGGCAAATCGAGCTCATCAAAATTGAACTCTTCTTCGGACTCAGTTGGCAAGTCGGCTTCAACTTGTTCTGGCTTAACGGACTCGGACGTTTCTAACGCAGGTTCGCCAGCCATAGACGCCAGTGCATCTTCTTCACTGAACTCTGGCAAATCTAGCTCATCAAAATTGAATTCTTCTTCGGACTCAGTTGGCAAGTCGGCTTCAACCTGTTCTGGCTCAACGGACTCGGACATTTCTAACGCAGGTTCGCCAGCCATAGATGCTAGAGCATCTTCTTCGCTGAATTCTGGAAGATCTAGCTCATCAAAATTGAATTCTTCTTCGGACTCAGTTGGCAAGTCGGCTTCAACCTGTTCTGGCTCAACGGACTCGGACGTTTCTAACTCCGGCTCATCCGTCATAGACGCCAATGCGTCTTCTTCACTGAATTCTGGAAGATCCAGCTCATCAAAATTGAACTCTTCTTCGGACTCAGCTGGTAAGTCAGCTTCGACTTGCTCTGGTTTAACAGACTCGGACGTTTCTAACTCCGGCTCATCCGACATAGACACCAATGCGTCTTCTTCACTAAACTCAGGAAGATCCAGCTCGTCAAAATTGAACTCTTCTTCGGACTCAGCTGGCAAGTCGGCTTCAATTTGTTCTGGTTCAACGGACTCGGACGTTTCTAACGCAGGTTCGCCAGCCATAGATGCTAGAGCATCTTCTTCGCTGAATTCTGGAAGATCTAGCTCATCAAAATTGAATTCTTCTTCTGAATCGTTGGTCGACTCAGTTTCCGGCTCCAATTCAGGTTCATCCAGTAGCCAATCTTCTTCTTGTGGAACACCGAATTCATTTTCTATTGTATTTGGTGTCGGTGTGAAGGCTGGAATGTCTTCCTCTTGCTCAACGTGAGGCTGTACCTCAGCATCGGACTCCACGGATGGTTCTTGTGTTGAATCAGTATCGGTAGCCTCTTGTTGTAGTGATGAAGCTTCCTCTATCTCAGCTTGTGTTTTTTCAACTTGCTGCGGTAAGTCATCTTCACTATCAAATAGAGCGTCAAGTTCAGCAGAAAAATCCGCTTTTTCTTGTTCTGTTGGCAGAAGTTCTTCACTGTCTGACTCAAATAGGTCGTCTAGCTCGCTCATTAAAGGATCATTCTCTGGTGAGAGGTCCTCTAAATCACCAAGAAATTCATCGCTGCTAAATGGCTCTGAAGCAGCTTCTGGCTCGGTTAATGGTTGCTCTTCTGCAGCTTGTTGCGTGTCTGGTTGGCTTTCACTTAATAAAGCGTCGATGTCCAACCCAGACTCAATATCCGGATCTTCATGAGTTTGTTCTGACTCAACTACGGAAGATGGCTTTTCGCCGGCGTCTGACTCACCAAAACCAAGTGATTTCAGTAACTCTTCCTCTTCCGATTTATTCTGCTCTGGGCTCTCGTCCTCTCGAATCAGATCATCAAACGGATCTAAATCAGCTTCAGTCTCTTCATCAAGTTCAGAGGTAACATCATCAATGAGTTCATCCAGTAAGTCTGTGCTATCTGCGTCTAACTCTTCGATCGAGTCATCACCTTCAAAACCAGAGATTGCTTCTAGCTCGTTTAGTGGATCAAACTCGTCTGTGTCATCTTCATCAAAATCAATGAGTTCATCGAGTAGCTCTGTACTGTTTTCATCTAGAACAGGACCTTCATTGGCGTCAGCTTCTCGAACTTCCGATTCACTAGCCGGTTGTTCATACTGGGCCAATAGCTTATCGATATCGTCGTCAGATGCCTCTCCTACACTAAAGTCATCATCCGAAACGGGCTGTTTTAACTCAGGCTCATCAGTATCTAAATCGAAGTCATCGTTGCCAAGTTCAGCAAACAAGTCATCAAGCATATCCTGGTCGACAGTGTCACTTGGTAACTCTTCTGACGGCTCATCGGCTGCAAGTAACTCGGCAAATGCATCGTCTGAAAGCGAGTCTGATTTCTCATTCGCATCATCCGAAAGATCGAAGCCAGACTCATCGTCATCGAGCACTTCTAGTTCTGGAGCAACCTCATCTAAGGCTCGCTCCATTTCTTCTAAACCAAGCGCCTTTTCTTCGCCGTTGACTTGGATACCATTGTTCGATGACTCAAACTCATCCAGACCAACATCTAGGTCACCGTCATCGCCAATATCTGCAAATGGGTCATCGTCCCCTTCCAGATTGAAATCAAGTTCTTCATCGTCGAGGTTAGCAAAGACGTCTTCTTCTAAATCTGACTTCTCTTCTTGTAAAGACTGTGCGTTGATATCTTCATCTGCAAACAATTCATCATCAAGCGTGAGCTCTTCATCCAGCTCATCCGCCGCCGCTAAACCGATTGGCGCCGCAAGAGGATCAACGTTTTGCTGTTCCTGCGCAGCCGCTTCTTCCTCTTTCGCTTTAGAGCGTCGGCCAAGAAGCATAACAACTAGCAACGCAATCAAAGCACCAGGAATTAATGCCGCAAGACCAACGAGCCAACCATTAGACAAAATTTTGTCCATGGTGCTTGGTTGCATGCGCTGTTGTTCAGCAAGGCGTTGGCGCTCTTCAGCAAGCAGCTTCTCGACTTCTGAGCGAATGCGTTCTTCGTCATTCAACTCGCTTTTCAAAGTTTCGACTTCGCTTTGCACTTCTGACAGCATCAATCGAAGACGATGGTTCTTCTCTTCTAATGACTCTAATTCACTTTGTGAGCCTTGAAGTTTGTCCTTTAGCGCACTGACCTGCTTTTCACCCTGCGGAGAGGTGGTTACTGGTGGCGCAGGGATGACGGGTATTGTTTTCGGAGTTGGTTTTGGCTCCGTTGCTGCCACTGTCTCTGGCTTAGTCGCAGACTTGGGTTCTACTTTAATTTGTGGCTTTGGTTGCTCGGTGACTCGTTGTGCTGGCGTCGCTCTATTTGTCGGCTTCGGCTGTTTTAACTTAGCTTCATGCGCCTTCATAATCGCAACAGCTTGCGCTGTGGTCGCGCTTTGCACTTGCTCTAAAGAAGGTACTCGTAGCCGACTCCCTGGGATCAATTCATGAATGTTTTGGTTCTCAAACGCTTGAGGGTTAATTCGGTAAATGGCAAGAAGCGTTTGTTGAACGGTAACACCGCGTGAAGGTCGTAATTCTGAAGCGATCGACCATAGTGTTTGATTTTCACCAGTCGGACCAAAGAAACGTGACGGTTGAGTATTCGCAGGAGGAGCAGGTAATGCTCGCTCAATATCTTCAGCATAGCTCGGAGATGATTGCACTTCACCAGACGGTCCAACAAGACGAATTCCTTCGGCTTGAACCACTGATGATGTCTGAGTCGCGCTCATCAACACAAGGGCTGCTAACAAACGCTTATAATTTTGACGCATAGAAGGCTCAGTTTTGTGCTAAATACAATTTGAAATGGTGATCGGTTAAATATATCGGATATCGCATGCAAAACTATAGCGTTGAGAATAAAAAATGTGTGGCTCTCGCCATATTCGTACTAATCTCACACTATTTTGTTTCGTTCGTACAAAAAAGCCTCGCACTGTGCGAGGCTTTGAAATGAACTGTAAGCGACTTAGTAGTAATCGCGGATCAGAACTTCTGCGATTTGCACCGCGTTAGTTGCCGCGCCTTTACGCACGTTATCAGCAACAACCCACAGGTTTACGCCGCTATGATGGCTGATATCGTTACGGATACGGCCAACCATTACATGGTCTTTACCGCCCGCATCGCGAACTTGTGTAGGGAAGTCTTCACCGTGGAACACTTCGATACCGTCTGTTTGCTCAAGCAAGTTAACAACTTCTTGTGCATCGATAGGTGAACGAGTCTCAATGTGAAGTGCTTCTGCGTGACCGTAGAATACAGGAACACGTACACACGTTGGATTGACTGTGATTGATGGATCGTTAAAGATCTTCTGTGTTTCCCACACCATTTTCATTTCTTCTTTGGTGTAGCCGTTTTCCATCATCTGATCGATTTGTGGAATACAGTTAAACGCGATCTGTTGAGAGAATTGCTTCTTGTCTGCAGGCAGACCGTTTAGCAGCTTCGCCGTTTGACCTGCTAGCTCATCAATACCCGCTTTGCCTGCACCAGATACCGATTGGTAGGTTGATACGTTAATACGCTCAATGCCCACCGCATCGTGAATTGGTTTTAGTGCCACCAACATTTGGATGGTTGAACAGTTCGGGTTCGCAATGATGTTACGGTTACGAAACTCTGCAATCGCTTCTGGGTTTACTTCTGGCACAACAAGAGGAATGTCGTACTCGTAACGGAAGTGTGATGTATTGTCGATAACAATCACGCCTTCATCAGCGGCAATTGGAGCCCACTTGGCTGATAGCTCACCACCAGCAGAAAACAGTGCGATATGCGCTTGAGACCAATCGAACTCTTCTACGTTTTGAACGCGTACCGTTTTACCATTGAAGCGGTAAGTCTTGCCTTCGCTGCGCTCACTCGCGAGTAGGAAGATTTCGCCTACTGGGAATTTGCGCTCTTGAAGCACATCCAAAATTGTTTCACCGACCGCACCGGTCGCACCTAAAATGGCAACATTATATTGCTGGCTCATTGACTTACCTCAATCTGAAAACCTAGTTCTGCTAATGGAGCAAGGTTACATGTTTTGTTACCCACTAGCGTGACAGCGCTGTATTCACGGCGATCCCAGTAGTTTTTACGCATCAGGTCAAAAGCGCCTGGCTTACTGATTTCACGGCGGAAAAGAGCGTCATCTCTACGCACATCATAGATTAACTGCGTTATGTTATGCAGTGTTGCTTCGTCCCAAGCTCTGTCCAATACCATAGTAGGAACAGGCGCGGTTGGCAGTAAATCGCTGGCATGCGCACGTAATTCGTTATTTAAGAACTCACAATAGCTGTTGAAAATCATCGTCGTACCGCGAGCTTTCCCTTCCAGACCATAGCCTGCAACGTGAGGGGTTGCGAATGCTAGCAGAGGCAGAAGCTCCATATCAACCTCTGGTTCAAATTCAAATACGTCAAGTGCCGCTGTAAAGCCATCGTTTTTCAAAAGACGTTGCTTCAAAGCAGCGTTGTCAACGATGGGACCTCGAGCCGCGTTAATCAAAATTTGATCGCTGCGGAGACCATTTAATACCTTCTCATCAATCAAATGATGCGTTGGGTATGGGCCATCTTTGGTGATTGGCGTATGTAGTGTAATGATGTCTGAGCTTTCAATCAGTTCTGTCAACGGAGTAAAGCTACGAGGATCACCAGCCTCTTGTTTGAATGGGTCATTGATGAGAACTTTAATACCCATGCCTTTCAAACATTTCTCTAGGTAGCTACCTACTTGGCCTGCACCAATAATACCTACCGTCTTGTCAAATACCGAGAAACCTTGTTGCTGAGCGAGCACCATCATCACGCTGAACGCGTATTCCGCCACACCCACTTTGTTACACCCTGGCGCCGCAGTGAAGAAAATGCCTTTCTCTTTTAAGAGTGCTTGGTCAACATGATCCATGCCTGCCGTGGCCGTACCAACAAACTTCAGCTTGTTTGCTTTGCTGATCAGGTCAGCATTCACTTTGGTGACTGAGCGAATCATTAGGGCATCAACATCCACTAAATCATCGGCGGTCAGTGTACGACCTGGTTTTAGAATTACGTTACCGAGTTGGCTGAATAGTTCTTCAGCATACGGCATATTTTCATCAACAATAATTTTCATAGCGCCAGCGTTCTAACATCCATTTGTAAGAGTTCGTTTATTCGCAAGATGCGAAACTAAAGCGATTGTGCCCTTTTCCCGAAAAATCTCAAGATATAACACCAATAAACCTCAAGGAGGTAACTCCTATAGAATCGATTGACGGGAAGCCTAGAGAAAAGCAGAAACAGAGAAAAGAAAAAGCCCGGCTAAATAGCCGGGCAAAGTTCCAGAACAAAAGGATCCTATCCCGCTCTCCATGGGATAGAGTCTGCGTCTGTTCGATCAGTGTGACTGATCAAGCTCTGGAAACTGGATTGTTGGCGTTTACAGTACTCTCGCAAGGCGCCAACAAATTCAGTTAACCTTGGTACTTTTTAATAACCAAAGTTGCGTTTGTGCCGCCAAAGCCAAAGCTGTTTGACATTACGGTCGTTAGCTCTGCATCACGTGCTTCTGTCACGATGTCCAGACCTTGTGCTGCTTCGTCCAAGTTTGAAATATTGATGCTTGGAGCAATGAAGTTTTTGTCTAGCATAAGTGTTGAGTAAATTGCTTCGTGCACGCCCGCTGCGCCGAGTGCGTGGCCAGTCATTGCTTTTGTTGCAGAGATTGCAGGGCTGTTCTCACCAAACAATTGTTGGATAGCACCAAGCTCTTTCACGTCACCAACTGGTGTCGATGTGCCGTGCGTGTTGATGTAATCCACACCATCAACGTCTTGCATCGCCATCTTCATACAACGAATTGCGCCTTCACCTGATGGCGCTACCATGTCGTAGCCATCTGATGTCGCACCGTAACCTACGATTTCACCGTAGATTTTCGCACCACGTGCCAGTGCGTGCTCTAGTTCTTCAATAACCAGCATGCCGCCGCCGCCCGAGATAACAAAACCGTCACGGTCTGCATCGTATGTACGAGATGCTTTGTCTGGCGTGTCATTGTATTTGGTTGACAGTGCGCCCATCGCATCAAACATCATAGTTTGAGACCAATCTAGCTCTTCGCCGCCACCAGCAAAAACAATATCTTGTTTGCCTAGTTGAATAAGCTCCATAGCATGGCCGATACAGTGTGCAGATGTTGCACATGCAGAGCTCATTGAGTAGTTCACGCCACGAATCTTAAATGGCGTAGCAAGACAAGCAGAAACAGTAGAAGACATAGTACGAGGAACCATGTAAGGACCAACTCGCTTTACGCCTTTGGCGCGCATCGTGTCTGTCGCTACCGTTTGGTTGTATGCAGAAGCACCGCCAGAACCTGCAACGATACCGGTACGGTCGTTTGAAACCTGCTCTTCTGTAAGACCAGCGTCTGCGATTGCCTGCTCCATTGATAGGTATGCATAAGCAGCCGCATCACCCATAAAGCGCATCTGCTTACGGTCGATGTGTTCCGCCGGGTTGATTTTTAGGTCACCCCATACTTGCGAACGAAGACCGTGTTCTTTGAACTGCTCAGATGCAGTGATGCCAGATTTGCCCGCTTTAAGAGACGCTAGAACTTCTTCGACGTTGTTACCGATACTTGAAACAATACCCATACCGGTGATTACGACTCGTTTCATTATGACATTCCTATAATTCAAAAATCCGCTAGATGATAACTAAGATAGTCAACAAAAGTGGTCAGCTTTCCCATAAATTCGTACAATCGCCCCATTCTTACCGCGCCAAATCACAAATTTGCACCATTATGACTTCAATAAAAAACGCAGAACTTGGTTGGAACGAAGCTGGTACTCCGGTTTCAGACCAATTTGATGATGTTTACTTCTCTAACGTAAACGGTCTTGAAGAGACACGCTACGTTTTCTTAAAACAAAATCATCTCCCAGAAAGATGGCAGGAATTTGACCAAAGACGTTTTGTCATTGGTGAAACAGGATTTGGCACGGGATTAAACTTCTTAGCAGTATGCCAGTGGTTTAGTGAGTTTCGTCGTCAGCATCCGGACGCAACATTGAAAGAGCTGCATTTTATTAGCTTTGAAAAATACCCATTAAGCAAAGCCGATTTAAAGAAGGCGCATGAAGCTTGGCCTGAGCTAGCTGAGTACGCGGAAAAGTTACAAAAGCACTATCCTGCCGCTGTGCCGGAGTGTCATCGCATTGTTTTAGAAGACGGTGCAATCACACTCGACCTTTGGTTTGGTGACATTAAAGACTGCATGCCGCAAGTCCCATACAACGAACAAGGTTTGATTGATGCTTGGTTCTTAGATGGATTCGCGCCAAGCAAAAACCTAGAGATGTGGAACCAAGGCCTGTTCAACAACATGGCAAAGCTAGCCAAGCAAGATTGTACAGTTGCCACGTTTACCGCAGCAGGCTTTGTACGTCGTGGTTTGAACGAAGCTGGCTTTACAATGAAAAAGGTGAAAGGTTTCGGCACTAAACGAGAAATGATCGCCGGCTCTATGGAGCAACGTGAAAAGCAGTCGAACCATCTCCCTTGGTTCAATCGCACAGCATCTAGCAATCTTGATTCGATAGCCATCATTGGTGGTGGTATAGCCAGCGCGGCGTTAGCGAAAACGTTAGTTCGTCGTGGCCAAAACGTCACCCTTTACTGTAAAGACAAACAACCAGCCAAAGGAGCTTCAGGCAATCGACAAGGAGCCGTTTATCCACTGCTTAATGGCCCGCACACGGGTGTTTCACGAGTGTTTGCTCCTGCATTTTTGTTCGCACGTCAGTTTGTTGAACAAGCAGCACAAGAGATCGATTTTGATCATGACTGGTGTGGCGTGACTCAGTTGATGTGGGATGACAAATCCACAGACAAACTGGAGAAAATACTTGCGGGTAACTTCACACCAGAGCTCATTCACAAGCTGTCCGCCGAGGAGACTGCGAACACTATCGGGTTACCTATTGATATGGCATCTGTGCACTACCCAATGGGAGGGTGGCTGTGCCCTGCCGAGTTAACTCGTGGGTTAATTAAACAATTGGAGCAGACGTCGTTACTCTCAACGAAGTTTGAACACCATGTTGAGGCATTAGATTGGGATGAAAAGCGTCAGCTCTGGCTACTAACGGCGAGTGGTCAAACATTTGAGCACTCAACGGTTGTGATTGCGAACGGCCATGAGTTCCAGACATTGAGTCAAACCGCTTCCCTACCAATGGGACAAGTGAAAGGACAAGTCAGTCATGCGCCAGCAACCGAAACGCTGAGTCAGCTGAAAACGGTGTTGTGTTACGACGGTTACATGACACCTGTTAACCCAAGTAATCAACACTTGTGTATCGGTGCAAGCTACGACCGCAGTCACCTTGACTACGAATTTGATGAAAACGCCCAAAAAGATAATGCGGAAAAGCTAGTGAAATGTGTACCGAATCAAACATGGGCAAAAGAGGTAGATATCACTGGTAATCAATCTCGCCAAGGTATTCGTTGTGTTAGCCGAGATCACTTACCATTTGTCGGAAATGTGGGTGACTTTGAGACGATCAAAACGCAATACGCCAACTTACAAAATCAAAAAGCAGAAGAGGTAGAAACCATTCATCAGTACCCTAACCTATTCTGCTTCTTAGGTTTAGGATCTCGTGGACTGAGCTCTGCACCACTATTAGCTGAAGTGTTGGCCTCCCAGATCTGTGGGGACCCGCTGCCATTACCTGTTGATGTATTAACCGAACTTCACCCAAGTCGAATGTGGGTTCGTAAACTAAGAAAAGGCAAAGCCATTACCGAGCTGTAAGAGTATTCTCTCGTTTTAATTCCCGACACAGATACGTGTCGGGAATCGCTAACTCACTAAGTTGCTCGTACTGAGATTACTTCAGCAGTGCAACTGCCTGTTTCACTTGCTCTGCCACTTCTGGGTTTACAACCTTACCCGATTCCACGTCAAAATTTTCGTAGAAGCTCGGCACCGATAACGATGCCTTTACATCCGCGCCAAAAAATTGTGCAGAACCTGTCGCCGCCGCAAGAACACTTTGTGCACCACCGGGACCTGGGGAAGTTGCTAAATAAACGACAGGTTTGTTTTGAAATACATTACGCTCAATGCGCGTCGCCCAATCGAACAAGTTTTTATAGGCCGCTGGGTACGAACCGTTGTGCTCTACGAAGGAAACAACGAGAGCGTCAGCCTCCGCCAAGTCACGTAAAAACGCGACAGCCCCTTCAGCTTGACCTATTTCTTTCTCTTTGTCCTCGCTAAACATTGGCGCTTGATAATCGTTTAAGTCTAGAACATTCACTTGAGCGCCTTCGACTTGATTTGCTGCGTATGTAGCAAGTAGTTTGTTGATTGAGGTAGAGCTGGTAGATGCACCAAATGCGACAATTTTCATGGTTGTAATCCTTTGTTCACGTTTTATGCTGATCAGAATAAAAGTTGAACAGTTTCGCTACAACCACAAAAATTTTATGGAGAGGTTCGAATTTTTCGAAGTAGTAAATGACTAGGATTAAATAAAGGGAGAACGCTGCTTAGGGATTAAGCCTGAGCCTGGAGCTCTTGCCACAAATCACTGACAATCACGCGATCGGCCGGGCTTAACTCGGTACGCGCATCTTCTAAGCTGCTCTCAATGCGTGACTTCAGCTCAGTAATATCGCTAATCCCTTCTTCTTCACAAGACGCCGCGGATAAAGAGATGTGACCACGTAAATAACCACCAGCAAACAATTCATCGTCAGATGCTGTTTCAATTCGAGCATCAATCAGTTCCAGTAGTTTTTCTTCAAATTCAATAATCATGGTGTATCTCTGAGGTTATTAGTGGTTATTTAACGCAAAAGTCCGACGCTTCCAGTGGCTTAGTTTGATAAAATGCGCGCAGGGCATCAGAAAGCATTTTCACTCGCAAAGGCAAGCCAACGTCCAAAATACCTAGCACTTCTTTATGCACTTTTTTCATAAAGCCGAGCCTATCTGGTTCAAAATCGCCGTGTAGATTGTCACAACTCACCGTAAAAGGGAAGCCAGCGCTTTGTGCCAGAATCCATTCATAAGCTTGAGGTCGCACTTCAACTTTCTCAAACTCCGCTTGAACTTCTGCTGTTCGCCCATCGGGTTCATACCAATAGCCAAAATCTTCCAGCAAACGACGCTCTGGACCAGCCACACACCAATGCGAAATCTCGTGTAAAGCAGAGGCGTAAAAACCCCGAGCAAAAATAATCCGATGATGAGGGTGTTCATCATCAGCAGGAAGATAAATAGGCTCATCACCACCTAACTCTAATTTCGTATTAAATTGTTCTAAAAAGGTGTCATTAAAAATGGTGATTAAGTCTTGGTATTCGTGGGTCATCGTCGAGTTTGTACTTCAGTTTGACATGCGCTGCATATTGTCGCTGTTTTTAGCTATGAGGTAAAGGCAACCCCACATTTTTGGTTATTAGTTGAATTTATCTGAACATCGCTTTCTCCATACAATTTCTCATTCGTCAGCGTACTTATTTACCACTACACTCTCGCCTTATTTTGATGCCGTTCAAACCGCTATTTTTAAGCCGTTTGATTACAAGCATGTTGCTGGTTTTAATCACTTTTTAAGAGAGATAGAACCGTTTGTAAGTGTTGTTACTTCGCCTACGCTGATTCTCGTAGAACGTAGTGACTTTTTACGTTGAGTGTTTCCCTATGTTGCTAAGTGTGTTGTATATCATTGGTATCACGGCTGAAGCCATGACAGGTGCGTTAAGTGCTGGTAGAAGAAAGATGGACTGGTTTGGTGTTATGTTGGTGGCCAGCGCAACGGCCATTGGTGGTGGCACCGTACGTGACATTCTATTAGGCCACTACCCTCTTGGTTGGGTAAAAAACCCAGAGTTCCTTGCAATTACGTGTGTTGCAGGTGTGCTAACAACAGGTTTAGCGAAATGGGTGATTAAGCTGAAAGGTCTGTTCATTCGCCTCGATGCATTAGGTTTAATCGTGTTTAGTATCATCGGAACAAAAATTGCGATGGGCATGGGCTTGCACCCTGGTATTTGTATGGTTTCAGCGTTAGTAACTGGTGTATTCGGTGGGCTACTTCGCGACTTAATCTGTCGCCAAACACCATTGGTACTGCATGAAGAGCTTTACGCTTCTGTCGCTCTTATCGCATCAGGAATGTACTTAGCGCTATTAGAATTCAATGTTCCCGATGTCACTGCCACTATTATTACACTGGTTACTGGTTACATGTTGCGTATGGCTGCGGTACGCTTTAAGTGGCGTCTGCCTTCTTTCCATTTGGAAACCGAAGGCTCGATTCATTAAGCAAAAACTACTTAAACAAAAGAGGTTGCCTGATAAAATTGTGCCACCCGCGATTCAGTGAGTGGCATAATTTTATATTCAGTCATCCTGAACAGCGACGAAGGAGCATGATTCAGGATCTATTATCCGAGCACTCTGTTGTCAGAGATGTTTCTTTCTCTTTTCATCGCGCTGAAATTAGATTCCTAGTCTCGCTATAGCTCGCTGGAATGACACAAAGCTCTTAAATCTTCGGTGTTTCAGTTGTTACGCCATGGTTTTGACCACGGTGGCGTAGTAAATGATCCATCACCACAATTGCCAGCATCGCTTCTGCGATAGGCACAGCACGAATACCCACACATGGGTCATGACGACCTTTGGTGATCAACTGAGTTGGTTCACCTTCTTTTGTGATGGTCTCACCCGGCACAGTGATACTTGATGTTGGCTTAAGCGCAATGTTAGCGACAATGTCTTGACCAGTCGAGATACCACCAAGAATGCCACCCGCATGATTACTACCAAAACCTTCAGGAGCAAGCGTATCACGGTGCTGACTGCCTTTTTGGTTTACCACCTCGAAACCGTCTCCGATTTCTACGCCTTTCACCGCGTTGATGCTCATTAGTGCGTGCGCGATGTCTGCATCCAGACGGTCAAATACGGGTTCCCCGAGACCAACAGGCACGTTAGTTGCCACAACCTGGATTTTTGCGCCAATAGAGTCGCCTTCTTTTTTCAGGTCACGGATAAGTTGGTCAAATGCTTCTACTTTGTCAGCATCAGGGCAGAAGAATGCATTGTTCTCGATTTCGCTCCAATCTACCTTGTCGATAGATACATCACCCATTTGTGACAAGTAAGCACGAATCTCAACACCAAACTCATCTTTTAAGTATTTCTTCGCGATTGCACCAGCCGCCACACGCATTGCGGTTTCACGAGCTGAAGAACGGCCGCCACCGCGATAGTCGCGGATGCCGTATTTTTGGTGGTAAGTGTAATCAGCATGACCCGGTCTGAACTTATCTTTGATGTCAGAGTAGTCTTTTGAGCGCTGATCGGTGTTTTCAATTAGCAAACCGATCGATGTGCCCGTGGTTTTGCCTTCAAAAACGCCAGAAAGAATTTTAACTTCATCCGGTTCACGACGTTGTGTGGTGTAACGTGATGTGCCTGGACGACGGCGGTCGAGATCGATTTGTAGATCTGCTTCTGTAATTTCCAACCCCGGAGGACATCCGTCTACGATACATCCCAGTGCGATACCGTGACTTTCCCCGAATGTCGTCACTCGGAAATGTTGTCCGATACTGTTTCCTGCCATTACTTCCTCAAGTTTTTTATCGCCACGCTCTCTCAAAACAGAGCATAGCTGCTTTCCAATTCTTCGTGGATTCATAGTGGCTTTATTACGTTTTGATGTAAAGAGTTAATATCGGCGAGGTATGCATAAAAAAAACACCGAGCATAAAGCTCGGTGTTTTGATGTTTAGTGCAAGACTCTATTAGTCTTTGTACAGTTTAAACTCTTCTGCACACTCAACCAGCTGGTCACGCGTTAGCATAAATACGCCATGACCGCCGTTCTCGAACTCAATCCAAGTAAATGGAATCTCTGGGTACTGTTCCATCATATGAATCATTGAGTTGCCAACTTCACAAATAAGAATGCCGTTATCTGTTAGATAATCTGGCGCGTTAGCAAGAATACGACGCACTAGTTTTAGACCATCCGTACCCGCAGCTAAACCAAGCTCAGGCTCATGCGTGAACTCATCTGGCAGGCTGTTCATGTCTTCTTCATCCACATATGGTGGGTTAGACACGATTAGATTGTATTTCTCTTTTGGAAGATCACGGAACAAATCAGAGCGAATTGGGAACACTTGCTGCTCCATGCCGTGATCTTGTACGTTTTGCTCAGCCACTTGTAGAGCATCTGTAGAGATGTCGATCGCATCCACTTCTGCTTCAGGGAAAGCGTGCGCACAAGCAATCGCGATACAACCAGAACCCGTACATAGGTCCATGATGCGCGTAGGTTCTTCCACCAACCAAGGTTGGAATTCCGCTTGAATCAATTCGCCGATAGGAGAACGTGGCACAAGTACACGCTCATCGACGAAGAACTCAAGACCGCAGAACCATGCTTTGTTTGTTAGGTATGCTGTTGGCGTACGCTCGTTGATGCGTTTTACTACGCGCTCAACAATACGCAGACGCTCGCTTGTCGTTAGGCGAGAGTTCAATACGTGCGGAGGCACATCAATCGGCAAGTATAAGGTTGGCAGGATAAGCTGAACAGCTTCATCCCACGCATTATCAGTACCATGACCGTAAAACAGGTTCGCTGCATTAAAGCGGCTTACCGTCCAACGAATCATATCTTGAAGGGTATGCAGTTCCGATACCGCTTCTTCTACAAAAATCTTATCCAAAATTGCCTCCGAAAAGCGCTACAATACTGCCAATAAAGTTTATTAATGAAATTGTTTACCTAATGAGCAAAAAAGACACCGAGAACGATGACGATTTCGCCTTGTTTCAGGAAGCAGTACAGGGCGTAAAAAAGTTGCGACAGGATACCATAATCCAGCAACCAAAAAAAAATACTAAGCAAAAAGAAATCAAGCGCTCCAACCGTGAAGCGAGTGACTCTGAATTTTACTTTTCAGACGAGTTTGTCCCTCTATTAAACGATGAAGGTCCAACTCGTTATGCACGTGACGACGTCTCCACTTATGAAGTCAAACGTCTACGTCGTGGCGTGTATGTACCGGACGTGTTCCTCGATATGCACGGCATGACACAGCAAGAAGCAAAACGCGAGCTTGGTGCGATGATAGCCTATTGCATCAAAAACGAGATTCATTGTGCGTGTGTGCAACATGGTATTGGGAAACACATCCTGAAACAGAAAGCCCCACTTTGGTTAGCACAGCATCCTGACGTTATGGCTTTTCACCAAGCGCCACTAGAATTTGGTGGTGATGGTGCGTTGTTAGTGTTGCTTTCTATTCCTGAAAAGTAACAGGCTTGCTGTAGACACGACGAAACGAAAAGGCAGGGATCTCCTGCCTTTCTTATTCTGTCTCTAATTTGCAAACGCTTATTTTGGTTTAGACACTTATGGCGTAATATGCCAAAGCACTTCACCATTTTGTGTTTGTAAATCATATTCAATGCACACTAGCCCTGATGTAGGAAACATCGGTGGTGTCATGTCTTTTACAAACTCTGAAGTCAGATAACCGACCAAAGGCAAATGCGATACGAACAAAAGCGAGTCCAATTGTTCGACTTCGATTAACGCACTTGCGAAATCGAAGACATGCTCGGACTGGCCATAAGGTGTAATATCTTCACAAGTTTCAATGCTTTTTGCAGAGAAATACGCACTGATCTCTTGCCAAGTTTGTTGAGCTCTAATGTACGGACTCACCAACACTTTATCGAATTGCGCAAACCCCTGTTCTTTACAGGCTCTAGCAACCGCTTCTGATTCGACTCTGCCTCTTGGGGTCAATTGTCGTGCTGCGTCTGAATCTGCAAAATGCTCGGCTTCACCGTGACGCATGATGAATATTTTCATGTTATTTCCTAGGGATAGCTAACGCTACCAAAAGGTTGACTGCTATCTTTATTAGATAGACGGGGCTAACTTTAACAATGACGAAACAAAAATACTGATATAATTATCTGTTCATTATACCAATTAGCTTGTTAAAGATAGCGACTTTCTTAACAATCTATTAAAAGAATGTACTCAGTTCATCACACTATTTAACTGTGCAATGAGTTCAGAGCATTCACTCAAACAGTTCTTCCCCATACGCAAACGCGATGGGCCTGTGCAGAAGTCTACGAATAACAAAAATACGGCAAGCAGTATTTGTCGAAACGCAAACTTTGCGCCCCCCGCGAGGGGAGCCTAAATTACTGTAATGCGAAATCTGGAGACGCATCGTGCATCTAAGTCCTAACGATTCAAATCAATACCGCTACATTACCTTGAGCAATGAACTGCGTGTACTGCTGATTCATTCCGATACAGCTCAACAGTCGGCAGCTGCTCTGGCAGTGAACGTTGGACACTTCGACGACCCAAACGATCGCCAAGGTCTGGCACACTATTTAGAACACATGCTTTTTTTGGGTACGGAAAAATACCCTAAAGTGGGCGAGTTTCAAAGCTATATTAGCCAACACGGTGGAACAAACAACGCTTGGACTGGTACAGAGCACACTTGTTTCTTTTTCAATATTGCTCCAAATGCCTTTGAAAGTGCCTTAGATCGATTTAGCCAATTTTTTACCGCACCTTTGTTTAACGAAGAAGCATTAGACAAAGAACGCCAGGCTGTCGACTCCGAATACAAGCTCAAACTCAATGATGATTCTCGTCGCCTGTATCAAGTTAACAAAGAAGTCATCAATCCAGAGCACCCGTTTTCAAAATTCTCTGTCGGAAACTTAGATACTCTTGGCGACCGAGATGGTAAATCCATCCGCGACGAAATTGTGGAGTTTCACCACTCTCAGTATTCCGCCGATTTGATGACACTGACTCTATTTGGGCCACAGCCGCTCGATGAACAGCAAGCTTGGGTAGAAGCCATGTTTGCCGACATCCCAAATCACCATCTTCGTGGAAAATCGATTGATGTACCGATCGGCACTGAGGAAAGCACGGGCATTTTGGTTCAAGTCGAGCCGCTCAAAGAGTTCCGTAAACTGATTCTCACATTCCCCATGCCGGGAATGGATGCGCATTATAGCGTGAAGCCACTCTCCTACTTTGCTCACCTGTTGGGTTATGAAGGAGAAGGCAGTTTGATGCTTCAACTCAAAGAAAAAGGCTGGATTACTTCTCTCTCAGCGGGCGGCGGCGCGAGTGGCAGTAACTACCGAGACTTTACCGTAAGCTGCACCCTGACGCCAAACGGCTTAGATCATGTTGATGATATCGTTCAAGCAGTTTTTCAATACCTCTCGATGATCAAACAAGACGGGTTAGATGAATGGCGCTATCTCGAAAAACAAGCGGTATTAGAATCGGCTTTCCGCTTCCAAGAGCCATCGCGCCCAATGGATCTCGTCAGCCATCTGGTGATCAACATGCAGCACTATCAACCGGAAGACACGGTTTATGGTGACTACAAAATGGCGGGCTACGATGAGGAGTTACAGCGTTCATTGCTGCGATACTTAACCATCGATAATGTACGCGTCACTTTGATTGCTAAAGGCCTGGAATACAACCGTACTGCCGAATGGTACTTTACCCCGTACTCCGTCACACCTTTTAGTGAAGACCAACGTCGTTTCTATCAACAAATCGACCCAAGCTGGCAATTCGTCTTACCGAAAAAGAACCCTTATATTTGCTACGACCTCGACCCCATGCCACTCGAAAATGGTGATTCGCTGCCAGAGTTGATTGAGGATCTCGAAGGGTTTCGGCTGTGGCATTTGCAAGATGACGAATTTCGCGTGCCTAAAGGTGTCGTTTATGTCGCTATCGACAGCTCTCATGCCGTTGCATCACCAAAGAACATCGTCAAAACGCGCTTATGTGTAGAGATGTTCCTCGATTCGCTAGCAAAAGAAACCTATCAAGCAGAAATCGCAGGGATGGGTTACAACATGTACGCTCACCAAGGTGGCGTGACCTTAACCCTCTCAGGGTTCAGTCAAAAGCTGCCTCAGTTGCTAGAAATGATTCTGCACCGTTTTGCTTCTCGAGATTTCAGCCCTGCTCGCTTTGAAACCATCAAACAACAACTGTTACGAAACTGGAGAAATGCTTCACAAGATCGCCCTATTTCGCAGCTGTTTAACGCACTTACGGGGTTACTTCAACCCAATAACCCGCCTTTCGCAACCTTAGTCGAAGCGCTAGAAGAAATCGAAGTCGATGAACTCTCGGTATTCGTAGAATCCATTCTTGCAGAACTGCACGTTGAAATGTTTGTTTACGGAGACTGGCAACGCCAGCAAGCCCATGACATGGCTACGACCTTGAAGGATGCTCTAAGAGTTAACGAGCAACGTTATGAAGAGGCACTTCGCCCGCTCATTATGCTAGGTAAAAATGGCAGTTTTCAACGTGAGGTGCATTGTAACCAGCAAGATTCCGCGGTCGTTATTTACCACCAGTGCGAGGATATTGAGCCTCGTAGTATCGCGCTATACTCATTGGCCAATCACCTTATGTCGGCAACGTTTTTCCACGAAATCCGTACCAAGCAGCAATTAGGTTACATGGTAGGCACTGGCAATATGCCGCTAAATCGTCACCCTGGTATTGTACTATATGTGCAGTCACCTAATGCAGCACCTGCCGAGCTGGTTACCTCAATCGATGAGTTTTTAAATGCCTTTTATATGGTGTTGTTAGAGTTAAACGATTACCAATGGCACAGCAGTAAGCGCGGCTTGTGGAACCAAATAGCAACGCCGGACACCACACTTCGAGGTCGGGCTCAACGTCTTTGGGTTGCGATAGGAAACAAAGACACTGAGTTTAACCAACGTGACAAGGTACTTGCGGAGTTGAAGAAGCTGACGCGCGCAGACATGATTCGCTTCGTTGTGAACGAATTGAAACCTCGTACTGCAAATCGTTTGATCATGCACTCTCAAGGTCAAGCGCATTCGGAGGCTCCGCGCATCCATCTAGGACAAGAAATAGGATCGATTGAAGAGTTCCAACTTCGGCCAAAAGATTGCGGCTTGGGGTGATCTAGTTGCACAGAAATAAAATTGTCGATTACTAGAATGAACCTACAAACCCATGAGGTTGTCGGTCTCATAGATTGAATCGGCACCATAATTGGCAGAAAATTGAAATTACGCCATTGCGGCTTATGCTCTAATTACCGCACTAAAAATAACTTAATGAGGTAATCATGAAAAAAGCACTTTTACTTGTGGCTCTTATACTGCCATTGGCATCTGCTCACGCTGAAATCTCAGTCAAAGGCGATGGCTTCGAATTAAGTGACGACTGTGTGCGCCTTAGCGGAGACAATGTATCCATCAAATCAGATGATTGCTCTTCAAAGCAGTGGAATGATAAAGACAAGAAGAAGTAACCATTTCTTCTTTATGAAAAAGGCTTGCCACTGGCAAGCCTTTTTCTCTACCGAAGCAACGTTTAATAGAACGTTGTCCCTTCACCAGCTCGAGTAAGCAAACCATCACATGGCGCGTAACGATCGCCATACTTCGATGCAAACTCATTCATTTTCTCTACGAGCTCTTTAATGCCAAATTGGTCCATGTAACGGAACGGACCACCCAAGAACGGTGGGAAACCAATACCAAATATCGCGCCAATATCACCGTCACGTGGCGAGCGAATGATGCCATCATCCAAACAACGTACCGCTTCATTCAACATTGGCAGCACACAGCGCAACGCAATATCGTTATCGCTTAGCTTAGATTCAGGGTCGAGCTTAAGCAGTTTGTAAACCGATTTGTCGACATCTTTCTTCTTGCCCTTGTAAGTGTAAAACCCCTTACCACTCTTGCGTCCTTTACGTCCATCATTTAACAAGATATCAAACACATCCGGCCCTTTGAATCGGTCACCTAACTCGTTAACCAGAATCGGCATAATTTTCGCGCCAATGTCGACACCAACTTCATCCAACAAGGTAATCGGGCCAACAGGGAAACCAAAATCAAGCAACGCCGTATCAATCTTTTCGATCGGTTCGTTAGCCAGCAGAATATGCGCCGCTTCGTTCATGTATGGCGCAAGAATGCGGTTCACGTAAAAGCCCGCTTTGTCTTTCACTACGATCGGGGTTTTACCTTGCTTTTTAGCAAGTGCAACGACTGTTGAAATGGTTTCATCTGACGTCGTTTCATGCGGAATCACTTCCACCAACGGCATTTTTTCTACCGGGCTGAAGTAATGCAAACCCACTACGTTTTCTGGACGCTCCGCTTTTTCTGCAATTTTGTGGATAGGCAACGAAGAAGTATTGGTCGCAAAGATAGTTTCTGTCTTAGCGTTTGCTTCAATGTCCGCCACCATTTTTTGCTTAAGATCTAAGTCTTCAAAAACGGCTTCAATTACGACATCAATATGATTAAAACTGGTAAAATCGACACCACCAGACAGTTGCAGCATTTTCGCTTGCAGATCGGCCTTGGATAGAATGCGACGTTTGCGCTGTTTCTCAAATAACTTGTAGTTGTAGTTGAGCGCATTTAAAACGCCATCGTTGCTAACGTCTTTGATGCGAACAGGTACTTTTGCTTTTGCAACAGACACATGGCTGATTCCGGCGCCCATCAGACCACCACCAAGCACACCAACTTTATGAACTGGTGCTGGTTTCGCATCCGTGCCATTTTCTTTCTTCATTTCTGTTGTGGCAAAGAAGATCGAACGGAGCGCTTTTGACTCTGAGCTCATCACAAGCTCACCAAAGCGCTTCGCTTCAAGTTCTTGGCCTTTAGCGAAGCCTTTCTCTAAGCCATGTTGAATAACTTCTAGAATTGCAACCGTTGCTGGATAGTTACCGCGAGTTTTTTGATTCGTTTTCTTCGCAGCTTGCTCAAATACAAACTTGCGCCCTAGCCCGCTACCAGACATCACCTTTTCTTTCGTCGATAGCTTTTTCGTACCCTTGTTTTTACCTTTGTCGATAAACTGTTTTGCTACGTCGAGCAAAATGGTGTCAGGCACACAGGCGTCCACAACGCCCAGTTTTTTAGCTTTCTTCGCACGAAGTTGTTTACCCGTCAGGATCAAGTCCAACGATGGTAACAGGCCAATCAAACGTGGCAGACGCTGAGTACCACCAGAACCTGGCAATAAACCAAGTTGTACTTCTGGCAGACCTAAACGCGTTTTGTCAGAATCCGTACAAACACGATAATCACATGCAAGAGCCAGTTCTAAACCACCGCCCAAACATGGGCCATGAATGGCCACAACGACAGGATACGGTAAGTCCGATAGCTGCTGGAACAACTCCTGACCCTGCCTTGCTAAGGCTTCCGCTTCACTTGCTGTGGTGCATGCTTCTAGCATTCTAACATCTGCGCCCGCAACAAAATTGTCCGGTTTTAGGGAGTGGATGATCATCCCTTTAATACCACTGGAGTCTTTTAGCTGAGCAAAAATTTCTTTCATTTCGTCAGCAAAAGCCGCCTGCAGCGTATTCATTTTTTCATTAGGAACATCGATGGCTAACCAAGCAATATTTTGCTCATCAACCTTTAGACTAAATGCTTTTTGCTCGCTCATTACTCAACCTCCAGAATCATTGCCGCACCAAGACCACCAGCAGCACATGCGGTATTCAATGCAATACCACCGCCAAGGCGTTTTAGCTCTCGTAGGGTTTGCGTCATCATACGCGCACCAGTCGCAGCAAATGGGTGACCATAAGCAATTGATCCGCCAAGCACGTTGAACTTATCCATGTCAATTTCACCAATCGCTTTTGAGCGACCAAGGTTTTCTTGAGCAAACTTATCGGAAGCAAACATCTTCACATTCGCCAATGCTTGAGCAGCAAAGGCCTCGTGCATGTCGATCAACGTCAAATCTGACAGTTCCAAGCCTGTATTTTCAAGCACTTTCGCTGTGGCATAAGTCGGACCCATCAGCATGTCCTTTTCCACGCCGATAGCAGAGAATGCATAACCTCGGATGTAACCAAGGATCTCCATTCCGAGCTCTTTCGCTTTACCTTCTCGCATCAACATCACTGCCGCACCACCATCAGTCAATGGCGTACTGTTCGCTGCCGTAACACTGCCATACTGACGATCAAACGCAGGTCGCAATTTCGCGTATCCCTCAACCGTTGAGTCATGACGAATATTGTTATCTTCCGAAATCCACTTTTTGTATGGTTCAGGGAAAGCCGTCATCACTTCATCTTGGATTTTTCCTTCTTTCCAAGCTTGAGAAGCCAGCGTATGAGAACGATGTGCAAGCGCATCCTGTTCTGCGCGAGAAATACCATGTGTTTTAGCCATTTGCTCTGCAGTTTGTCCCATGGATAAACCCGTAGAGTACTCTGCTACTGCTGGTGGCACTGGCATCAGGTCTTTAAAGCTCAAGTTTTTGAGGATACTAAGCTTCTGACCCATTGTTTTTGTCTTACTAAGAGCAAGCAGATTAGCGGCCAGTTTCTTTGATACGCCAATAGGCAGGACGGAAGAAGAGTCTGCACCGCCAGCAATACCAATATCGATGGTTCCCGCCATGATGCTTTCTGCGACATTAACCGCCGCTTGAAAACTCGTCGCACACGCTCGAGTCACACTGTATGCATCAGTATGGATGTTCATACCAGTGCCTAACACGATTTCTCGTGCGATGTTTGGCGCTTCAGGCATTTGTACTACTTGTCCAAATACCACTTGTTCGATTAGCTTCGGATCAATATCTGTTCGAGCAAGCATTTCGCTTACTACCATTTTCCCTAAATCGACCGCTGGCACTTGGCTAAATTCCGTGCTTTGACGAGCAAAGGGAGTTCGAAGCCCCGCGACAATAGCGACACGCTCACCATTGCGTGTTTTTACTTCCTGCTTGCCCATTGTTTCTCCTTAAATACAAGAGGTCTGACCTGATGCATTGTAATGAATTTGTTAAATTTATCAAACGTGCGTTTAAATAAACGTGAAGCAAGTAGTTCAATTACTCTACTTCTTTGATTCTTATGCGATTACTAATGGTTAACTATAGAGAGTTAAAACGGTAAGAGGTATACGGAAAGTAAAATCGAAGCAAAAAAAAAACCACACATAGCTGTGTGGTCGGAATATCTATAAAACAATTAACTTACGCCAATTGAAAAGTAATCAGTTTCCTGATTAGGAGAAAGTAAAGTCAGCCTTCAAAAGGAAGTGTCATCTTGCTCAACATGTTAGTCGCAATGACTAACGAGATGACAAGGTGTACTATAACCCCTTCACTGCTTGATATTTTGAAATAGATCAATTTTATAGTGATTTTACGAGTTTTAAGCTCATCTAGAACGATTATTGATTCAAAACAATTCAAGAATCCACCATCAGAAGTCCCTTTTAATGCTCCATCTAGTGAACTTATCCAAGCCATTGATTACTAATGATGATATTGTTAACAATATATATCAATTCGTGTTCGATGATATCTGACATTTGCGTATACACTTTTAGGTAACCACATGGCTTATTGTGTCAAAGGGGTTGCATGACAAATCCTGCAACCAAAACCGCTAAGCGATGAAACAAGTAAAGTCATGCTCAGAACAAGTAAGAAACTCACAGAGCGAGGATGGAGGCTCCTGTGGCCATATTAAAAATGTTTGGAAAGAAAAATTCCAACAGTCCGGTCAACTCTGATATGGACAAGCAAAGAAAATACGAAGCGCTCGTCCGAGGGTATCATCGTGACTTGTACCGCTACGCATATTGGTTGTGCAAAGATAAAGCGGTCGCGGAAGATCTAGTTCAGGAAACCTGTCTTAGAGCTTGGAAGTCACTCGATAGCCTCCAAGACGAAAAAGCTGCCAAGTCTTGGCTCATCACAATATTGAGACGAGAAAATGCGCGCCGCTTCGAACGTAAACAATTTGATTTAGTTGATATCGATGATTACGGCAATGATGCTAAAGTCAGCGATGACTCACATCATCAGCAAGAATGGCTGCAGGCACAGATCATGAAGCTCGATGTTGAATACCGTGAGCCTTTATTTCTCCAAGTTGTCGGTGGTTTCAGTGGAGAAGAAATTGGCGACATTCTTGATTTAAATAAAAACACAGTGATGACTCGACTATTTCGCGCTCGTAATCAACTTAAAGAGATGTTGGATTCTCAAGATACCAAGAGAGGACAAAAGAATGGATGATTTAGAATTTCGTCGTCGTATTTTGTCGGATCCAAAACAAAAGGATGAAGAGATTCTGCAAGCTTTAGCTGGTAGCGACGCCAACAATAAGTTTGTTGATGACGTTTTGGATCTCGATGTAAAAATTAAACAAGCCATGAATGTGGATGTACCCGAAGATCTCGCAGATAAGATTTTATTTAGCCAGACGTCGAGTGCACTTGATGAAGAGAAGGTCGTAAGACCAAACTTTGTCCGCAAAGCAATGGCACTTGCCGCTTCTATTGCGTTCACCGCAGGGTTATTAGTTGGCCAAGTAAACTGGGGAAATGTTTTGGTGTCTCCAGCACAAGCCAGTTTAGCGGATACCGCGATGAAACACGTTATTCATGAAGAACCGTTTGTTCGTCATCTTGATGAGGATGTACCGAGCTCGCAAATTAATGCGAAAATGTCGCCATTTCATTACCAGTTTAGTGAAAACTTTCCATATCACGTTTACTACCTAAACCACTGCGGTTTTGGCGAATCCAATGCGGTGCATATGGTGTTCCAAGGTCCAAAAGGTAAAGTAACGTTATTTATTACTGGTATTCCAAGCGAACAAAGTACCGACTTTAGTAAGGATGGCATGACCGGAATCGTTCAGCCCGTCGGGAGTTCAAGCCTGATTTTAGTCGGGGAAGAAGGTGAAAATATTGATGCGCTCGCTACGACTCTTGCATCAATGATTAAGCCGATGTAACAACTTCGACGATTTCCAGCCTTCAAAAGGTTAAATGCCGTTAAATGATCTTATTTAGCGGCATTTTTGTATAAATAGAACACAAAACATTCACCACCCCTATCGCATTTAGAGCTTAAACTCTAAATTATGCATTTTAAGTGCAATTTCCCGTCTTTTAGACATCATTTCTGCAATTTCTATTCAATTTTATCCAATGGTCGGATTTGTCCAAGCAACTATTGATACTACTATCTGCGCCACTGAGCAAAAGCTCAATTTATCGTCCAAAGAGACGAATCTAATAAGGAAAAACAAATGACTCAGAACACGCGTCTGTTTAAAAAGACTCTCCTTGCAGTAACGGTAGCTTTTGCCTCAGGTCAATCGATGGCAGCGGGTTTCCAAATCAACGCTCAATCAGCAACTGGCATCGGCCGTGCATTTGCTGGTGATGCGGTAATCGCAGATAATGCAGCAGTAATGGCTCGTAACCCAGCAGCAATGGCTCTGTTTGATAAAATGGAACTGTCGCTAGGCTTCGAAAGCATTACTTCAATGATTGAAGTGAAAGATGCGAAATATAACGTTAATACTCCTTTGGGCTCCAATACTGTAAGTGTTGCTGATACTGATGATGTGGGTGATACGTCAATAGCTCCAAACATTCACCTAATCGTTCCAGTAAATGACAAGTTTGCATGGGGCGTAAACGCATACTCTAATTTCGGCACTAAAACTGAATTTTCAGATAACTACACCGCAACAGAGTACGGTGGTCTTACGGATGTAAAAAGCTTCAACTTTGGATTGGCGGGTTCTTACCGTTTAAACGAACAATGGAGCTTTGGTGCTGGTTTAGATTTAATCTACGGCCAAGGCACAATGAAGCGTACAACTAGCTCTTCAGTCCCAAGGGTTGGCGGTCAAAAAATTCTGGACGTAGATAAAGCTGATGGTTGGGCTGTTGGTTTTAACGTAGGTACTGTGTACGAACTAGATGAAAACAACCGTTTTGGTCTAGCGTATCGTTACAGCCCTGAATTTACGGCGAAAGACGACAAAGGTCAGGAAATCACGCTACCTCTACCAGATATGGCCGAGTTTTCCGGTTTCCACAAAATCCAAGACACTAAATTTGCTGTACACTACAGCATCCAATACATCGGCTGGAAAGATTTCGACCAAATTGATTTTGAGAACCTAAATCAGGGTTTACTTAAAGGTGGTTACTCGAAAGACTATCAATGGCAAGATGGCTGGCACTACGCAATTGGTGGTACTTACTACCTAAACAACAACTGGACACTTCGTGCTGGTTACATGTACGACACAAGCGCTCAAGATAAAGTAACGTCTATCTCGGTACCAGACTCAGATCGCCAGTGGTTCTCCACAGGTTTCTCTTACCATATTGATAATAGCTCAAACATCGATTTTGGCTTCACGTACTTGTTAGGTGAAGATGTAAAAGTTAATGAGAATACTCAATTAGCTCCTGGTCTTTCTACCGGTGTAACAGCAACAACTCATGCTGATGCAATTCTATTCGGCTTACAATACAGCCGTAGCTTCTAAACGCTTCGCTGTTAGTTAGTAGAAAAATACTTTATATAAAAGGCTGGATTTCCAGCCTTTTTTCATATCTGCGATTTATTGCCCACTCAATTTGAGTGAACACGTGTATCTAAATCTCACAATTAGGACGCACAGCTGTTCGCTGAATTCCGTTTACAAGCCTTTCACAGTTAGATTATTAAACCACATAAATAACATTTGAAAGGATAATATTCCAAATGACCACTTACGCTGGATTTTCATTTCTAAAGTAAAAACTCTACCTTTAAACTTTCGTCCCACGTTATAAACAAATCAGCGAACATTCGAATGAAAACCAACAAGACTCTTCTATCAACAGCAGTGGCATTAAGCCTACTTGGCACAACGGGCATGGCTAACGCAGCAGGTTTCCAACTTGCTGAATATTCTGCAACAGGCCTAGGTCGAGCATATGCTGGTGAAGCTGCAATGGCTGACAACGCAAGTGCACAATGGCGTAACCCAGCAATGCTAACTTATTTGGAAGGCACTCAAGTGTCCGTTGGTGCAATCTATGTGAACCCAAATATTGATATTGAAGGTGATGTAAACTTCCACGGTAGCACTTCTTCTGCATCTTCAGATGACTTCGCACATGATGCAATCATTCCAAACTTCTACCTATCACACCAATATAATGAGAAATTCGCGATTGGTTTGGCATTTGGCACCAACTACGGCATGGAAACCGATTTAGGTAAAGGCTTTGGTGCCTCGCACTTCGGTAACGAAGCAAGCGTAACGACAATGGAAGCGAACTTGAACGCAGCTTACAAAGTCAATGAATCAATCAGCGTTGGTGGTGGTATCCGTTACATCATCGGCGAAGGCAGCTTTGGCGCAGCAGCTCCTAGGAATAACGTTGTAGGGTTAAATCCTGAAACTAATCAACCAATCAGTGTTCCTCAAGGTACCGCTCTAAAATACATGGAAGGTGACGATACCGCTTGGGGCTGGCAAGTTGGTACAGCATGGCAGATCAATGAAAATAACCGTATCGGCTTCGCGTACAAATCTGAAGTTGAACTAAAGCTTGAAGGCCATGCTGAAGGTCTTGGTTTTGGCTTCGGTACTTCTGAACGCGACAACGGCTACATGTATCTAAACCTGCCTGCAACGGCTGAGTTGGCAAGCTTCCACCAAGTAACAGACCAACTTGCGTTACACGCAAGCGTTAACTGGACGGATTGGAGCTCTTTCGAGAAATTGGAAGCACGTCTAAATACTGCTGGCACGCATATGGTTAAAGTAGAAAACTGGGAAGACAACTATCGCTTTGCTGTTGGTGCTACTTACCAGCTTGATCCTAAGCTAGCGCTACGCACTGGTATTGCATACGATACTTCAGCGGTAAGCGACAAAAACCGCACGATTACTATTCCAGAAACTGACCGTACTTGGCTAAGTATTGGCGCAACGTACGATTGGACGAAAGACTTCAGCCTAGACGCTGGCTTCACCTATATTTTTGCGAAAGACGCACCAATCGTTGAGTCTCGTGGTTACAAGTCAGACGACACTGCAGAACAAGTCGGCGGGCAATTTGTAGGCGAAACTACGGGTAATGTTTGGCTAATCGGTGTTCAAGCAAACTACCGTTTCTAACCAAGCTGCAAAATACAAAAAAGGCTTAGCATCAGCTAAGCCTTTTTTCATTTCTCGATTATGAAGAACAACGCTTAAAAGTCTTCTAGATATTCATCTAAATACTCTTCTTCTTCGATGTTAACTTCTTCTACCGTTTCAACTTCTGCTTTAAAGTTTTGACGCTGGATATAAACATCGCGAGTTAGAATATATGGATCCGGCGACGAGTCTAGCTGCGCTTCTTGCGGTACTAATAAAGCACGCTTCTCCATTCCTTCAAACGCCCACTTACCCAAACTCGCCCAGAAGTTGAGATAAGAGAGGGGTAAATACGTACTATCTACGGTATCTGTCACTTCACGTAAGGTATACGGACCATAACCTGGAACCATGAAGTAAGGACCATTTCCAACACCATAGTGGCCTACTGCATCACTGAACGCTTTCTCGTCGTACTTCGTAATACCCGCGGCACTTGCAATATCGAATAAACCGAAAATACCGAACGTCGAGTTAATCCAAAAACGGTTAAAGTGGTCCACGGCTTTCGTACCATTACCCATGATTAAGTTATTAACCATGCTTGCTGGCTCATCTAAGTTCGATAAGAAGTTAGCGATACCAGAACGAATAGCAACTGGCGTGTATTCTACATACGCAAGTGATACAGGACGAACCAAATACGGATCTAAATATTCGTAGTTGAGTTCCCACATGGTTCGGTTAAAGCCTTCCAACGGGTCATACACATCAGAAGTCGTTTGATTTGTTTCTTGTCCTGTTACTGCTTCATCAGGCGCACTTGAACAGCCAACCAGTCCAACGGCTAACAGCAACAAGAAGGTAGATTTACCCTTGTTATACATTTTATTTTCCATAACGACTATTAATGTACCTAAGTCACCCCGATTAACCATTGTACGTATGTTGAGCAGGATACATAGTAAAGATGACTCAGATATGGGAATAAATAAAGGCCAGCAATCGCTGGCCTTCGGTATTCTACTCGATCGTTTAGAGTCATACCACTAAAGGCAACTGACTCTACCTCGTTGTCATGTTTCAGAGACAGATGTTAACAATTAATACTGCTGATCAATGGTCACTTCTACTGGTGCGCCAAATTCAACGACGTCACTTTCTCCGTGCCAATCTTGATCACGCGTTGCTACGTTACCGTCAGAATCTACACGCACACGGACGATTAGCTTATCGAGTGAAGATAACTTTTGCCCTTGCATCATGGCATTGCCATCATCTAATACGACTGTGCGAGGGAAAGTACCTAGCGGATAACGAGCAGCAGCCACAGGCATCGGGGAGCCATCTGAACGATGTACTGACACAATCAGAACTGCGTTTGGATCCAACTGAGCATTTGGTGCCACATTAATTGTCACTGCTACACTCTTATCCGGTGAAACCGCTTCGCCCATTTGCTTACGAGCACTCTCAATACTGCGTGACAACATCTCGTAGCGACTATCTTCTGGACCAATCATTTGCTGCATGATTCCCCAGTACTTGATGGCTGCCGGGAAGTCTTGACGCTCAAACGCATCGAACGCTAACAAAGAAAACACACGCAGATCGACATAGTCTTGCTGCATCAGCTTGCCGAGTAATGAGCGAGCCGTCGCTTGATCCATTTCCTCTTGAGACAGCATCAGAGCTTGTGCATAACCCAACATCACATCAGGATCTTTTGGCTCTAGGCGGTACGATTTTTCCATCGCATCGATAGCTGTGGTGACATCACGATTTGCTAACGCAATACGACCTAGCAGTAACCAACCTGTCGAGTCTTCCGGCTGGTAATGTAAGCGAGTTCGAAGGGCAAGGGTCAAATCCGCCATTTCATCGTCACTCAGCGGCTCAGAAGAAGCCGACATCAGCTTTTTCGATAACTCAGGTAGATTTGCAGACACTTCTTGCCATTGAACAATATCGTCTGACGCGCCAAATTTATAATACAAACCATAGCTCAGCACCACCGTCAGAATTACCGATGGAACTAAAACCGCGATTGGAGAAACCTTAGTTTCTTTTTGCGCTTTATCACCAGGGATATCGTCAAGCAGTGATTGCTTTAGATCAGAAATCAGTTCGTCTTCACTTTCAACTAGACCTTCGTCAGTTTCTTCTGCAAGCTCAGATAGTCGGTCTTTATAAAATGCCTTGTTAAGCTCATCGCGTAACACATCATCATTGTTCGCTTTTTGTTTAAGCAGCGGCAAAGCCACCAGCGCACAAGCAATAAGCGTGAGAACAACGGTGGAAATCCAAAATAGTGTCATTACTTCTTATCTCCGCTGTTCTCTTCTTCAAGCAATGCTTTTAAACGAGCTTCTTTTTGCTCATCCCATTGCTCGTCACTGCTCGCTTTTGCCTTAACTTTAGATTTACGGCTACGCAGCACAATCAAACCAAAACCACCCAGTACTACAGCGAGTGGCCCTAGCCACAAAATCGCAGTCGCGACCGTAAATGGTGGGTTGTAAGTCACGAAGTTACCGTAACGGGCGATCATGTAATCAACAATCTCATCTTTGGACTTCCCTTCTTTGGTCATTTCGTACACCTTATGGCGTAAGTCCTGAGCAAGTTCAGCGTTAGAATCCGAGATCGTGTTGTTCTGACATTTAGGGCAACGGAGCGTATGGCTTAACTCTTTGAACTGCTGTTCTTGTTCCAAATTATCAAACTCGTACACTTCAATGGCCGCATGAGCAGCAAGAGATAATGTCATCGCAGCAAAAACGGCAAGAATTAGCTTTCTCATTGCTTCGCCTCCTCAACCAATTTGTTGTAAAGCGGCTCCAGTGTTTCTGACCAATTACGTGGGTTTACATCCCCTACATGGCGATAGCGAATCACACCATTTGCATCAATAATGAATGTTTCTGGAGCACCATAAACGCCAAGGTCAAGGCCAAGCATACCACTGCCATCAAATAGGCTGATCAAGTACGGGTTGCCGAGATCATTCAGCCAACCTATTGCTTTATTACGATCATCTTTGTAATTCATACCGATGATCTTAACGCCCTTACCCGCCAATTCGTTTAGGTATTTATGCTCTGCATAACACGTTGGGCACCACGTTGCCCAAACGTTCAAGAGCAACGGTTCACCTTTAAAAATTGATTGGTCGTACTGTTTTCCAGGCTCAGCCAGGTCTTCTAAATGAAACTCAGGAACTGGCTTGCCAACCAAAACCGACTCCAATTTAGTTGGATCATCGCCCTCTTGGTTACGCATTAATTGGGTTGCGAAAATGCCCGCTAGAATCATGAAAGCGACAAGCGGAATAAATAAGATTTTCTTATTCATGTTATGCCTCCTGCTCTTTTGACTTCGCATTTTTCTTCGGCGATTTACGGAAGCGGTAGCGTTTATCAGAAATCGCTAGTGCGCCGCCTAATGCCATAATCAAAGAGCCAGCCCAAATCCAACGAACGAACGGTTTATAGTAAATACGAACAGCCCAAGATCGGTTGTCGTCTAAACGTTCACCCATTGCAATGTATAAGTCGCGGCTAATACCACGGTCAATGGCTGCTTCAGTCATCATAGACTTAGCCGTACGGTAGAAGCGCTTCTCTGCGTGAAGCGTATTCACGTATTTGCCATCGTGTGTGATCTCAAAGTCTGCGATGTAGCCATCGTAGTTTGGACCATCTTTATCACGCAAGCCTGAGAAGTAGAAATCATAGCCTTGAATTTGGAAGTGTTCGCCAAGTGCTAAACGTACATCACGCTCGATGCTGTAGTTCTGTACCATCGCAATACCGATAACAGATACCGCCAGACCAACATGACCCAACATCATTGCCCAGTGGCTACGTTGCAGCTTGCGAACACCTTCACTAAAGCTATGACGGTGCGTTGCGCGCTCGTACAGTTCAAAGCCATGCATCGCAATAATCCAAATCGCCATCACCCAACCAATGTAAGCCATGGTTGAGAAGAAATCGGCAAACAGGTACACGCATAGCGCGGCCAAGGCGAAAGCAAGCACACCTGAAACGAGCATTGGTTTCACAAGTTTAGATAAATTGTCTCGCTTCCAACGAATAAGAGGGCCAATACCAAGCAGGAAAGCAAATGGCATCATTAACCACGCAAATAGCATGTCAAAGAATGGCGCACCGATAGAGACCGACCCCAAACCAAGCTGCTTGTGTACGAGCGGCAACAGTGTCCCCACTAACACCACAACAAGAGCGGCGATAAGTAATACGTTGTTGGCTAAGAGCGCATTTTCACGTGAGACTAAGTCGAAGTTACCTCGTACACGCACTGCTGCCCCTTTTACGGCAAACAGCAATAAAGAGCCACCGATAACGAAAACGAGGAAGCCTAGAATAAACATACCGCGCGACGGGTCAGACGCGAACGCGTGCACCGATACTAAAATACCGGAACGGACTAAGAAGGTGCCCAACAAACTCAACGAAAATGCAGAGATTGCCAATAGTACCGTCCACGCTTTAAATGTGCCGCGCTTTTCTGTCACGGCAAGAGAGTGCATTAATGCGGTACCCGCTAACCAAGGCATGAATGATGCGTTTTCTACTGGGTCCCAGAACCACCAGCCACCCCAGCCAAGTTCGTAGTAAGCCCACCAAGAACCTAGTGCGATACCAAGTGTTAAGAATACCCATGCTGCGGTTGTCCAAGGACGAGACCAACGAGCCCAAGCAGTATCAAGGCGTCCGGTCATTAGGGATGCGATCGCAAAAGAGAATGCAACCGAGAAACCAACATAGCCCATGTAAAGCATTGGCGGGTGAACAATCAAACCAGGGTCTTGAAGCAGAGGGTTCAAGTCACGTCCGTCAACCGGGAAGAACGGTAACGTACGTAGGAATGGGTTCGACGTTAGGATGATAAACAGTAGGAAACCCACTGAGATCATGCCCATAACAGCAAGTACACGTGCAACCGACTCTTGCGGCATACCACGACTAAACGTCGCTACAGCGACAGTCCAAGCAGCTTGGATTAAAACCCATAGCAACAGTGAACCTTCGTGTGCACCCCATACTGCGGTTAAACGGTAGTACCAAGGAAGCTGACTATTCGAGTTGCTCGCTACATACTGTAACGTGAAGTCGTTGGTATAAAATCCCCAACATAAAATGGCGAAAGAGAACAACAGCATCAGGAACATAGACCAAGATAGCGGTCGCGCTGTGTTCATTAGCATGGTGTTATTATTCGATGCTCCCCACAATGGCAATACGCTCAACAGCACTGCCATTGCAAGCGAAAGAATGAGAGCAAAGTGACCGATTTCAGCAATCATTGGCCGCTTCCTTGTTTCTGTTCGGTGCTGTATTGAAGCGGTTCATGCGTTTTCTTCATCGCTTCTGCAATTTCTGGTGGCATGTATTCTTCATCGTGCTTCGCTAGGACCTCAAATGCCTCAACTGTCGTGGCATCTTTCAGTACACCTTGAGCAACAATACCCTGCCCTTCACGGAACAAGTCAGGAAGAATACCGTCATAGGTAATCGTCACTTTCGGACCGACATCGTGCAGGTCAAAACTCACTTTCAAAGAATTAGGATCTCGACGAACTGAGCCCACAACCACCATTCCACCGATACGCAGACGCTGGCCTACTTCTGGCTTGGTGCCATCTGGCTTACCATTAACCAATTCCGTTGGAGTGTAGAAAAGGTCCATATTTTGATTAAGCGCATAAAGTATCAAACCAATGGTGGCACTAATACCGATAAAGATCGCTAGTACAATACCTAGCCTCTTTTTACGTCTCGGGTTCATAAGGTGTTCTCCATGTTCTTCGCTGCGTCGATACGAGCTTGACGGTCAATTTTTGCTTTCACTTCTTTCAATAATGCATCACCGCGGCGAAGGCTAGTGATCAGAAGAATCAGCATGGATAAGAAAGTAATACCAAACGCACTCCATACGTATGATGCGTAGCCACCCATGGCAAAAAAGTCGCTCAGAGATTCAAAATGCATAATCAGTTACCTCACTGAGTTTGTTCTGTTGCGAGTTTGCGCACCCAAGGGCGGTGACTTTCTTTACTGATGATTTCGTTACGAAAACGGACCATCGTCACGGCACCAAAGAAGAACGCAAAGCCAAAGATGTTCAGCAATAACGGCCAAAGCATGTCGGATGAAATAGAAGGTTGTTCAAATTTCGTGATCGTCGCACCTTGATGAAGCGTGTTCCACCATTCCACGGAAAAGTGAATGATAGGTAGGTTTACTACGCCTACGATCGCTAAGATACCAGCGGCTTTTGCAGCGGTTTTTTGATCGTCAAACGCATGGTAAAGCGCAATCACACCAAGGTAGAGAAATAGAAGAATCAATTCAGATGTAAGACGGGCATCCCATACCCACCAAGTGCCCCACATAGGCTTGCCCCAAACAGCACCTGTAAGTAGAGCAATAAAAGTAAATACTGCACCAATCGGAGCCATCGCAAGTGCCGCCATATCAGATAGGCGAACTTGCCATACTAGGCCAATAAATGCAGCGATCGCCATCGACATATAAACGCCCATAGACCAAATAGCTGATGGGACATGAATGTAGATGATTCGGAAACTGTCACCTTGTTGGTAATCTGAAGGCGCAAATGCAAGCCCCCAAACCGTACCAACCGATAAGCATACGAGGGCCAATACAGAAAACCAAGGCAGAAACTTACCACTCAAACGATAAGCTGCTTCTGGCTTGGCATAAGGATGTAGCCATTTCCACATGTTTTGTTCTCACTCTTACTTCAGGGACACTGTCTAAAGGGTTGAGACCGTAGCAGTGCTTTAATAATAATTCTTTGATCAAGCGCCGCTTCATTGGCACTTTATTGAGTTAGTTGACACTAACTCGTAATGCGGCACTGATGGCAAAAGGCGTTAATGTCATCGCCCCCATTAGCATCGCACCTAAAATCGCTAGTTGACCGTTATACGCCATACCGAGTGCGGCAGCATCAATTGCCGATGTTGCGAAAATCAAAATTGGGATGTAGAGCGGAAGAATAAGCAAACTCAAAAGAACGCCACCCTTTTGCAACCCAACAGTCAACGCCACACCAATGGCGCCAATAAAACTTAGTGTTGGTGTACCGATCATCAAGGTTAATACAACCGATAGCCAAGTATTGAAGTCGAGCGAAAGTAAAACCGCCAATAATGGGCTAATTAAAATCAGAGGTAACCCTGTTAACAACCAATGTGCTATGACCTTTGAAACCACTACAAGTTGCAATGGAATCGGCATTAGCATCATTTGTTCTAGTGCACCGTCTTGAAAATCATCACGAAATAGACGCTCTAATGATAATAAGGCGGACAGCAATGCGGCAACCCAAACGATGCCCGCTGCAATACGTGCTAACAAATTAGGTTCTGGTCCAATACTCAGAGGAAAGAGAGTAATGACAATAATAAAGAACCACAACGGGTTCAGAATGTCTGCCTGACGGCGAAATGCGATTAGGAGCTCACGACGAATGATGGTGGTCATCGAGGAAATCATATCAGTCACCCAGCTTTATTTTTCTAAGTTTCGGGCTGTCCGCAAACATATCTTGATGCGTCGTCAACACAACAATACCGCCATTATCAGCATGACTTGCGAACAAAGATTCAAGCACCTTGACGCCTTGCTTATCAATGGCAGTCAACGGCTCATCTAAAATCCATAAAATTTGCTTACTGAGCCATAACCTTGCCAATGCGACTCGTCGTTGCTGACCTGCGGAAAGTTGTGCTACAGGCACATCTTCTCGACCAGCTAATCCTACTTGAGTCAAAGCGATAAAGATTTCTTCGTCTGAAGAGCGATTATTTTGAATAGATTGATAAAAACGTAAGTTTTCTAATGCGGTAAGCTCTCGTTTCACTCCTGTTTGATGTCCTAAGAAAAGCAGATCTTGATGGAAAACATCACGAGATTTTTCAACCTCTTCGCCTTTCCATTTAATGACACCTTCTTCTCTATCACCTAACCCTGTCACAATCCGTAGCAATGTAGTTTTACCAGTACCATTACGCCCTTCGATCTGGACCAATTCACCAGGCTTAATTTCAAACTGCAGGTTTTCAAACAGAACCCTTTCATCACGGATTGCTGTCAGGTTAGACACTTCTAACATAGAGCTTCAACTAAAAAATGAACGAGCCGCTATATTAGCACAGCTTAGTTATGACAAAACAGGATAAGAGGGCTAGGTTACATGTAAGTTCATGTATTTTTGTTAATTAATCATCACACTTTAATAAAATTAACTATAAGTAGTTATAAGCGCTCATTTTGAATTTGAGAGGCCAGAGCTAAGAGCAAGATCGACTGAAGGTTATCTAGGGTTGTATTTAAGAAGAGCATTAGCGGCTAAAAACAAAAAAAGAGGCGTAATAACGCCTCTTTTTTATCGCTTGATAACCTTTAGCGTCGACGACGTCCACGCGCTGGATATTCTGCGTCATCTGATGGCTGACCACTTAATGGTGGAATCTTCTCTTTCCCCGCCAGTTTCTTCTGCAGTGAAAGCATCAACTCAGCTTCGGCTTTTGGTAGTTCGCACTCTTCAATCAGCTCGTTGATATCAGCGCCAAGCTGTACCATTTTAGAAGCACGACTATACAAGCGACCATCAGTATCAGCGTGTTCGAGTTCGCGAATTCTCTCGTTTAAGTGCTGAATAATGTCTTGTTGCTCCGTCACTTTTTGTCCAAGACCAACGACAACCGAGCGCACTTCGAGTAACTGCTTACTCAACTTTTGCACTTCTTTATCTGCGTGTCGAGATTGAGCTCGTTGTTGGTCTAACTGCTTTTGTAACCCCGAGCGAATCCGCAGTTGCAAAACAACCAATACTAACACGATAAAAGCGACGCCACCCGCAAGGAATGGAGCAGATAAAAGAGTCTCTTCAGCCATCATCATTCAGCCATTAAAGGTGAGCCATCTCGTCCCACTCGTCATCTGTTAGCAGCTTGTTCAAATCCACAAGGATAAGAAGCTTGCCGTCACGGTTGCTCACACCCTGGATGAACTTCGCACTCTCGTCGGTACCAACTGAAGGCGTCGTATCAATTTCAGAAGAACGCAGATAAACGACTTCTGCCACGCTATCGACTAAGATACCAATCACTTGACGCTCAGACTCGATCACAATAATACGAGTGTTGTCGGTGACTTCGCCTTCCATCAGGCCAAAACGTGAACGTGTATCGATAACAGTAACTACATTACCGCGTAGGTTGATGATACCAAGTACATAATCTGGTGCACCTGGAACAGGGGCAATTTCAGTATAACGAAGTACTTCACGAACTTGCATTACGTTGATGCCGTACGTTTCTTCTTCTAGCTGGAACGTCACCCACTGAAGAACTTCGTCATTCGATGCATCTTTCTTCACTTCTACTTCAAAAGCTTGAGACATAGTTAATCCTCGTTAATGTCGTTCCCGACTTAAATCTAATTCAGTGATTTGACATCTAAACCGGCGTTTAGCATGTCAATGAGTGCCTGGACATGAATTAAGGCACACATTTTTTCTTTTACCATGCCCGCTAGCCAAGGGCGTTTACCCGCCTGCTCACGCCAGCGAACCTTGTCGATATTAAGCGTTTCAGTCCCAATTAATTGGTTACTGGCCAACCCCCACATGCTCTCACCAAGCATGACGACATATTGGTAGTTATCTTTATAGCTATCATCACGAAGCTTATCTGCCATCACCCATTTCGCGGTATCGACGACATCAAACTGTTGCTCGCGATTTGTTTGTAGCCCCAAATACCAGGCGGGTTTTCCTATCAAATGGTTAAGCTCGCTAATGCGATGAATACCACCTAACTCATCAAGAGGTACAGCAAACGTGACACCATTCACATCAAAGTAAAGAACTTGGAAGTCCTCACTTCGCTTCGTGCTTTCCCAGACCGTTGGTATATCGGAATCTGCTTGTGTTTCGAGTTCAGTATCGACGTTCGATTCTATATTGATACTTTGTTCGATCACTGCGTGAGGTTCATCCACCTCTGGTTGAGCTTCCTCAAAAACTGGCTCATCAATCACCCAGTCCTGTATTTCCGCAACACCCTGAAGCTCAGGCACCTCACTAAAGGTTTGTACCTCAGGCTCAGCCGCTTTTATCTCTGCTGCAATATCAATCGTATTTTGTTCAAGAATACTATCAATATCCAACTCAGCCACTGGGTTGCTTGCTTCAAGCTGACTTAATAGCCTTTGAACATCTTCCAGGTTTGGAGCTTCCAACTCTGGCGGATATGTTTCTTGAAACTGGTACGTTTCTGGCTCCGGGTATTGTAACTGCAATTCTGGCTCTGGCTCTGGCTCTGGCTCTGGCTCTGGCTCTGGCTCTGGCTCTGGCTCTGGCTCTGGCTCTGGCTCTGGCTCTGCAGATGATACCTCTTGAGCCAACAGGTCAAGGTCTTCCTCAAGAGTCGTTATTTCAGTTTCATCATCCAGTAATGCATTAAAGTAGTCATCAAGTGCTTGTTCACTGGACAGCACATCATTACTGCTCATCGAACGCCAACCTCTCCAGGTAAATCAGTAGCTGTTTATAGGCAAACACACCACGGCTACCAGATGCAAAATGCGAAGCTGGCAAGTGCTTTAAACTGGCATCGCGGAACTTGGTATCAATAGGCACCGCTGAGGTCCACACTTGATTTGGGTAATCTTTTTTCAGTTGCATCAATGTCTGCAATGACGCTTTCGTGCGCTTATCGTACATGGTTGGGACGATAGTCACTTTGAAACAGCCCGGGCGAGATTTTTGCATAATGGTTAGCGTACGCATCATGCGCTCTAGACCTTTCATTGCCAAAAACTCTGTTTGAACAGGAATCAAAATTCGGTCACTGGCTGCCAACGCGTTCACCATCATCACGCCAAGGATTGGCGGACAGTCAATCAACACATAGTCATAGTCTTGTGAGACAGTTTGCAGCGCCCGTTTTAAGATTAATCCCATACCACTGCGATTACCCATTACGCGATCAAGCGTGGCAAGGGACATATGCGCGGGAATGATATCCATTCCTTCCAGCTCTGTTTCTAAAATCAACGGTTTAACCGTCTCACGAGAAAACGTCTTCAACTGGAATAAATCAAATAGGCTCGAAGTTACTGCATCAGGATCATAACCGAGATAAGTAGTCAGTGAGGCGTGAGGATCAGTATCAACCATCAATACTCGATGGCCTTTCTGGCTCAATAAGCCCGCCAATGTCACTGTTGAGGTGGTTTTACCCACGCCTCCTTTCTGGTTAGCTACACTCCAAACAATCATGATGAATCCTAAGCTAGGCCAACTTCCACCAACATGCGTTCAGCGATGCGGTCAAGCGGTAAATCTTCTGAAGAAATGCCTGCTTTAGCAACCGCTTGGGGCATGCCATAAACAACACAACTTTCTTCATCTTGTGCCCAAATAGTTGAGCCTGCAGACTTCAACATGCGAGCGCCCTCACGACCGTCTGCACCCATGCCTGTCAACACTAAAGAGAGCACTTTGTCGCCATATACTTTTGCGGCAGAACCAAAAGTCACATCCACACATGGTTTGTAGTTCATGCGATCGCCGCCATCAATAATGCGAAGACGAGCAGCGCCCGCTCGTCCATCCACCATCATTTGTTTCCCACCTGGTGCAAGGTATGCCACACCGGGCTGTAACACATCGCCATCTTGTGCTTCTTTCACTTGAATCTTACACAAGGTGTTCAAACGACTGGCAAACGCAGCAGTAAACGTTGCTGGCATGTGTTGAATCAATACAATCGGATGCGGATAGTTCATCGGCAAGCGCGTCAGAATTTTTTGTAGAGCAACGGGGCCACCTGTTGATGTGCCAATTGCCGTCAGTTGATACTTCTTACCAGAAGCACGGTACTTTGTCGCAGCAGGTCGAGTTGGTGTTGGAGTCACAGGTGAAGCCGTTCTTGAACCTAATGATCGAGTAGTCGTGCTGGTACTCGCTGTTGGGCGAGCGATAGGTCGACGCATGAAAGCGCGCTTCGAGGCAATCTGAATCACACGCTGTTGAAGTAATGACACCGCTTCTTCACGGTTACGCGCAATGTCCTCAAACTTTTTCGGTAAGAAGTCCAATGCGCCCGCATCTAGCGCATCAAGCGTAGCTTTCGCCCCGTCGTGGGTCAGGGACGAAAACATTAGAATTGGCGTTGGAGCAGCGGCCATTATTTCACGTACAGCTGTAATGCCATCCATCACTGGCATTTCAATATCCATCGTGATGACGTCAGGTTTGAGAGATTTGGCTTTCTCAACCGCCTCTCTACCATTTACCGCAACGTCAATCACTTCTAGGCGCGATTCTGAGTTGATGATTTCGCTCACGCGACGTCGGAAAAAACTCGAATCATCAACGACTAGTACTTTAATCGCCATCTTATTCCTTTTAATAACGTCAGCTTTGCTTAAAGGCGTGAAGCCGCAGCATATCGCTTAAGTAAATCAGGCACATCTAGAATTAATGCAATATGGCCATCGCTAGTAATTGTCGCACCAGCCATACCTGGAGTGCCCTGTAATAGATTATCGAGTGGCTTAATAACCACTTCTTCTTGACCAATAAGCGTATCCACAACAAAACCAACGCGTTGGTTACCAATCTGTACAATCACCACGTGACCGTGACCAGTACGCTCTTGGACGTTTTGCGATTTGGATGCTAACCAGTTTTGTAAGTAAAATAGCGGGATAGATTTCTCACGTACAATGATCGTCAGCTGACCATCTACCACGTTTGTACGGCTAAGATCTAAGTGGAAAATTTCACTCACCGAAGCCAGTGGTAGAGCAAACGGATGACCGCCAACACCAACCATCAGAGTCGGTAAAATCGCTAACGTTAGTGGTACTTTGATCGTAATCTTAGTGCCCTTGCCTAGCTCAGAATCGATATCGATTGAACCGTTTAAGGTATTGATCGCCGTCTTAACCACGTCCATACCCACACCACGACCAGAAATGTCAGAAATTTTATCTTTACTTGAGAAGCCAGGTGCGAAGATAAGGTTGAAGCACTCTTTATCTGTTAAACGTGCCGCCGCATCTTCATCCATCATGCCACGCTTCACCGCGATGCCACGCAGTTTGTTCGGGTCCATACCGCCACCATCATCTACGATGGATAGTTCAATATGGTCCCCTTCTTGCGATGCTGACAAAATCACTTTACCTGTGCGTGATTTGCCTGCCTTCGCGCGTGCGTCTGGCATTTCAATACCGTGATCAACCGAGTTACGCACCAAGTGAATCAACGGATCGGCCAATGCTTCTACAAGGTTTTTATCGAGATCGGTTTCTTCACCGCGCATTTCTAGCACGATGTCTTTATTTAGGTTACGAGCCAAGTCACGGACAACGCGTGGGAAACGGCCAAACACTTTCTTAATTGGCTGCATACGCGTTTTCATTACCGCGCCTTGTAGATCCGCAGTTACCACATCAAGGTTAGCGACCGCTTTGGACATCTCTTCGTTGTCGCTATTCAAACCAAGGCTTAGTAGACGGTTACGCACCAATACGAGCTCACCCACCATGTTCATGATGGTATCAAGCGTCGAGGTATCAACACGAACGGTTGCTTCAGCCTGAGGTTTTTTAACCGCTGGTGCTTTGGCTTCTTCTTTTACCGCGACTGGTTTAGATTCTGGCTTTGGTGCTGGCGCTGCTTGAACAGGTGCTGGCTTAGCAACAGGCTCAGGTTTCGCAGGGCTTTGCTCTACGTTTGCTGAAGCAGGCTTCGTTGCCATGTCCAATTCTTCTAGCGTTGGACCTTTACCTGAACCATGTAGCTCATCGAGTAACTTTTCGAACTCTTCGTCCGTCATTAAGTCACTGTCTTGATTTGATGAAGATGCCACTGGAGCGGAAGGCTCTGCCGCTTTAGGTGGCTCTACTGGTACAGATGCAGCAGCCTCTGCCGTAGAAGGGCTTTTTCCTACACCGTGCAGTTCATCGAGTAAACGTTCAAACTCATCATCAGTGATATCACCACTTTCAACTGATGGTGCACTCGATTGAGGCGGTTCAGATGGCGTTGTAGGTGTCGCAGACATTGAGTTGCCTGGCGCTGAACCTTTACCATGAAGCTCATCCAATAGCTTTTCGAATTCGTCTTGGGTAATTTCATCAACAGAGCCGACACTTGATGGTGCTGACGGTGCAGCAGGTTCTTCGATGATAGGATCGGGAATAATAGGTTCTGGAGTAGCCACTGGTTCTTCAACTACGGTTGCCGCTACTTCATCTTCTGACTCAGGTTTGCATAGACGATGAAGTTCTTCAAGAAGCTCAGGGTCCGCAGCTTCTAACGGCTCACGATCTTGAACAGCCTGGAACTGGGTATTAACCGTATCCAAGGCTTTTAGCATCGTATCCATTAAGTTTTGCGTTACCGTGCGTTGACCGTTTCGTAAAACGTCGAACACGTTCTCCGCACCATGACAAGTATCGACTAGCTCTGCCAATGAAAGGAAGCCGGCACCGCCTTTTACGGTATGAAACCCGCGGAAAATAGCATTAAGTAAGTCTTTGTCTTCTGGGTTATTTTCCAATTCAACCAACTGCTCAGAAAGCAGCTCGAGAATTTCCCCAGCCTCAATGAGAAAGTCCTGAAGAATATCTTCGTCTAAATCGTAGCTCATACGTTACCTTTAAAATCCAAGACTGGACAACAAGTCATCGACTTCGTCCTGCGATGAAACCGCATCTTCTCTCAGTTCTGGATGAAGAATCGGGCCTTCGGCTTCGCTTGTTTGTGTATTCTTTTTATCTGCCGGTTCTGACAAAACTTGAATGTGTTCTTCGAGTTTATTTCCAGAGAATACGGTTAGGATTTCCACTAAGCGGCCTTCTACTTCATTAACCAACGTAATTACGCGGCGAATGATTTGGCCAGTTAGGTCTTGGAAGTCTTGCGCCATGAGAATTTCGGTCAACTGGCCGCGCAATTCAGTGCTGTCACCTTCGACTTGCACTAATAGCCCGTCGATTCGGTGGCACAGTGCTTTAAACTCGCTTAATTCTATGCGCCCGTGCATGAGTTCATTCCATTGAGGACGAACTTTTAGAAGGCAATCATGCAGGTTGTCAGCGATAGGAAGGCAGCAGTCGACCGCATCCATTGTTTTGTTGGCTGCAAGCTCTGTCTTCTCGATCACATAATTGAGACGATCCCTAGCGTTAGGGATTTCGTCTTTCGCAATTTCGGTCATGCGCTGATCGAGACTGAACTGCTTGAGTGATTCGTGAAGGTCTCGAGTTAACGCTCCAATTTCTTGCAGCATTGGGTTATCGGCACCTTCGTAGATCGAGGCAACAAGCATATTGGCTTGGTCTTGTTCCCCGTTTTCTAGCATTTGAACGAGTGACTTCGCCTGCTCTAGTGAGATCATTCTGAATAGACCCTTTTACGTTTAGTTCTTCTTATCACTTTGAAAACGCTAAACGAGTCATTTAATAGGTATTTAATAATTGGTATGAATGACTCGAATAACAAAGAGAAAGAGAGAGTTATAAACGCTCGAAAATTTTATCTAATTTTTCTTTTAATGTTGCAGCAGTAAATGGCTTAACAATGTAGCCGTTTACACCTGCTTGAGCAGCTTCAATGATCTGCTCACGCTTCGCTTCAGCCGTGATCATTAGAACTGGCAGATGCTTAAGTTCTGCATCCGCGCGGATGTGTTTAAGCAAATCGATGCCTTGCATACCTGGCATGTTCCAGTCAGTTACAACAAAATCGAAGTCACCTTTTTTCAGCATTGGTAATGCGGTTAAACCATCGTCCGCTTCTTGAGTGTTATTGAAACCCAAGTCACGAAGCAGGTTTTTAACAATACGGCGCATTGTTGAGAAATCATCAACAATAAGGATCTTCATGTTTTTATTCAAAATTGCCTCCACTGAATCGTAAAATCAGTGTTTTTAGTCATTTTGTGTCCACGCACTGAGCTTGGTACGTAAACGTTGCATCGCTTGACTCAGTATTTGACTTACGCGAGATTCGCTTACGCCTAACACATCGCCAATTTCTTTCAAATTGAGTTCTTCATCATAATAAAGCGAAAGAACCAAAGCTTCACGCTCTGGAAGCTGTTTTATTGATTCAACCAGTGCTTTTCGAAATGATTCATCAACTACCCTTTTGAATGGGTTGCTGTCATCGGTTTCATCCGCCGGTGAAATCACATCATCAGAAACGCCTAAATCTTCAATACCGACTAATTTTGAGCAGTTGATATCGGTAAGAGCACTATGATATTGATCCAGTGTCATACCGAGATGCGTGGCTACTTCAGAATCAGTAGGATCTCGATTTAATTCGCCTTCCAGCTCCGCAATCGCTTGGTTAATCTCTCGATTATTTTTATGAACAGAACGCGGTACCCAATCGCCTTTACGCATGTCATCTAACATTGCGCCACGAATACGGATACCTGCATAAGTTTCAAAGCTCGCACCTTTAGAACCATCATAATTCTGCTGAGCTTCGATAAGACCGATCATGCCGGCCTGAATTAAATCCTCTACCTGAACACTCGGCGGTAAACGGCCTAGTAGGTGGTGAGCAATGCGCTTAACCAACACTGAATAACGTTCAATGAACGCCTGCTGGCTATTAAATTTGCCATGTTGGTCATAGGTTATCGCTTTATTCACCAAAAGGGTCCTCTGCGAATTCGGTACGATTTAGCAACCTTTCCACAAAAAATTCCAAGTGTCCACTTGGTGTTTTCGGTAGTGGCCACGTCAACGCTTTGTTTGCTAGTGAGCTGATAGCTAAAGCAGCAGGCGAGCGTGGGAACGCATCAACGACAATTTTTTGTCTTTTTACAGCCTGTCGTACTTTATCATCTAATGGAATACATGCTACGAGTTCAAGGCTAACATTCAAGAATCGCTCTGTGACTAGTGTCAACTTTGCAAACAATTCTCGCCCTTCACGGTAGCTTCTGACCATATTTGCTACAACTTTAAAGCGTTGAACTTGGTGTTCTTTACTCAACAGCTTGATTAATGCATAGGCATCTGTGATTGACGTCGGTTCATCACACACAACTACAACCACATCTTGAGCTGCTCGCGAAAAACTGATTACCATGTCAGAGATACCAGCAGCGGTATCAATCAGCAGGACATCCATTTCGTCTTCAAGACTACCAAATGCTCGAATGAGTCCAGCATGCTGAGCGTGAGAAAGCTCTGTCATGCTCTGTGTGCCAGAAGTTGCAGGAATTATCTTTATACCATAAGGCCCTTCGACAATCGCATCTTTTAGCTCACATTCACCCGCTAAGACATGTCCTAGATTACGTTTTGCACGAATTCCGAGCATCACGTCCACATTGGCCAGACCTAAATCAGCGTCGAGAACCATCACCTTCTTGCCTTGGCGAGCCATACAAATCGCCAGACCCAGTGTTACGTTTGATTTCCCCACACCACCTTTGCCGCCAGTAACAGCAATCACTTTGGTCAACGATGGTTGTGTTAAGCGACGGAGGCCGCTTGCTTGATCGTGTATCATATTCTCAGTCATAGTAGTCCGCCGCCTTAGAGTCCTTCACTGTCACTGTTCCAAAAGTGAGGTTCGTTCTCTGTCGACTTCTCTAACAGTTCATTTGCTTTCGCAAGCATATATTTTGGTTGCGCTATCACAATGTCTTCTGGTACGCGCTGACCATTAGCGATGTAAGCTACTGGCATTGCGTTTTGAATCACTACACTGATGAATTCGCCTAGGCTTAATGACTCATCAAGCTTCGTCATAATACAACCCGAAAGTGGTATACGTCGGAAGTGATCCAGCGTTTCTTGTAGAACACGACGTTGTGCGGTAGCCGGCAAAACAAGGTAGCTGTGAATCACTTCTCCGCTCTCTTGCATTAGAGTGTCGAGCTGCTCGGAAAGCCTCACATCTCGTTGCCCCATCCCTGCCGTATCGACCAAAATCAGTCTTCTGTTTCTTAGCTGATATATAACATCGGCTAACTCGTTAGAATCTTTAGCAACTCTTACGGGACAACCCATGATTCTTCCGTAAATTGAGAGTTGCTCATGTGCACCTATGCGATATGTATCTGTTGTCACAAGGGCCACATTGTCGGCACCGTATTCCATGGCTGCGCGTGCTGCGAGTTTCGCTACGGTTGTTGTTTTCCCAACCCCAGTCGGACCCAACAATGCGACTACGCCACCACGTTTTAAAATGTCCTGTTTAGGAATATTGATTTGATCCGCCACCAGCGACAATAACGCTTTCCACGCTCGCGCTGGCTTTGTATCTTCCGGGATATAACAGGCCATCTGGTCCGCTAACTCCGGAGAAACGCCCATTCGCTCTAAGCGCTTAATCAGCATAGCTCTTAGCGGCTCACGGCGTTCTACTTCTTGCCACATCAGGCCAGAAACTTGGTGCTCCAACAGACGACGAATTGACGTCATCTCTTCGCGCATGCTTTCTAGCTCATCGGCCGATTCGTCACGCTCATCACTTGGGCGACGTCGGTCATATCGCGTCGGGTCCAGCTTGGGCGTCGGACGTTCAAATCGATTGTCCTGTGCGATTAGCTTCGCCAAAGGTGAATCTGGTTGATATGGCGCTGGCTTTTCTTGGTTGTAGCCGTCGCGATGCTTATTTTGGCGTTGCAGCAAAGCAGAGAGCGAATCTTCATTTTCCGCTACGTGATCGTCAGCATCTGCTGCACCACCGCTATATTGCTTAAGCATATTAGCGAATCGCTGCGTCATTGAGCCTGTTTTTTCATTGTTACTGTTATTACTGTTCAGGCTAATTTTATCTTCATCTAAATGACGATCTTGGTAACGATCAGCAGAAGACGATGACATTTGACGATGTTCGTTATAGCGATTCGATTGAGAAGCACCGCGATTTTGCTGTGACGCTGCGCTTGCTTGAGACGGATTAGATTCACTATCTATCGCCGCAACAATCGCTACTCCACCAGCCACTTTCTTGTTTGACATGATCACCGCTTCCGCGCCTAACTCCTCTTTCACTTGGAGCAGCGCCGTTCTCATGTCTTTGGCAAAAAATCGCTTTATTTTCAAACTATGAATCCATTAATGATGCGTGAGATCAGTTACCCACGGCTTGCACAATTCTGATCTGTTTTTCATCCGGGATTTCTTGGTAAGACAGTACCCGGAGATTAGGTATTGTGTTCTTCACAAATTTCGCCAACGTCGAGCGTAATACACCAGAAGTAAGTAGAACGGCAGGTTCGCCTTTCAGTTCTTGTTCCTGTGTCGCTTGGCTTAGTGAAGACTGCAATCGCTCAGCGAGTCCCGGTTCAATCCCCGCGGATTCGCCTCCTGATGCTTGCATAGTTTGATGCAATATTTGTTCCAGTTCAGGTATCAAAGTAATCACTGGTAACTCAGGCTCTATACCATTGATTTCTTGAACAATTAGACGTTTAAGACTAATTCGAACTGCTGCCGTCAATATGTCAGCTTCTTGACTCTTACTTGAGTACTCAGCCAAAGTTTGAACAATCGTGCGAATATCGCGGATTGGAATGGCCTCGTTTAACAAGTTTTGTAGGACTTTCACCACCACACCTAATGGTAATTGGTCAGGAACAAAGTTCTCGACTAACTTAGGCGCGCTGCGTCCCAACATTTCTAATAAATTCTCTACTTCTTCATGACCAATTAGCTGTGATGCGTTGTTGGTCAATAGCTGGCTTAGGTGCGTCGCTAATACCGTTGATGAATCAACAACCGTATAACCCAGAGCCTGCGCGTGCTCACGCTGATCTTCTCGGATCCATACGGCTTCCAGTCCAAAAGCAGGGTCAATGGTTGGCTCACCATCAATCATGCCATACACCTGACCTGGGTTAATCGCTAGCTCTTGATCCGGACGAATCTCTGCTTCGCCCACCGCAACCCCCATCAATGTAATTCGGTAACTGTTTGGGGTCAGCTCAAGATTGTCACGAATATGAACCGCTGGAATTAGGAACCCAAAATCTTGCGATAACTTTTTACGCACGCCTTTTACGCGCTCTAGCAGTTCCCCACCTTGGTCTCTGTCCACCAAAGGGATTAAGCGATAACCGACTTCCAAGCCAATAATATCGACTGGCTGGACGTCATCCCAAGACAGTTCGCGCTGTGAGGAAGGTTCTGTACCTTCGTCTGCTGTTGCTGGTAAAGCGGGCTCTTTCGCTTTCTGCTTCTGCCGTTTGTCGATGAAATATGCCGCTGCACCGGCCGCGACTGCCAGGCTCAAAAACGCAAAGTGTGGCATGCCCGGTACGATGCCCATCACACCAAGAATAGCCGCAGTAATCATCAGCGCTTTTGGGTTGTCGAACATCTGGAAGACCAGTTGTTCACCCATGTCTTCATCGGTGTTTTGGCGTGTCACCATCATTGCCGCTGCAATTGACAGCAATAGCGATGGGATTTGTGCGACCAAACCATCACCGATTGTCAGTAAGGTATAGATTTCAATCGCTTCACCGAAACCCAATCCATACTGCGCCATACCGATCGACAGACCGCCGACGATGTTGATAAACAGAATCAAAATACCGGCAATCGCGTCACCTTTTACGAACTTCGAGGCACCATCCATCGAGCCATAGAAATCCGCTTCTTTGGTCACTTCAAAACGACGAACTCTTGCCTGCTCTTGGTCTATCAATCCGGCATTCAAGTCCGCATCAATCGCCATTTGCTTACCCGGCAACGCATCAAGCGTAAAGCGAGCACTTACCTCAGAGATACGACCCGCACCTTTGGTCACCACCATAAAGTTGATGATCATTAAGATGAGGAAAACCACTAGGCCGACCGCGTAGTTACCACCAATAACGACGTTACCGAACGCCTCAATTACGTTACCTGCCGCATTACCGCCTTCATGACCATGCAGTAAGACGACACGAGTCGAGGCAACGTTCAAAGCCAAGCGGAGCAACGTGGCGATCAGCAATACCGTTGGAAAAGCAGCGAAGTCCAAAGGGCGACGTGTGTAAACGGTCACTAACAACACCACCATCGACAGCGCGATGTTAAAGGTGAAGAACATATCCAGCAAAAATGCTGGAATCGGCAGTACCACCATCGCTAGGGTGGCCAAAACCATCACCGGAGCACCAATAGCTGGCATTTCACGTTGAGGGATTCGTGGCAATTTATCTGCAAACGGCAGGCTTAACTTCATACTGCGAGAGATCTCAATCGATTGAAGCGTCACGTAAGCTCTTACTATTAATACGCGACCGCTTTAGCCTAAAAGTTTAGGTAGGGTTGATAATTAAAGCGTTTTAAGCAATCTATGTACCATAATTAGCGCCAAAATAATGACTAAACACTCAAATAGAGCTTAGCTTTTGATCAAACGAGCTTTTTTAAGGCTTTACCGCTTTTCGTATCAATGACGGTGCTCGGGCGGGATTGGCAAATCATAATCTTGAATTTTCGGGCGCTGTCCACCTCGTTTTCGGTATTGCTTCAATTGGAATACAAATGCCAAAACCTGAGCGACGGCAGTAAATAACCCATCGGGGATCTCTTGCTCGAGCTCTGTCGTGTGGTACAACGCACGAGCCAAAGGTGGTGCGGGCACAATCGTAATGTCATGTTCGCGGGCGACTTCTCGAATCTTCATCGCCATGTGGTCAGTACCTTTAGCGATCACGACTGGCGCACGGTCTGTCTTCTGCTTATAACGAAGCGCTACCGAGAAGTGCTCAGGGTTAGTAACAATAACATCAGCTTGAGGAACATCCGCCATCATTCGACGTTGAGCCGCTTCCCTTTGCAACATACGAATACGGCCTTTCACTTCCGGCTTACCTTCAGTCTCTTTGTATTCGTCTTTGACTTCTTGCTTGGTCATTTTTAACTGATCGGCGTGCTGCCAGATTTGAAATGGAATATCGATGGCAACCACAATCAATAGCGAGCAACTGATCAGCAAAATAAAGTTCAGCAAAATATCTAAAGCATGGAAGATGTTTTGCGGATACACATCCATGCTCAATTGAATCAGATCGGCCTGCGATGCTTGGATCAAATAGATGGCGACACCAGTGACCAGAACCACTTTAAGGATTGATTTGATCAACTCTACCCAGCTTTGCATTCCAACCATTCGCTTTAAGCCGCTAAGCGGATTCATTTTCGACAGCTTGGGCATGGCCGCTTGGGCAGAAAAACTGATTCCTCCCACACCTGCTGCTCCAATCATGGCGGCGGTAAACAATGTCGCTAACACCAAAAATAGTGGGAACAACAAATCACTCATCGCGCCCAAAGCGATATCAAACAGTTTTGCAGTATCGAAAATCTCTTCTCGTTGAAGATCAAATAAACGGCTCATGATGGAAAACAATGAACGTGCTAACGCCTCGCCAAACCACATCAATGAAATGGCGCCAACGATCAGCACAGATGCTGATGCGAGCTCTTTAGATCGAGCGACCTGCCCCTTTTCTCTGGCTTGTTGTAACCGTCGGGGCGTGGCTTCTTCGGTGCGTTCCTGACCGTCTGATTCTGCCAAATCTTAGCACTCCAAGCGAATAAGCCGACAAATCTGCGCCTCACCCACTGTCCAGAACATTTCATAATGACTGTATAGACCAGCCAGTATGTACCAACAAAGTAATAGACCCACCATCAAAGCAAAAGCAAAACCAAGCGAGAAGATATTCAGCTGTGGTGCGGCACGGGTCATTACACCAAACGACAAGTTAATGGTCAGTAGCGCAATAATGCCAGATAGAGACATACTCAGTGCCGTTTGGAACATAATACCAAGCCAGCCTGCCATTTCACGGAAATCAACCGCGTTGAGCGAGCCGGAGCCAATCGGCAAAGTTTTGAAACTGAACACCACCAATTGCAGCATTTTTAAGTGTCCATCGGTGGCAAGAAAAAACATTGTCGTTAAGAACATGAATAACTGACCAAGCAATGGCGTGTTCTGACCATTTGCAGGATCAACCATAGAAGCAAAGCCCAAACTTGATTGCATACCCAATATTTGACCCAGCAGGACAAAGGTTTGAATCATAAATTGAGTAACCATACCCATCGCTATGCCGATGATCATTTGCTCGGCAATGGTCATGAAACCACGAAACGAGAGTAGCTCAATGTCTTGAGGTACGGCGGGGATGGCTGGCATGACAGCGAAAGTGATGGCTAAACCGAGGTAAAGGCGGATTCTTGGCGAAACAAATCGGGCCCCGGTTACTGTCATCACCATCAACATGGATGAGATACGAACATAGGGCCAGAAGTAGTTTGCGATCCAATCTAAGACAACGCTAGTGGGGTACTCCATAGGCGCCTCTAATAAAGCACCTGAGGTAAGCGTTCAATCAAGCCATAGAAATATTCCATCAACATTTGCGTCATCCAATGCCCAAACAGCATCAGGGCCAAAAGCGTGACAATCAAACGCGGTAAGAAGCTCAATGTTTGTTCGTTGATGGATGTCGCAGCTTGAAAAATCGCAACTACAAGGCCGATAAGCAAGCTTGGGATGATAATGGCGCAGACCATGATAAGCACCATCCAAAGTGCTTCACGGAAAAGCTCGACAAACATTTCTGGTGTCATGTCTTATCCTCTATCTGCGCTTATCTAAAGGGCAAAGCTGCCCGCAAGTGTCGAGAGTATCAAGTTCCAACCATCGACCAATACGAACAACATCAACTTGAACGGCAACGAAACAATCATTGGTGACAACATCATCATACCCATTGCCATCAGTACCGAAGCGACTACAAGGTCAATAATCAAAAACGGCAAGAAGAGCATAAAGCCAATTTGGAATGCAGTTTTTAGCTCTGAGGTGATAAAAGCCGGAATCAACACCGCCATCGACACATCTTCTGGATTCTCGACTTGCTCTCCAGACATGGTTACGAACGTCTCCAAATCTTTGATTCGGGTCTGCTTAAGCATAAATGCTTTCATTGGCGCTTGTGCTGCATCAAACGCTTCTCGCGCCGTAACTTGCTCGTTCAAATAAGGTTGAACAGCTTTGTCGTTGATTTCGTTCAGGACAGGAGACATAACAAAAAAGGTCAAAAACAGCGCAATACCAATAATAACCTGATTAGAAGGCGTTTGTTGCAAACCCATTGCCTGACGCAATATCGACATCACCACCACAATTCGAGTGAACGAGGTCATCAGAATCACCATGGCAGGCAAGAAGCCAAGCATGGTCATTAACGCTAAAATTTGTAGTGTAATCGAGTAGTCTTCACTGCCATCAGGGTTCGTGGTCATGGTGAATGCTGGAATACCACCGCCACTAGAAACGGACATAGCACGGCTAGCACCAGTATCACTTTGCATAGCCTGAACTGTAACACTACTTCCATCGGCTAAGTTATCTGGCAGCGCTGACTCCTCTGCTTCAGCAAAGGTAAATGAAGAAAACAGCACGCCGACAAAAAGTAACAACGTACTCAGGAGCAAACGAATTGGATTACCCTTTGTCATGTTTTTTGATCAGCTGGCTAAATTGAGTCGCAAAAGCATTGGTCGCCAACTCTTCCTCTTTCAGTGGCTTATCTAACTTGGCTAAAGTTTGGATCGATTGGCTAGTAATCCCAACCAAAAACTGTTCTTCACCCACTTGAACTACTGCGATTCTTTCTTTTGTACCCACTGGCAACTGACTCACTATACGCAAGCCCTTTTGTTGTCCCATCGCTGGCACTTGCATATGTTTCAGCAACCAAGCCAGCAAAAGAATCACGCCGATTACAAGCACAAGCGAGCCAAGTGTCGTCGCAAGATCCAGATTATTTGGTGCGGCAGCAAATGCATAAGGAGCACTTAGCATTAAGCTCAGTGCTCCAGTGATTTGCTTCAATCGCATTTTGATTGAACGACTCATCTTAACGCAGCTTCTTAATTCGTTCAGTTTGGCTGATCACATCCGTCAAACGGATACCAAACTTATCGTTGACGACCACGACTTCGCCGTGAGCAATCAAAGTACCGTTAACCAATACGTCGAGCGACTCACCGGCTAGACGATCCAACTCAACAACCGAACCTTGGTTAAGCTGCAACAGGTTCCGAATGCTAATTTGAGAACGACCGACTTCCATCGAAATCGTCACCGGGATATCCATAATAGTGTCGAGTTTACGACGCTCATCTTCGCTAATTGGGCTTGAAGTGTCTTTTAGCTCTTCCAGTGGCGCAGCCAATACTTCATCTACGTCTACAGAAGGGGCAGACGGGTCTTCGCCAAGAGCGGCTGCCCATTCGTCTGCTAGCTTTTGATCGTCACTTGGTTCCATTTTTCTATCCTGTGTTACGCCTTACTCATGCCATAGCATGTCTGTTTAATAAGGTATCTTAATGGTCTATATCGTCTTCACTCTCAAGCTCGGACATGATGTCTTTACCTAAGAAAGCTAAATCTGTTTTGACGACATGTGGGCGCTCAATTTCCTCAGAAATTTGCACCGCTAATTTGTCTTCCGAACGACCCATTTTTACGCGATAGGTCGGTAGGTCTTCTACAAACATCGTCGCATGTTCTGGCATTTCAATCGGGATGATGTCGCCCGGTTGCAGCTCCATGAGATCACGCAAAGAAATGTCTTTTTCGAGCAAGTTCACGCGGAAGTTAACCGGACAATCCATGATCTCTTCACGTAGTGCTGAGCTCCAGCGAACGTCCGTTTCCATCTTGTCGGACTGAACACCTGCATCCAATAGTTCACGGATAGGCTCAACCATGGAGTAAGGCATAACGACATGAAAATCGCCGCCACCGCCGTCAACTTCTATATGGAAGGAACTCACGACAATCACTTCTGTCGGGCTGACAATGTTTGCCATACTTGGGTTTACTTCAGAGTCGAGATATTCGAACTCTACCCCCATCACTGGCGACCACGCTTCTTTATAATCTTCAAATACAATTTTCAGTAACAACTGAATGATGCGGCGTTCCGTTGGGGTAAATTCGCGGCCTTCGATTTTGGCGTGGAATCGACCATCACCGCCAAAGAAGTTTTCTACCAGAATAAAGACTAAACGAGCCTCCATGGTGATCAACGCAGTGCCTTTTAACGGACGAAAACGCACCATGTTCAAACTGGTTGGCACGTACAATGTGTTCTGGTATTCACCAAACTTCATCATCTGCACGCCATTGATCGACACCTCTGCCGTTTTACGCAGCATATTAAACAGACTAATACGCATGTGCCGTGCAAAGCGCTCGTTGATAAGTTCGAGCGTCGGCATTCGACCACGTACGATTCTGTCTTGCGACGAGAAATCAAAATTGACGGCACCCTCAGTGTCGTTTTCTATCGGTTCATCGACGTCATCAACATCGTCAACCCCATGCAATAGCGCATCAATTTCGTCTTGGCTTAATAGATCGGTCACGTTTTACCTATTGAATAACAAAATCTGTAAACAGTACTTTTTCAATCACTGGCTTACCGACCGCAGCATTCAGCGCTGCTTTGATATCTTCGGAAGCACGATCGCGCAACTCCACTCGTCCTGTAGGAGAGCGCAATTGATCAACCGTCGCGGAAGCAAACGTTGATAGCATAGAGCTTTCAATCAGTGGCGAATGATACCGCGCCAACTCTTCATTTTCTGCACCGCGAACCATTAACTGCGCTTTAATTTGAACCAGCCTATCGCGGCTATCCCCAGTAACGTTAAATACAAATGCCTGAGGAAGATTCACATACGCGATGGGCGCAGCATCCGATGCCTTCACTTGAGCCTGTTGAGACGATTCAGCCTGAGCAGGTTCATCAGAGCCCATTAGAAAAAATGCCGCTGCCCCGCCACCAAGTAGTAATACTACAACAGCGATGATGATGATAAGTAACTTGCTTTTTCCTTTCGGCGCATCGGCCCCTTGTAACTGTTCTTCTGCCATTCTTGTCTCTTATTGTTCTTTTGAGTTACCAAGACGTTTTAGTGAGTTGCTTGGTAACCATATTCCATTGCCGTTAAACGGCCTTTTATGCGTAAAAACTAATTCCATCACGCTTTGAAGCGACATTCAAATCCAGATTGACATCAGATTCAAAACCCTCTTCGGACTGTCCAGAAAAACCGCCACTTTGCGCGCTTTGACCATGTTGTTCAGCAGTATACCTACCTTGCTGTTGCCCGCTGTTTTGTTGCTGGACGGAAGAATCAGCCAGCTGCATACCTTGTTGCGCTAGCATTTCTCTCAAACGAGGGAGCGTCTGTTCAATAATGTCACGAGCTTGCGGGTTGTTCACTGTAAAATGTACATTGGCAACGTCATTATTCATGGTCATACGAATTTGCATACGACCTAACTCTGGTGGATCAAGACGAATATCGAGATTTTTCAGATTCTTCGACATCATCATTTGCACTTTTTCCGCAACTTGCTCGTTGGCTAGCTCTTTAGTTAGTTGCAACGGAAGCTGAGCTTGTTGTGCAGCATCAATACGCGCTTGTTGCTGCACATTAATTCCTTGCTGACCTGCCATAGCCTGAAGCTGTCCAGCGAAGCCATGTTGGAGGTCCGGCTTATCTTGTTTATCAGCAGTCGCCTTTAGCGCACCAGTCGCCAATGCTGCGTTCATCACTTTCTGGCTAATCTCTCCGTCTTTCACACCTTGAAGCGACGTCGGCACTTGCGCGGCTATCAACGTATCGGGCATTGAAGATAATGCGACTTTATCTCCACTATGAGTAGCTTGTGGCTGGGGTACTTGAGCCGCTGTATGCTGGATTTGCTGAGACACTGCCATAGGTCCAGCCTGGCGAGTTAAGTTATGTTGTACTTGTTGCTCTGCTAGAATCTGTTTAATGTCATTAGGGAGCGCAACAAATTGGGCAAGGTCTTGCTCAGGAATATCCGCCGTGATCGTTCCTTGTTTCAACCCTTCAATGATCTGAGCTTCTTGCTGAGTCAGTGGTTTTCCTTGCGCCAACTTAGTATCTATAACTTCAAGTTCATCCAAGGAGACTCGTGGAAGCGCGTCGATGTTGGAACCATCAACGTCTGTTAACAACGGCGACAGATCATTAGCTACTTCACCACTGACTGCGCTCTTAGCCGTCGGATGGCTGGCTTGTTTCGCTAGCTCTTGCCAAGCAGCAAACTCAGGCGAAAGTTTGTCGACATCGATAGGTTGACCATTCTTATCTAAAATTGGCTCTAAGTCTTGTCCTGGGATCATCTGTGCTTGTTCAAGCGAATGAACTGATGGCGTTTCATTCAAAGCCAGCTCATCAAGGTGTGTCGAAACGGTTGCTTGCTCGTGGAACGAATGCACTAAATTCGCGCTCTGAGGCAAAACTTTGCCACTATCGATGGATGCATTACTCGCATTCAGGGTTTGATTCGCTTGTTCAATTCGACCAAGAAGCTGTTGTCCTTCGCCCATCGTGCTTTTTACGTCCATTGTATTTGATGGGTTACTCGTATCAATTGATGTTGATTTCACTTTTTCAATAGCTTCAACATCATGCTCCAAAGGTGTGCTGTTACTCGCCTTTTGTAAACTTACTTCTTCACTTAAGATTGCATTCGGTTTGTTTGCTGATATTTCATCAAAATCATGGGTCCCGTCACTGACGGATTCTTGGCTTTCTTGCGCCAACAATTCGTCCGAGACGTTAGCAGAAGAAGTACTGCCTACATCCGCTCTTTCTTTTTCTTCAACCACTGTCGATTCTGTTGCTACTTTTTCGGGCTTTTGTTTACCAGCAAATGCATCGGTTAACGTTTCTAAAAATCCCTTGCTCTCAGTGCTCTCTGCGGACGCTTTAGCGGACACATCAGAAACTGGCGTCTTGGTAGTCGCAGATACATGGGACAAATTCACACTCATTTAGAAACTCTCGTTCTCGTGGCTCTGAGCGTATCGCTGACAGACAGCGATACTGGCGGCAAACAAAGGTCAAAAAGACCCGACACTGACAGCTAAAATGCAAAAATCACACCACAATATTGAGCCAATTCTCGGTAAGCTAATAGATGGCATGTTTATGGAACAAACATCAACAGTCCTATCCGAGAACCTGGTTCCTAACATGATGTACAGCTACTTGATTGACTTTGAAAAACGATAAGCGTAAACAGACATTTGACTTAACAATTAAGGAATCACTTTGAAGATCACAGAATTACGCCAATATAGAATCAGAGCAGGCAAAACAGAACAGTGGCTAAGTTGGATGAAGGAAGAACTGTTGCCCTATCAACGCTCACAAGGCATGCGTGTACTGAATACTTACGTCCACACTGGTGATGATGGACATGACTATTTTGTTTGGCTTAGAGAGTTCGACAATGAACAAGCACGCCAGGCTCTCTACGAAAAAACATACAACGAGTGGTGGGTTCGCGAGATTCGACCGAAGGTATTTGAGCTAATTGAACAAGACTCAATCAAAGTTACCTTACTTGAATCGGTAGAGATGTAGTCAACTGCAACACCGTAATGCAATATCGAACCGATAACGTTTAGAAACGATGTGGTTTTCGACTATAAAGTAAGGTGGAAAACTCGTCCATTTGCTTTTGTTCGCGCTTAGCTTCAGCAAGTTGTTTCTCTTTTTCGCGTTTATCTATCATCCACTCATAGGATTTGCGTTCTTTACGCACGGTTAACCAATATTCTTTACAGTTTTCAACCTGCTCTTTGAAATGACTTTCTGCTTGCTTTTGCTTAGATAAAGTTTCATCTAGCTGGGTAAGGAATCGATTTAAGTGTCCATATTGACTTGCCGTTAGGCCCGCCTGACCACGGTCGACGAGTTGCTGGCAATAATCAAGCCGATACTTTTCAATTTGTTCAACCTGACGGTAATAATCTTCGAGTTCAGAACGCGCTTTGTTCAGTGCAAGCACAGCTTGGTCTTCACGATCCTTAGTTTGCTCAAGTAGAAACTCCATCGCATTATTCATGCGCTATCACCCACCCAAAATGTTTCTAAGCATATTGACGCACATATCATATGACACTGATTCTTTCATGCTCTGCTGCAAGTATTCGTCTAACTTCGGTTTCAAAGTAAATGCGCCATCAATAGCAGGATCGGTACCCGGTTTGTACGCTCCAATCGAGACCAAATCTTGATTCTTGCGACAAATAGACAAGACCTGTCGCACCGCTTTTGACATCAGAACGTGCTCTTCGGTCGTGATTTGCGGCATAACACGGCTCACCGACTTCTCGACATCAATCGCCGGATAATGGCCTGCATCCGCCATTTCACGAGAAAGTACAATATGGCCATCAAGAATAGCTCGCGATGCGTCCGCTATCGGATCTTGCAAATCATCCCCTTCGGTCAACACGGTAAAGAACGCCGTAATCGAGCCTTGCTCGGCACTTCCATTACCCGCTCGCTCAACCAGCGCTGGCAGCTTGGCAAATACAGAAGGCGGGTAACCTTTCGTCGCTGGCGGCTCACCAACAGAAAGTGCGATTTCACGCTGTGCTTGTGCAAAACGAGTCAACGAGTCCATCAATAGCAGAACATCTAACCCTTGGTCTCGGAAGTATTCAGCAATCGTTAATGCCGTTTGGCACCCCTTTAAGCGCATTAGAGGTGAAGCATCGGCAGGCGCCGCGACCACCACTGAGCGGCGACGACCGTCCTCACCCAAGATCTCTTCGATGAACTCTTTAACTTCACGTCCACGCTCACCTATCAGGCCGACGACCACAACCTGTGCGGTGGTGCCTCGCGTCATCATGCCAAGCGTGACCGATTTACCCACACCAGAACCTGCAAACAGACCGATACGCTGACCTTTACCAACCGTCAACAAACCATTGATGGCTTTTAGGCCAACATCGAGCGGTTCAGAAATTGGTTTTCGAGCCAACGGGTTGATCGGCTCGGCATTAAAAGAGGCACGGTGATCGGTATACAAAGGGCCAAGTCCATCAAGTGGATTCCCAACCCCGTCTATCACGCGCCCAAGTAACTCCATGCCGACAGGCAAACCAGCGTCACTGGTTAAAGGGGTGACCCTCGCGCCAGGTAAAATGCCCGTAATTTGTTCGCTTGGCATTAAAAATAGGTTGTCACCTGAAAAGCCGACAACCTCGGCTTCCATCTGACCTGACATGGTTTCCACTAAGCATAAACTGCCAATTGGTGCGCGACAGCCGGTCGCTTCCAACGTTAACCCAACCACACGCACCAGTTTGCCAGAGGCGACAGGGCGCGTCGTAAGGCCTTCAACTTTGTAGCTTTTTAAGCGGTCAGCGAGTGCTTGCATGGATTACTCACCCTCTTGATGACGGTTTGCGCCACAAAAGCTGTGCAATACGCTTTTGACGCGTTCTTCCATGCGATAATTAATGCTTGATTCACCGGCTTCAATCTGGACGTCACCTCGATTGAGCGATGGTTCAGCAACTAACGTCCAGTTGCGACAATCAAGGTCTTCTTCACCATAAGCTGAACGAATAATCGCGACATCTTCTGGATTCAGGTGCAAGGTAATAGGGTGGCCTGATATTGGTAGCGCTTCAACCGACTGCTTCACTGTATCTAAAATAATTTGAGGGTTGGTTTGTACTTCAACGTGCACCACTTCTTTAACTAAACAGAGCACCATATCCACCAGCTGCTTTTCAACCTGAGCATTCATCAACTCCAAAGGTTGAGCAAACTGATTGGCCAAGTTCATAAAAGTTTCAACTTGCTGCTGAATGTATTCTTGCCCTGCAGTTACCCCTTCAGCTTTTCCGAGCTCGAGACCTTCAGCATGGCCGGCTTGCAACCCTTCTTCTTTACCTTTGTCGTAACCTTGCTTAAAGCCAGCTTCCTGACCTTGATGTAAGCCTTCTTGATAAGCACCTTGCTTAATCAGTTCAATTTGCTCTTCGGTTAGCGCAAGTGGCTGCTCTTCTTCAGGCTCATCAAAATTCGGCACCCATCCCGGGTCATAGTTGAACGCGGTTTGTTTTGCTTGTTTGGCTTTAGGCTCGCCATAATCAGGCAGCCCCCAACGTTGAGGTTCGATCATCGAATCATCTTCATCAGGACGGATAAATCCACGTTTTCTATCGCCAGCCATGGGTTACCTATTGTGTGTTCGATTAAGAAGTGAGGGTGCTCCGCAATAGGATAATTGCGAAGCAATAGAAATTATAAGAATTCGTCAGCACCGCCAGATAGCATAAGCTCACCAGCATCCGCCATTCGACGGGCAATTGCTAAGATTTCTTTCTGAGCGGCTTCTACATCTGCCACTCGTACTGGCGGCATCGCTTCTATGTCATCACGCATCATATCAGCAGCACGTTTAGACATATTCTTGAAGACTTTCTCACGTAACGAGTCATCTGCACCTTTGAGTGCTTTTTGCAACACGTCTTGTGGTACGTCACGCAGCAACTTCTGAATACCTTGGTCGTCCACCTCGACTAAGTTTTCGAAGACAAACATTAGGTCTTGGATTTGCGTCGCCATGTCTTCGTCCTGATCGCGAATTTGCTCCATCAACAAACCTTCGACGTTGTTGTCTAGGTAGTTCATGATCTCCGCTGCTGCTTTCAGGCCGCCAATTTTGGCTGCTTGTGCACCCGCTTGACCCGCGAACTGTTTCTCCATGATTTCGTTCAGCTCTGCCAATGCTGATGGCTGAACTTCTTCAAGGTTGGCAATACGCATCATCAGATCCAAACGCACGCGCTCAGGGAACTGAGACAAAATCTCTGCAGATTGGTCTGCTTCTAAATAAGACAATACGATAGTTTGAATCTGTGGGTGTTCATTGACAATAATGCTCGCCACTTGGCGTGGGTCCATCCATTTCAAAGAATCCAAACCCTTTGAGCCCGTACCAAGTAGGATCTGGTCAACTAAGTTGTTGGCTTTGTCTTCACCAAGAGCGGCAACCAGTGCATTACGCATAAAGTCTTCGCTGCCCATACCAATGTTGGTGTATTTCTGGATATCCTCCAAAAACGCACGATGAACAGCAGATACCTTGTCTTGGCTGAGATCCTTCGCGCGAGCCATCGCACTACCAACACGCTGAACCTGTTTTGGTTCTAGGTGACGGATAATGCCAGCTGCATCTTGTTCATTAAGACTCAGTAGCAAAATTGCCGCTTTTTCTTCGCCAGTAATGGTTGAAACATCCAGCTCTACTGGCATTCCCGCGGCGTTGTCATCTTGAGGTACGATATCGTTAGCCATTGTCATTCATCCAGTTTTTCACTACTTGAGCAGCCAATTCAGGTTCATTCGCAACCAGAGCGCGAACCGCTTTCAATACATCTTCATCTTTATGAAGGTTTGGCAAATCAATACTTGAGCCAAACTCGAACAGTTCGCTGCTTTCGATGTCACTGCCAATCAAGCTAGTTTCACCATCCGCACCAATCGGCAAGCCGTCTGGTCCGTACATTTCGTCTTCATCATCGCTGGTAGGGTTAAGCAATTTCTTCATTGCTGGGCGAACCAGAACCAACACAACCACAATAATCACTAATGCACTTGCGAACCAACGAACCCAATCACTGAAGTTAGGGTGCTCCCAAATTGGTGGTTCTTCTAGCTGCTCAGCCTCTGGCTCAGCAAACTTTACACTCAATACATTCAGCAAATCGCCACGGCCTTGGTCAAAGCCAACGGTACCAATTAATACTTGGCGAATGGCATTGATTTCAGATTCGGACATTGGGGTATAAGTCACTTCACCCGTATCAGGGTTAACTTGACGACGGTCTTTAATCGCAACAGAAACGGTCTGACGAGCCACCGTCCCGGTCTGCTTTCGCTCGTGGCTGATGGTGGTATCTAGCTCAAAGTTACGCGTGGACTCTTTACGAACTGACCCCTGCCCCATGACAGAACCATCTTTCATTTGAGCCACATCTTGCGGAATAGAGGCATCCGCTGGAGGCTGATTACTCAACGCACCCGGAATACCCGCTACCATGTTACCGTTATTGTAATCTTCGAGTGCGTACTCACTGCGGGTCGCAGGGGTGTTTGGATCAAAACGTTTGCGAGTTTGTTCAACCGCACTGAAATCCATTTGGATATCAACCTGCGCCGTATAGTTGCCATAACCTAAAATGGGTAATAGTACGGAATCAATTTTTTCGCGCAGCGCTTGCTCTTGGCTGCGTTCTAATTCTTGTTCTTTGCGTCGCGCCGCAGAAGCAGGATCTTGGGAGCCTGAGCTGAGTAAGCGGCCATGCTGATCTGTGACGGTAATTCGAGAAGTTTTCATTCCCGGCACGGCACTCGCTACCATGTCGACAATAGAATCCACTTCTTGCTGCTTAAGGTTAGTGCCTGTCGACAATGTCAAAAATACCGACGCAGACGCTTCTTGGTTATGACGCACAAACACGCTGTGCTTTGGCAGTGCCAATAACACTCGTGCTTTGCGAACTTGCTTCATCTCTTCAATTGCTTGAGCTAATTGGCGCTCTCGACTGAGTTTCAGACGCTCTTGCTCAAGACGTTGTGAAACACCAAAGCCCATGTCTTGCAGCAAAATATCATCGCCTGCTTCTGTAGCTTGGTTAACGCCGGAACGAACCATGCCAAGTTTGATCGAGTTGTACTCACTCGATTCAACAGAAACAGTATTGCCATCAAGCTTATAATTGATTTTCTGCTGGTCCAGATAATCCAGAACGGGGATCAATTCTTCGGTCTCATACGCACCAAGTGGGCGCATTTCCGGTTCTTTGACCCAAAAGAACAGCATCACGATCAATGCAACACAGATGGATATCGACAGCACAAGCACAACCTGACGAAGTAAATCGAGGTCGCCCACTGCCATATCGAATTTTGACGCACTACGCTCCTCTAGATCTGGATTTTGACTCTCCACATCCACATCGGGACTTGCTACCAGTGCACCATCTGAGCCGCCTTCAGTGACGGTTAAATCTGTAGACTTGTCTGCCACACTTATTACCTAAATTACACTGGCATGTTCATGAGATCTTTATATGCCTCAACGAGTTTATTGCGAATTTGAACCGTCGCATCAAAAGCGACACTAGACTTGTTACGAGCGATCATAACGTCAGAAAGGGATACATCGGCATCACCACGATCAAAACGGGTTTGTAAATCACCAGATGCTTTTTGAAGTGTGTTCACGTTATTGATGGCTTTAGTTAGGAGATCGTTAAAATCCGCTCCAACTTTCGCCCCACTTGCAGTAGGAGCCGTATTGGTTGCTTCTACCATCATGGCGCGCATTTCTGCCTGAATACCATCAATTTTCATTAGCACCTCTAAGCCAAAAGATTGACTATTAACAAAACTGATTATTGACACAGCAATTAACGTGCCATAAGACATTAGCAATCAATTTACTTACACTTTTCGTCTTATGGCCGTTGTCTGTGTTAATTCGGGATATCTATACCAGCATCACGCATTTTGGCAAGCTTATAGCGCAAGGTTCGAGGGCTTATACCCAGTTTCTCCGCCATTTCTTTGCGTCGACCATTACACTCAACCAAAGTCTCCAAAATAATGGCGTATTCTTGATCGCGCAGCTCGCTGCCTAAGCCTTCTCCACCAGTTACTGGACGGCTGACATTCTCAGCTTGCGCAACTGGCTTAACATTGGGCACGACCATATCTGCGTTTTGCACCACGTGTTGCAAGCTATTGGCATCTTGCCAATCTACGCCCTCAAGCAAAATGTGCTCTGCATCGATGTCGCCATTTTCACTTAATATCAGCGCTCGTTGAACCACGTTATCCAATTCACGAACATTACCCGGCCAAGGGTATTGCAATAGTTTTTCTAACGCAACGGTCGAGAATTGAGGCACTGGCATGCCCATTTTGCTGCAATGACGCTCAGCAAGATGCTTGGCAAGCGGTGCAATATCGCCTTTACGTTCTTTAAGTGCAGGCCACGCAATTGGGAATACATTCAGGCGGTAATATAAGTCCTCTCTGAAGTTTCCTTCTGACACGTATTGCTTAAGATCACGGTTACTCGTCGCTAACACACGAACATCTAACTTGATGCTTTTGCGACTGCCTAGGCGCTCTACTTCTCGCTCTTGCAAAACACGCAATAACTTCGCTTGCAGGTTCAAGTCCATCTCACTGATTTCATCAAGTAAGATTGTGCCACCTTGTGCTTGTTCGAACTTTCCTGGGCATGCCTGAACAGCACCAGTAAATGCGCCCTTTTCATAGCCAAACAGTGTTGCTTCGAGCATATTGTCAGGAATCGCGGCACAGTTAATTGCGACAAAAGGACCATTTTTACGATTTGACGCGTTGTGAATATAGCGCGACATCACTTCTTTACCTGAGCCACTAGGACCTAGCACCATAACATTCGCATCTGTACGTGCCACTTTATCGGCCAACGCGAGTAAACGCAGACTTTTCTCATCAGCAACGATAGCATCACCGTTGTCATCACTTTTTATCGGTGCATAACGACTGACCATATTTAGCAACACTTCTGGTGCAAATGGTTTCGCCATGTAGTCAATTGCGCCATCTTTCATTGCAGACACGGCATCTTCAATGTTGGCGTACGCCGTCATTAGCAATACTGGTAAGTTAGGCCAATTCTGCTTGATGCTTTTGAGCAGAGCTAAGCCACCCATACCCGCCATTTGCACATCAGAAACGACGATATCAACCGTATTCGATTTCAGCTTTAACAGTGCATCTTCAGCACAGTCCGCTTCCAACCACTCATACCCTGCCAGAGCCAGAGTATCGACTAGGGCTTCACGAAGACCTTCATCGTCTTCTACGATCAGCACTTTGCTTTGCGCCATTATGATTCTCCAGAAATTGTTATTACCAAACGCCGCTTATTGCGCTTCTGTTTGCACTCGCTCTAGCGGAATGCACATGGTGAAGCAGGCTCCATCACCCTGCTCTGAAATAAGTTCCAATCGACCGTCATGGGCACGGCAAACCATTTGAACAACTGCCAACCCTAATCCAGTTCCTTGAGAACGTGTGGTAAAAAATGGCTCCATGATTTTGGCTTGCAGTTCTTCGGGCACTCCCGGTCCGCTGTCTTGCACAGAAATGCGTAACTCACCATTTACCGGGCGGAAAAAAATATCGACTTGCGATTCTTTACCAGACATTTGAATCGCATTCATGACCAGATTACTCAATGCGGATGCAATGGCGTTCGCATTGCCTAGTAGTTCAGTTTGTTCTTCTTCCACTTCTAGGCAGTAATCAATACTGTTGTTTTTTAGCGCGGTTTCGACCATCGGCTGATATTCCGCTACCAACTGGGCAATCGTAAATGGCTTAATGACTTTATTATCACCACCTTTAGCAAAAAGCAGCATATCATTAACCTGCTTTTCCAAATCGTGCAGTCGATCCATTAATTTGGTTTGGAAGCGATCTTTTGTCGCTGGAGGAAGATTTGGCGCTCCCAAATTGGATGCATATAACATAGCGCTCGACAGCGGCGTTCTTACTTGGTGAGCAAGCGACGCAACCATACGTCCTAACGACGATAAGCGCTGTAAATCACTGACACGAGCTTGAAGTAAACGGGTTTCGGTTAAATCGGTAATCAGGATCAATTGACCTGTTGTGGACGCCGAGATGGCGAGTCGAACTTTACGGCCATTCCGCAGGGAAACTTCATGGCCATCATCTTCACGTGGGTCAAACACCGCCTGGATAACGTTGAACCATTTTTCGTTAACCAGTGGAATCTCAAGAATTCGGTGCGCTTCTGGATTTGCTTCACGCACTACTCCGTACGTATCGAGCAAAATCACTCCAGCAGGCATCACATCGAGCACCTGTTTGTAGCGCTCAACCTGATTCTCTACGGAATCTAAATGGGATTGATTGGTGTTGTTATCCATTACTGCCTGTCGAAATATCGCCGCTAAAACTAAAATAGCTTGGTAAGCAATTAGCGTACCAAGCTATTTTTTATATTTATCAGGACGTTAAGCCATCGACAATAAGTTGACACTCAGAGATAACGGTTTTGGATGCCAGAAAAGCGATGTTAACCAGCCCAAGTGATTATTCAGATATCGTCTTAAAACTTCACTTTACCTAGCGCTGTAAGTTGTACTTACGCATTTTTTCCACCAGCGTAGTACGTCGCATACCCAGCATGTCCGCCGCTCTTGCTACAACGCCACCCTGCGCTTCTAATGCTTGGCTGATCATATTAACTTCTAAATCAGCCAGCAGCTCTTTCAAATTAACCCCTTCCGGTGGCAGCGCTTGCGGGGCGTTCATGCTGTGATCAAGGTCGTCTTGATCTTCAAAGCTAAAATCTTCAGAGAAGATATCTTGGAATACATCACGCTCTTGCTCTTCCACCGAAACAAATGGATTGCTCTCTGGTTGGAACTCTGGGATGTCACTGTAGCGATATTTGGTTGGTAGATGGTTTACATCCACTAAGCTATTTGGATACAGAATAATCATTCGCTCAACAAGATTAGCCAACTCGCGTACGTTGCCCGGCCAGTTATGCTCCATCAGTGAGTTGATTGCACGAGGTGTAAAACAGATAGGTTGTCCGCCCTCCGCCTCTAAACGTGTCATCAGTTCTTGCAGCAGCAATGGTATATCTTGTTTGCGCTCTTTCAGCGCTGGCATCTCAATCGGAAACACGTTCAGACGATAGAACAAGTCTTCTCGGAACGTGCCTTCTTCAATCATATTTTCTAGATTACGGTGTGTCGCCGCCACAACTCGAACATTTACCTTGATGGTACTATTGCCACCTACACGTTCAAAGCAGCGTTCTTGCAATACACGAAGCAACTTTACTTGCATCGACATTGGCATATCGCCAATCTCATCAAGAAAGATAGTGCCACCGTCTGCGAGCTCAAATCGACCTTTACGGGCAGTTAACGCACCAGTAAACGCGCCTTTTTCGTGACCAAATAATTCGCTTTCTAGGAGCTCAGGCGGTATTGCACCACAGTTAATAGGTACAAATGCGCCATCGCGGTATGAAGAGTGATAGTGGATGTTACGCGCAACAACTTCTTTACCCGTACCGGACTCACCTAAGATCAACACGTTTGCTTCCGTGTTTGATACTTGCTCGATCAGGTGTCGAACTTCTTGAATACCTCTACTTTGACCAACTAAGCTGCGAAAAAGCGTGTTTTTGCGTGCACTAGCAACAACATTCACTCCTTTTCGCCCCAGAAAATCTTTGCAGTGGCGTAACGCTTCACTAAGCTGTGGGTAATTAAGCGGCAGCTCTAGTTCACCAACAAAATTTGGAAGATCATCAACAGGCAAAGGAAAACGGCCCATGACTAGAAGAGGGATGTGGTAAGCGCTGTTTAAATGAGAGATAACCGTACTCGCCGCTTGACCTGCTGGAATATTACCAACAATACAGCACGACCATACGCTAGACCAATCAACATCGCTGAGCTGATCAGAACTGACCGCTTCGCAATTTTCTCCAACAAATTCCAATATATTGCTTAAATTTAAACGACTTGATGCGTCATCATCAATTACAAGCAGCTTTGCCAAACCATGCATAAGTAAGAATGATTGCCTTTATTTTAGGTGCGTTGCGGCCAAACCTTGATTTGCGCAATTGGGTGCTAAAGAAGGCAGAACCACCACACTCAATTTACGATAGACAAAATAGGAAAATCAGCAACAAAAAAGCCATTAGGGCTACTAATGGCTTCTATTTTATTTGAATATAAAAATAAGGCAACCAAGCAATGGAGAGGTGTGAGCTTGATAGAAACTTTGCTACACAACTCGTTGCGCAATTGACAAATATATTCGTCTAGTATCTTAACGCATTGTTTTGACTATTAAATACCAACTTCAGCAGCGGTAAGATTATGAAACTCTGTTGGGATTTGGTCCCAAGCGGACTTGATCTCACGGATAATGTCGATAACGTCGTCGATCAGCTGAGGCTCATTTTGATGGTTAGCAGCAGAAATTTGCGTGATCATAAACTCATACAGTGAATCTAAGTTTGAAGCAATATCACCACCGTCATCCATAGATAGACAGCTGCGTAGCGCGATAATGATGTCTAACGCTTTACCTAAGCGCTCACCTTTTGCTGGAATATTGCCTGCTTGCATGGCTGCTTTACCTTGAATAAGGCGCTCAATCGCACCAGCCATAAGCATTTGAATGACTTTGTGCGGAGAAGCCGCGCTAAGCTGGCTGTCGACTGATACCTTTTTGTATGCTTGCAAAGAACCGCGCATAGTAATCCTCTTTTAAATAAATTTTTTGTACTGCTGAAGTGAACGCTGGCCATAACGAAACTTATGGAGCTCTTTTCCGACCTTTGACGTTTCCGATTGCATCAGCTCGACAATTCTTTTGGTACGAGTTAGCAATGCTTGCCACTCTGCATCCTGCTTAACCAAAGGATTTTGATGAATAATTGGTAACAGGTTTTGCAATAACCGTTCCCTGATATCGACCAAGCGAAGAATTTCTTCAGCATTAAAATCAATTTTTTCTAATTCTTGCGTAATTAGTTGATCTATATCACTAATTTCCATGAGTTCTTTTTGCATTTATTAACCCAACGCACTCATCAAAGCGCCCAACTGGCCCTGCATTTTACCGGTCGCATCTTGCATCGCGGTAAACTTCGCATGAGTACGCTTCTCTAGGCTTTCCATGCGGCGATCTAATGCCGCTTGATCGTCACTCAAACGGTAATTTTGTTCTGTGAGACTTTTTTCTCGAGTACGAATACTGCCTGTAATACCTGTGATACCGTGAATCGCATCTTCTACTCGTTTAGCAAAACCTGTGTTGCCACCGAAGAACTTTTCTAACTCGTTGAAGTTATTGTTCAACTGGCGGTCTAGCATGTCATAGTTAATTTCTAGGGTGCCTTGACGTGTGGTCGTAATGCCAAATTCTGTTAAGGACTTTAGGTTTTCAGGTGCTTTATCGATTCGAGTAGAAAAGACCGATTTTAATCGTGAATCTGCACTGCGTACGGTGCTGTCACCTGACAACGGCCCTTTTTGACCAGTTACCGGATCCACACTCGCCAACGCTTGGGAGGTTTGATAAAACGAGTTATACGCTGCCACAAAGTTTTCGATATCGTTGCGTACACTTTGACGGTCGTACTCGACACCAATTTCAGCAGGCGGTTTATTCGGTTCTGATTTGCCTTTTAGCGTTAAATCAACACCTTCGATCGCATCTTCAATCACATTGTTGTGGCTAGATAGCTTTGCCACTCCATCAAGCAGAACTTCTGAATCTTGCCCTGCTTGTACTTCTGTCATTCCAAGGTATTCTTCAAAAGCAGATTGTGCCTTTGCGATTTTCGCTTCTGCTTCATCAATTTTTTCCAGACGCTCACGTTCTTGAGGATCAAGTTTAGCGCGATGAATTTGCTTAGCTTGCGCTTCGGAAAGTTCACCACGTGCCACTTTTTCGTCTAACGCTTGCTTTTCACTCGCAATTTTTTGCTCGATTTCCGCTTTTTCTTGCTCAAGAAGCTGCTTAGCCTCTTTCGTCGTAACGTAAGAATCGGTTAGGGTGCCCGATGCGGCATTATTCCAGCCTGGTACATCTGGTGCCTTCTCTATTGCCTTTTCGTCGAGTTCGAGCTCTGGTTCTTCATAAGAGTCCAACAAAGTACCTGACGCAGTTTCTGTCCACCCTGGAATTCTGTCTTCAGGGCGTAAACTCGCGCGTCGGTTGGCTTCATCAATGGCTTCTTGACCAGCTTTGGCTGCTTCTGCACCCGCCGCAGAGATTGGCGCTTGCGATGCATCATCTTGTACATCGTCTGCCGCTTTTTGCTCTTCTGGAGGTAGAGGATTGCCGTTTGCATCCAGCTCTTCTGCTGGTTGTTCCGGAAATTTAAGAGGACCTAAGACATCTTCCGCCGCTGAACGAGCTTCTTCAAGCGCGTTGACGCGGTCTTCAAGTGTTTGGTATTCGAAATATTTAAGAGGGTTGCCTTTTTCTGCCTCCACACTGACTCTGATTTGATGATCCTTACCAGAGAGGTTAGAAGCAAGGATAAGGCGTGGACCTTCGACGTCGTTAATAAGAGATGCACGAACGCCAGGGTTATCTTTAGCGCCATTGATGCCACGTACGACATCGATGAGCTTAGATCGGGAACGAACATCGATATTAAAACGCTCATCACCAAGCGAAATCTGCAGCTTACCAGGGCCAAATTTTGCGTCTTCTGGCAATACGTCAGAAGCGACTTTATGGCTCTGAGCAAGCTGCAACACATCGATAGCATATTTGCCAGCGATAGCATCTGTGGTTGCCGTGGCAGATACGATATTGTCATCGGTCGTTTCGACAGTGCGAACGGCAAATGCTTTCTCCTGACGAAAGTTCGCCATGAGATTTTTCATCGTATCCAATGATTCTCTGAGTCGTCCGTAAGCACTGATACTGGCATTAATTGTCGTGCGTTCGTTGTCGATGCGTTGCTGCTTTGGTACGCGTTCGGCATCCACAATTTTGCTGACCATGGAATTAATATCCATGCCGCCAGACATCCCCAAAGGGCCTAAACTCATCAAATCACCTCTAAAAACGACTTACACTTTTTCAGTCAACAACCCGCTGTTGGCTGTGTGCTCAGCTAGGCGACGCAATACCACTAGCATTTCTTCATCAGGAATTTGACGAATCACGTCACCGGTATTGGCTTCATAAATCGTCACCACATCTCGTCCGGATTCTTCATCCACTCGAAATGCGACTCCTTTGTTTATGGACGTGACAAATTCATTCATTTGCGCGACCAATTTTTCACGTTCTTCTTTGTTCAGTTCTTGACGGCTTTCAGCCATCTCGAGCGCAGCTTGAACAGAGAAGTCGTATTCGGTGTTTTTCGCTTTTTGCGGCGAAATCTCACCATTTGAATTTGCTGGGCTAGACGTGCCTATATCATTGCCATTTTTATTTGCAAACTTTGTGCCATTTGGCGTGCCGTAAGGCTGGATGTTCGATGCGTAGGAGGATATATCCATTACAATCTCCCTTCCACCTTATGGGCTAACGATAGAATCTATCGCTTTGGTGCCCCAGCACTAAGGTGTTGACCTCAGGCTGGGTTTACCACTTAGCCCAACAAGCTTAGCGCTGCAGATGGAGACTGCTTCGCTTGAGCCAGGATTGAAGTACTTGCTTGCTGAAGAATTTGCGACTTAGTCATCGCAGTGGTTTCCTTCGCGTAATCAGTATCTTTAATACGGCTTTTAGACGCGTTAACGTTCTCGTTAATGTTGTCTAGGTTGCTGATTGCGTGGTTGAAGCGGTTTTGGAAAGCACCGAGTGAAGCTCGTTGGCTGTCTACGGACTTAAGAGCACCGTCGATAACCGCTACTGCTTCTTGAGAGCCAGCTACTGTGGTTACGTCGATGTCTTTCACTGTTACGTCTTTCGGGCCACCAAAGCCGATCTCGTCTGCTAGGTTGCCAGAAAACTCAACATCACCTTCAACTTTTTGAGAAGAAGCAAATACTTGTAGTTTGCCATCTTCGCCAACAGAGGCTTTTACATCATCGTTTTGACCGTTGATGTATGTCGCTAGCTGCTCAATATCATCGCCTTGCTTAGCGCTGATTGATAGCTCTTTCTCTTCACCCTGCTTGTTGGTGTAGCTCATTTTGAACTCTGTTTTCTCACCAACAGTCCAAGATGCGTCTTTACCCTCTTCTGCTGCGTAGCTCTTACCACCCATTGCTGAAGTGTCTGAGCGTAGGTTACCCATAGAAAGCATCACGGCTTCACCTGAGTCCGCACCGATTTGGAAAGATTGAGTACCGTAAGTACCGTTTAGAAGCTTGTTACCACCGAAAGAGGTAGTTTCAGCAATACGGTTTAGCTCGTCGTTTAGCGCTGTTACTTCTTCTTGGATCGCTACACGTTCTGCTTTTGAGTTAGAGCCGTTCGCCGATTGAAGCGAAAGATCACGCATACGTTGTAGGATGTTGGTAGATTCATTCATTGCACCTTCAGCAACCTGTGCAATAGAAATACCGTCGTTTGCGTTTTTCACTGCCATATCTAGGCCACGGCTTTGTGCATTCAAACGGTTTGAAATCTGTAGACCTGCAGCATCGTCTTTCGCGCTATTGATTTTATAACCCGAAGACAAACGCTCCATAGATTTTTGTTGACCGTCAGCTGCCTGGTTTAGGTAACGCTGTGCAGTCATCGCAGAAACGTTAGTATTAACGTTAATCGCCATAATTGATCTCCTTAAGGCTTTAGTGAATGTACCGTCGTGTCTCTCACCTCACTTAGGTACATCTCATTTCTCTCAGTCCCTTTAACGGCGACCGATGAATATCCTTTAGAAGAAATTTTCAATTTTTTGCGATTATTTTCTTTGGCTTACTGAAATGTGATGAAGCTCTAATGTCGTGATTCGCAGAAATCCTGGGGCCCCAAAAGACAGAAAAAAACCCAGCCGAAGCTGGGTTTACTCGCTCATCTCTCACCACGAGCCAATGAGGTTCTCATCTTAGGTTTGAAATTAACCTAGCAGACTTAGCGCTGAGTTTGGCGCTTGTTTCGCTTGCGCAAGGATTGAGCTTGACGCTTGCGATAGAATTTGTGACTTGGTCATTGCCGTCGTTTCTTTCGCGAAGTCAGTATCTTTGATACGGCTCTTCGACGCATTCACGTTCTCGTTAATGTTGTCCAAATTGCTGATTGCGTGGTTGAAACGGTTCTGGAATGCACCCAGCTCTGCGCGGTGGCTGTCTACGTATTTCAGTGCCGC
>NZ_JAWOVO010000007.1:189822-272327 GCF_033339955.1 Vibrio sp. 1731 | reverse complement strand
GTGGTGCCCGGAGGCGGAATCGAACCACCGACACGAGGATTTTCAATCCTCTGCTCTACCGACTGAGCTATCCGGGCAACGGAGCGCTATTAAACGGATTTTCCCGCGTTGCGTCAACCACTTTTTTTAAATAATTTCAAAAAAGTGGTTGTTCGAACGCTTTTTATTCAACTGTCACTACAAAGTTTGCTTCGAGTTAAATTCCTTTTTGAAATTTGTAACTTTTTCTAGGTAGCGACGCGCTTCTGCGTTCGGGTGTTTCTTGGTTAACGCCCAATAAACTTGGTTGGGTTGCAATGAATTAAGATCTTGCATTGCGCGTTTGCGATCACTGCGATGAAATGTGTTTAAAACTCCTCCAGTACCGCCATTGTAAGCTGAAATCATGCTGTACTCGAGAGAGGTAGGGTGGCGGACTTCTCTTAAATAACGATTTTTTAAGATATAGAAATACGCAGTACCAGTATCTATGTTGTTTTCTGGATTAAACAAATATTCAGGGCTTGGTTGGCCCGAGCGCTTTTTCACGAGTTTGAACACATCTCGTCCCGCTGTTTTAGGTACAACTTGCATTAGGCCATATGCATTTGCCCAACTTACCGCGTATGGGTTGAAACTGCTCTCGGTTTTAATAATGGCGTATATCAAGTCTTCTGGAATGTCGTATTTCTTGGAAGCTCGACGCACGATATCGGCGTATTGGTAGCTGCGTGTTGAAAAGTGGTCTTCAACCATGGGAATTTCGACGTAATACGCTTTCTTGAAATCTACATTTTTGGTTTTTATTTTATTTGCGATGAGGTATTCCGCAAATCGGTTTGCCCGCCAAGACCATTGAATTGGCTTATTGTCTTGGTCGACAACTTGTTTATACAGGAATGGTTGCCCCTCTAACGTGATACCTTTAGAGGAGAATAAGTCGACGTGCGCGGGATCGTCTGGTGTTAATAAGGTGGTGACAATCGCGTCTTTTAGGTGTTTTTGGGGCTCGGTCGGTGATACGGTCTCTATCGTGATCACGCCTTTGCGAAAGTCGACCTCGGCGCGGCTAAGGTAGTTATCGATGTACTTAACGTAATTACTCTTGCCAGCGTACTTGATTTCTTTTTTACCCCAGCGCTTTTGAATATTGCCTGAAAAGCTATTGATTAAGGCATCTAGCGCCGCAGTATCTTTTTCAAATTGTCCTGGTAGCTCAGCTAAGTTATTGGCAAAACGGTTTGTTGGCTCGTAGTTGACGTCATAAATCTTTTCGACGAATTCACGGCTACAGCCTGCCATTAAAAGTGCGGCAGCAATAAAGACAATTTTTTTCATAAGTATCAGAGTTATTGAAGGTAATAGAAAAATGACACCACAAATGGTTGTGATGTCATTGTTTAACTCAAGCGACTTTATTCGCTCGGAGGTGTGTAACCTTCGATATGAACGTCTTTTCCTTCAAAGAGGAAATTTACCATTTCTGTTTCGATCAGTTTGCGGTGTTCTGGATCCATCATGTTGAGTTTCTTCTCGTTGATCAACATGGTTTGTTTGTGTTGCCACTGAGCCCACGCTTCTTTCGAGATGTTGTCGAAAATGCGTTTACCTAGTTCACCAGGGTAAAGTTGAAAGTCTAGACCTTCGCCTTCTTTCTTTAGTCGAGCACAAAATACAGTGCGGCTCATAATGACTCCTTGTATTCAATTAACGAAGTTCGTGGGGTAGCGTTTCCAGCAATAGTTTTACTGGCGCGGCTAAACCGACTTCTTCAGGTTTAGATAAGTTATACCAAAGACCTTTGTTGCCTTCCATTATCACGTCCGGTTGCTTTGATAAATCAATCAAAATTGGCGTGATATCTAGGTGGTAATGGCTGAATGTATGACGAAAGGTAATCAGTGTTTGCTTCTGTTTGATATTGCTGGCTTGAATGCCGCGTTGATCCAGTAGCAATTCAATGTCGCTTTCTGCATCCACATGTTCGGTTTGTGGGAAGCAGAATAAGCCACCCCAAATGCCTGTTTGTGGTCTTTGCTCCAACCACACCTCATGACCATTTTCGGTGTTGTGGTGAAGCATCACGAAACGAGTTTGCTTGATTGGTTTATCTTTCTTCGGTTTTTTGCCCGGGTAGTCGAGCACATTACCTTGTTGTTTTGCCACACACAGGTCAGCAACAGGGCAGAGGCTACATTTGGGTTTGCTGCGAGTGCAGACCATTGCGCCCATGTCCATCATTGCCTGGTTATACTTATCTACATCCGTTTGTGGGGTATGCGTTTCGGCAATTTCCCACAGCTGGTTTTCAACCTTTTTTTGTCCTGGCCATCCTGCAACTGCGAAACAGCGGGATAGGGTGCGCTTCACGTTACCATCAAGAATCGCGTGTGGTTGTTTATACACAGACGATAAAATGGCGGCAGCAGTAGAGCGACCAATCCCCGGTAGGGCGTTCATTTTCTCTATATCAAGAGGAAACTCACCATTGTATGTAGAGGCGACCTCTTGTGCTGCTTTGTGAAGGTTACGGGCTCGGGCGTAATACCCTAAGCCAGTCCAAAGGTGTAGGACTTCATCTTGCTCAGCATTGGCAAGATCGATTACGGTTGGAAAGCGCTCCAAGAAACGTTGGTAATACGGAATAACCGTAGTGACCTGAGTTTGCTGAAGCATAATTTCAGACAACCAGACACTGTATGCGGTCTTATTTTGTTGCCACGGAAGATCTTTTCTTCCATATGCGTCATACCATTCTAGGATGGCACTGGCGAAAGGTGTCACGACTTGCTCTGTATTCTATTATTGGTTAGGTGCAAAATTGCACCACATAATGGGCAAGAAGTACAACGGATAAACAGTAGGGATATAAAGAGGTGTTTCGTTGCTTTTGGGTTGCCATAGACCAAGAGCTCAACAAATACTTGCACCTAAGTAAATTCTTTGGATAATCCCCGCTTTGATTAATCAATGTGCAGGCAAAATCAATGAGTGAAGTAACCACTAACGAATACAACGAAGACGGAAAGCTGATCCGCAAAATCCGCAGCTTTGTACGCCGTGAAGGGCGTTTGACTAAAGGTCAAGAGAGCGCGATGAATGAATGCTGGCCTACGATGGGTATTGACTTCAAAGCTGAACTTCTCGATTGGAAAGAGGTGTTTGGCAACGATAGCCCAGTAGTGCTTGAGATCGGTTTTGGTATGGGTGCTTCATTGGTTGAAATGGCAAAGAACGCGCCAGAGAAAAACTTCATCGGTATCGAAGTTCATAGCCCAGGCGTTGGTGCTTGTCTTGCCGATGCTCGCGAAGCGGGAATTACTAACCTGCGTGTAATGTGTCACGATGCGGTAGAAGTATTCGAACACATGATCCCAAATGGCAGCTTATCGACACTGCAATTGTTCTTCCCAGACCCTTGGCATAAGAAGCGTCACCACAAGCGTCGTATTGTTCAATTAGGTTTTGCGGAAATGGTGCGTGAGAAGCTTATCCCTAATGAAGGTATTTTCCACATGGCGACCGACTGGGAAAACTACGCAGAGCACATGATTGAAGTGATGAACCAAGCGCCAGGTTTCGAAAACATTGCTAAAGATGGTGATTTCGTTCCTCGTCCAGACGATCGCCCGCTAACGAAGTTTGAAGCTCGTGGTCACCGTCTTGGTCACGGTGTTTGGGATATCAAATATAAGCGTATTGCGTAACCAGAGGAGTTCATGGGATGTACCATTACGCGATATTAGCGAATCCGGGTCATAACCGAATTTACTTTGATAGCGCAATGACCATTGCCTGTTCTGAACTAAAAGCAATTTTAGCTTCACAAGACGTGGATGTGACAGAAATTGGTAGTAAAGACGTTGGCTTACCTGCTGCGTTGGTGTTTTCTTGTCTGGAAGCGCTAACCGATGAGCAGGCGCGAAGAATCGCAGCCTCTTCGATTTACTATGCGCTATTTGAAGTGCGCGAAGATGGTTTACTTCGACCAGTTCAAGCGCCCGTATTTAACACTTTCCCGGAAAGCATGAGCCAGATTTTGCGCTACACCGGGAAAACAAATGAGCAGTTTACCCGTTTGATGGTGAATATCGGCATTAGTGCGTCCAATACGGGAAGTGAACAACTGACCTTAATGGATCCAATGTGTGGTAAAGGTACAACCTTATTTGAAGGCTTGATCCACGGTTTGAACGTGGTAGGGGTTGAGATCAACGCCAAGTGGGTGCAAGAGATCCAGACCTTTATTGTTAAGTTCATGAAGAATGGCCGCTTTAAGCACAAAGTGAGCAAAGAAAAGCGCACTGCGGGTGGCAAGAAAGTGGCGGATGGTTTCGTGGTTGAAGCTGCAGCAAATAAAGAAGATTACAACCAAGGCAATCTTCAGTTTATGAAGCTGTATTCGGCTGATACTCGTATCGCTGATCAAGTCGTGAAAAAGAACTCAGTTGATGTGATGGTGTCTGATCTGCCTTATGGCGTGCAGCACGGCAGCAAAAATGCCAAGGACAGCAAACTGAACCGTAGTCCACTAGAGCTTTTAAAAGAGGCTCTGCCTGCATGGAAAGTGGTATTGAAAAAGCAAGGTTCAGTGGTGTTGTCTTTCAATGAATTCACATTGAAATGGAAAGATGTCGCGGCATTATTTGAAGAGCAAGGTTGGAAGGTACTTTCAGAAGAGCCTTACATCGGTTATCTTCACCGTGTTGATCAATCTATCAACCGCAATATTATTGTGGCAGTAAAACCATAATCGACTTGAGTCGAACGAACCCTATGGAAAAGCCAACGACACGTTGGCTTTTTTTACCTCTGAGCTCAACGAGTTCTCTTGTAAATAGAAGGTAGAGAATGAAACCGACAGTGGAAATTTTGACAGATATTTTGGCGGAAGTACGCCCTTTAATCGGCCAAGGTAAAGTGGCTGATTACATTCCTGCTCTGGCAAAAGTACCCAGCAACAAGTTAGGTATTGCGGTATACACCAACGAAGGTGAGGTTATTAAGGCGGGTGATGCCGATGAACCTTTCTCTATCCAATCTATTTCAAAAGCATTGAGCTTGACGTTAGCGATGTGCTTGTACAAGCAAGAAGAAATTTGGTCTCGAGTGGGAAAAGAGCCTTCGGGGCAGGCATTTAATTCGCTAATCCAGCTAGAAATGGAGCAAGGTATTCCTCGTAATCCATTTATAAATGCTGGAGCGATAGTAGTGGCAGATTTGTTACAAACTCGCTTATCTGCACCTCGTCAGCGCCTGTTGGAATTTGTGCGTCAGCTTTCTGGTGATACCCATATTGTGTATGACAAAGTCGTTGCGGCATCCGAAATGATGCATGGTGACCGTAATGCGGCGATTGCATATCTCATGCGTTCGTTTGGCAACTTCGAAAATGAAGTGATTCCAGTACTACAAAATTACTTCCACGCTTGTGCGCTGAAGATGAGTTGCGTCGATTTGGCTAAAACGTTTAGCTATTTAGCAAACAAGGGCACATCGGTACAAACGGGTAAGCCTGTAGTTTCTCCTGTGCAAACCAAACAACTTAATGCACTGTTAGCAACGTGTGGCTTGTATGATGGCGCGGGCGAGTTTGCTTATCGCGTTGGTATGCCTGGTAAGTCTGGTGTTGGTGGTGGCATTATCGCGGTAGTACCTGGTGAAATGACCATTTCAGTATGGTCTCCAGAGCTTGATCCTTCAGGTAACTCGCTTGCGGGTACTAAGGCGCTTGAGCTGCTCTCAGAGCGAATTGGCCGTTCAATTTTCTAATGTTGGAAATGTGTCAACCTTATTTAGGACGGCACAGTTTCTAAATAAAAAGCCTCTCAATTGAGAGGCTTTTTTTGTTTTGGGGTTGCGTTACTCTTCGCTTTCTTCGGCCATAAAGGCTTCGAGCAAATCATTAAGGAAGAGCTTCCCTTTTTCAGTAATTTGCCAGTGGGTAGGCGTTTCACTCAGGTAGCCCATTTCTATCGCCCAGTTGATGGTTTCTTGAATCGTACTGAGCGGTAAGCCCGTAGTGTCTACATAATCTTGCTTCGGACAGGCTTCGATTAAGCGGAATCGGTTCATAAAGAACTCGAATGGACGATCTTCATCCAGGACGACATGTTCTGTATGCAGATAAGGTTTGACCATATTTTGATAAGCCGCTAAATAGCCTCGCGGGTGTTTTACCTTTGTCGTTCGAATAATACGTCCGTCGGTAAAACTGAGTTTGCCATGAGAGCCACAACCGATACCAAGGTAATCACCAAAGCGCCAGTAGTTGAGGTTGTGCTGACACTGATAGCCCGGCTTACTGTAACCGGAGATTTCATACTGCACATAACCCGCAGCTGCAAGTTTTTGGTGTCCGAGCTCGAAAATATCCCACAAGTCATCATCGTCAGGTAGCGTTGGTGGCTTGTAGTAAAACATGGTGTTTGGTTCGATGGTCAGCTGATACCAAGACAAGTGCGGCGGTGCCAACTCAATCGCTTTGTCCAAATCTGCCAAGGCTTGTTCGATGCTTTGATCAGGTAAGCCGTGCATGAGATCGAGGTTAAAGCTGTTCAAACCGATTTGGTGCGCCAGCTTAGCAGCATTGACGGCTTCGTCTTGGCCGTGAATGCGCCCCAAACGCTCAAGCTTCTGCTGCTCAAAGCTTTGCACGCCGATAGAGATACGCGTTACCCCGGCTTTACGGTAGCCAACAAAACGCTCTGCTTCGATGGTGCCTGGGTTCGCTTCCATGGTAATTTCGATTTCAGGCTTGAACGGAATACGCGCTTCAATGCCCTTAAGTAGACGCTCGATACCTTCTGCCGAAATCAAACTCGGCGTACCACCACCAATGAAGATTGAATGCAGTGGACGTGGCGCTTCGTTAAGTCGGTATTTCTCAATGTCGGTATCCAAATCTTCTAAAAGGGCACTGATGTACTCTTCTTCTGGAATCTCGGTTTTGAGCGCGTGAGAGTTAAAGTCGCAATACGGGCACTTTTGCACACACCACGGGATGTGTACATACAAGCTGAGTGCTGGGGGCGTTAACATGGTCTAATTCGCTCGTGATTACTGAGACACTTGCTCAGACAGTTGAGCAAACAACGACTTGAGCGCTTTACCGCGGTGAGACAGTTGTTTCTTACGTGCAGGTTCAAGTTCGGCTGACGCACAGTTGTCTTCAGGAACAAAGAAGATTGGGTCGTAGCCAAAGCCATTTTCACCGTGTGCTTCAGTTAGAATTCGGCCTTCCCATTTACCGTGACAGACGATAGGCGTTGGGTCGTTCTCGTGACGCATGAGGACTAATACACAGTGGAAACGTGCTGTACGCTCTGCTTCTGGTACGCCTTCCATTGCCGCTAGCAATTTTTCTAGATTCTCTTGATCAGATGCGCTCTCGCCTGCGTAACGTGCAGAGTAAATGCCCGGAGCGCCTTTTAAGAAATCGACTTCTAAGCCAGAGTCATCTGCAATCGCAGGAAGCCCTGTTTCTTGTGCGGCATGGCGAGCTTTAATGATTGCGTTTTCAATGAAAGTTGTACCCGTTTCAGCTACTTCCGATACATTGAATTCACTTTGCGCTAATACTTCAAAGCCGAAGTCAGACAACAAATCTGCCATTTCACGAACTTTGCCTTGGTTACCAGTTGCTAGCACAATTTTTTTCATGGGAATCTCTTTTAATAGTGATAGAGGAGAACAAATCGTTCTCCTCTAGATATTCTTTAACTAATAAGTGGTTTTTAGCCTGCTTAGATCCAAAAGCTTTTGGAACATCACAACCCAATTACTCTTCAACATAAAACTTCTGGGTGAATTTAAGCTTACCTGAGCCTTTGTTTCCAGCTTTTACGTCAATATCGAAAGTAAAAGTTTCTTCGTGGGTAATTGGCAGTTCGGCTAAATAGTATATCGCATTGCCTTCTTTGACTTCACGAAAGGTCAAGGTCTGAGTTTGGCCGATAAGGTTCTTCGCGCGTCCAGCAATTTTTGCTTCTAATGCTGGCTTACCCAATGAAGCTCTATCTAACACGCTAATATTAACCACAGCGAGGTATCCATTACGTTTGATATCGTAGCTACGTGCGACTTTGGGTGTTAGGAATGTTGAGTTAAACGCGACATAGTGTACTTCGATATCTTTCATATTTTTAAACTGATCGGCGAAGCTTGGTAACGACAACAGGCTAATCAGTAATGCGGTAATCCATTTGCTCATTGTTACTTCCTCAAAGCACTTGTTATAAAACAACCATAGCTGCAATTTTACCTTGGTCAGGGGTAAAAAATGCGTACTCAGTCGTTGGTATTAGTAAGTGTGGTACAAAATCGTAAATAAAAAGCCATCATAAGATGGCTTTAATTTCTGTCGGTATCTGGGTAGGCGATTCTATCCGAATTTGTTTGTGCCGTCCTAATTCACCTTTTTCTATGTGAACCAAGCCCTTAGCGATTTTAAACTGCTTGGCTAAGAACTTAGTTAGGTGTGCATTAGCTTTGCCATCGACAGGTGGAGCAGTAATGGCGATTTTTAGCTCTTCACCATGCAAGCCAACGATTTTATCGCGGCTAGCTTTAGGTTGAATATAGAGCTTCAGGATGATGTCCTCACCATCTTGCCAAACTGCAGCTGACATTATAGCTGGAACCAAATTGGACCAATGATATCGCCCATTAAGAAGTTCGCGAACTGCAAGCCGATAAATAACACCAGTACGCTTAAATCAAGACCACCAATAGCCGGAAGAATACGACGGATTGGAGCGCACATTGGCTCGGTCAGTTGATGGAATACGTACTCGATAGGGCTGCGGCCTTGGCTTACCCAGCTCAAAATTGCACGGATCAATAGTACCCAGAACAATAGGCCACCTGCGGCTTTGATTAATGATAATAAGCCCAAGAATAAGAAGTCAGCACTGAAAGAGACGGAACCGTTCGAAGCTATTAGGATAAGCACGACAAATTTAAGCACACACAACACGTAGGCAAACAACACGGTTGCTAGGTCAATATTCCCCACGGAAGGGATAACGCGGCGCAATGGACCAATGACCGGCTGAGTCGCTTTTACTATAAATTGCGAGAATGGGTTGTAGAAGTCTGCGCGCGCAGCTTGCAACCAAATTCGCAAAATTACGACCATGATGTACAGGTCAAATAGGGTTGAGATGAGAAAACTCATTGAATTCATAAGGTACCCTTAACAAGTGATGGATGATACTAAACGGAGTTCATCCAAATAATTAAAACAGTTTTTCCATTTCTTCCGCGCGAGCCACAGCAGCTTGCATGGCTTTAGCGACAATATCTGAAAGTTGATGTTCGTTGAATGTACGCAGTGCTTCTGCCGTTGTCCCACCTTTCGAAGTTACGTTCTCACGCAGGGTCGATAGCTCAGTTTCTGGGTTGCTAACCACCATACTGGCCGCGCCCAGTGCAGCTTGCTGAACCAATAGTCGAGCGGTCTCTTTATCAAAGCCTTGCGCAATCGCTTCTGCTTGCATCGCTTCCATAAACAGGAAGAAGTATGCTGGAGCACTGCCCGCTGCGGCAATCACATTATTGATGCCAGACTCTTGCTCAACCCAACATACTTTACCGACCGCTTCCATTAACTCTGCGGCAAAAGCTTTGTCGTGCTCGGTTACATGAGTTGGTGCGAACAACCCACTCATACCCAATCCAAGTTGTGATGGCGTATTTGGCATAACACGAACCAAGTTCAATTTGGTGGCTAGCATATCATCCAATCGTGAACAGTTGATGCCTGCGGCAATAGAAATCACCAGTTTATTAGTGAAATCGATCGATTGCAGTGGTTTACAGACATCCGCCATCATTTGCGGTTTTACAGACAATACCACCACATCCGCCTCGGTCGCAGCTTGGATGTTATCGCTGGTGGTACGGATGCCAAAATCTTGTTCTAGCAGAAGGCGGCGAGCCTCTGAAGGAGCCGTCGCGGTAATGTTTTGCGCTGGGTATCCGTTAGCAACCAAGCCGGAAACAATGGCTCTCACCATGTTGCCAGCACCAATGAAGGCGATTTTTTTATGTTCCATTTGTCTGATTTCCATCATGATATTTAGAATTTGTTGTGCGCTCAGGTGTATAATGGCGCCGCTGTTACTTACTGCTCCTATTGGCGAGTAAGATGATTGCGCATTTACGCTCTAACGATTGGCGACATAACTTATGTCGCGAGTGAGCGTTTTGTTGATTTAGCTGTAGTCTCGTGCGCCGAAAATAGCGGTTCCAATACGAACCATTGTACTACCAGCTTCGATTGCAGCGGTCATATCACCACTCATTCCCATTGATAATGTATCGATTTCCGGGAACTGTGCTTCGAGTGTTTGCTTCAACGTAGCCAACTTCTGAAATTCACGGAGTTGTGATTCGTAGTCAGACACGTTGGCAGGAATCGACATCAACCCTCTTAAAGTGAGGTTAGGTAGGCGAGAAATCAACTCCGCCAGCTCGAATACTTCCGCTTCAGTGACACCAGACTTAGATGCCTCACCACTGGTGTTAACCTGAATCAGAACTTGTAGCGGTTTAAGTTCGCTTGGACGCTGATCATTCAGGCGTTGAGCAATCTTGGTTCGATCGATGGTGTGAACCCAATCGAAATGTTCGGCAACAAGTCGCGATTTATTCGACTGAATCGGGCCAATGAAGTGCCATTCGATTCGATTATCTGGATAATGCTCGGCAAAGTGCTGAACTTTACTGACGCCCTCTTGGACGTAGTTTTCACCAAAGGCGGTTTGTCCCGCTTGGTAGGCTTCGAGAATTGCCTCGACAGGTTTAGTTTTGCTTACCGTTAGAAGTTGCACTGACTCTGGAGTTCGACCACATTTTTGCTCGTCATATCGAATTTGAGAGGTGATATGTTCAATATTTTGTTGAATACTACTCATAGCTGTACTTTAGACTTAAGGATTTTAAATGGATATCACTGAGTTACTGGATTTTAGTGTAAAACATAATGCCTCGGATCTACATCTTTCTGCAGGTGTCCCACCAATGGTTCGTATTGATGGGGATGTGAGAAAACTAGGCATTCCAGCGTTTACACACCAAGAAGTGCATCGTTTGGTTTTCGAAATCATGAACGATGCCCAACGCAGTGAGTTCGAAGAAAAACTCGAAGTCGATTTCTCTTTTGAGTTGCATAACGTTGGCCGTTTCCGTGTCAACGCTTTCAACCAATCTCGCGGTTGTGCGGCAGTATTCCGTACCATTCCAAGTAGCATTCCAACTCTGGAAGAGCTAGAAGCGCCAGAGATCTTCAAAAAAATTGCGAACGCTGAAAAAGGCTTAGTTCTGGTCACTGGCCCAACAGGTTCAGGTAAATCGACGACCTTAGCAGCCATTGTTGACTACATTAACCGTAATCACAACAAGCACGTACTCACAATTGAAGATCCGATTGAATTTGTTCACAACAACAATAAATGTTTGATCAACCAGCGTGAAGTTCACCGTGACACCCATAGTTTCCAAAACGCACTGCGCAGCGCATTGCGTGAAGACCCGGATGTCATTCTGGTTGGTGAGATGCGTGACAAAGAAACCATCAGCCTTGCGTTAACGGCGGCGGAAACGGGGCACTTAGTGTTCGGCACGTTACATACCAGCTCGGCGGCAAAAACCATTGACCGTATTATCGATGTGTTTCCTGGTAGTGATAAAGATATGGTTCGCTCGATGCTATCTGAGTCCCTTCGTTCGGTTATCGCGCAAAAGCTTCTGAAGCGTAATGGTGGTGGCCGTATTGCATGCCATGAAATTATGATGGCAACGCCTGCGATTCGCAACTTGATCCGCGAAGACAAAGTCGCGCAGATGTATTCGGTCATTCAAACAGGTGCGGCTCACGGCATGCAAACCATGGAGCAAAATGCTCGTCAGTTAATGGCGCAAGGCATGGTTGCTCGTGAAGAGGTCGATAGTAAGATCGGATTAGAAGTGCAGCAATTCTCGTAACGTTCATACAGATAATGGTGAATACGGAAGATGGATCTAGATAAATTTCTCGAAGGCATGTTGGCGCTGAAAGCGTCGGATCTTTACATCACGGTTGGAGCGCCAATTCTATTTCGTGTGGATGGCGAATTGCGTCCGCAAGGGGAAAAACTCACCGAGAGTGATGTGGCTGCATTACTCGACAGCGCTATGGAACCAGATCGGCGTCAGGAATTTCGTAAAAGTCGCGAGTCGAATTTTGCCATTGTGAGAGATTGTGGCCGCTTCCGTGTGAGTGCCTTTTTTCAACGCGAGTTACCAGGCGCAGTGATTCGTCGTATTGAAACTAATATTCCTACTTTTGAGCAGTTAAAGTTACCGTTAGTGTTGCAAGATTTGGCGATAGCTAAGCGTGGTTTGGTGCTGGTGGTCGGTGCTACTGGATCGGGTAAATCGACCACCATGGCGGCGATGACAGGCTATCGAAACAGCAATAAAACCGGGCACATTTTGACGGTCGAAGATCCGATCGAGTTCGTGCATGAACACAAGCGCTGTATCGTGACTCAACGTGAAGTTGGGTTAGATACGGAAAGCTATGAAGTTGCGCTTAAAAACTCGCTGCGCCAAGCACCAGATATGATTTTGATTGGTGAGATCCGTAGCCGTGAAACAATGGAATACGCGATGACCTTCGCCGAAACGGGTCACCTGTGTATGGCAACGTTGCACGCCAACAATGCAAACCAAGCGTTAGAGCGCATTCTTCACTTGGTACCGAAAGATCAAAAAGAACAATTCTTGTTCGATTTGTCGATGAACCTAAAAGGCGTGGTTGGTCAGCAGCTGATCCGAGATAAAAATGGGCAGGGACGTCATGGTGTATTTGAGATCTTGCTAAATAGCCCACGTGTGTCGGATTTGATTCGTCGCGGAGATTTACATGAGTTGAAGTCAACCATGGCTCGCTCAAATGAGTTTGGTATGCTGACGTTCGATCAATCTCTTTATAAGTTAGTGATGCAAGGTAAGATCAGCGAAGAGGATGCACTACATAGTGCCGACTCAGCGAATGATCTGCGCCTGATGTTGAAAACGCAGCGTGGTGAAGCATTCTCTACGGGCAGTTTGGCAAACGTTAAGATCGATATGGATTAATCCAATCCAGAAACAAAAAAGGTTGGCAGAAGCCAACCTTTTTTCATTGTGCTTGAAGTGTTTACTCACCCCAAAGGGCTTCAAACCAGCTTTCTAGAATCACCACCGCTGACTGGCAGTCAACATTACCTTTCGATAGGGCTTTGTAGCCGCCCATGCTGAACAACTCCGCACGAGCTTCTGCAGTAGATAAACGCTCATCATGCAGCTCAACAGGCAATCCGTATCGGCCTTGCAGACGCTTAGCAAATTTTCGTGCACGAGGGGTTATGGTCTCAAGGTCTTTACCATGCAGATCGGTCGGTAAACCGACCACTAGCAAATCTGGTTGCCACTCTTTGATTTGCTTTTCGATATCGTCCCAGTTTGGAATACCGTCATTGGCTTTAAAGGCTTTTAATGGGGAAGCTGTACCAGTAATTTCTTGGCCAATAGCGCTACCAATGCTTTTGGTTCCAAAGTCAAAAGCCATAATTGTGCGTGACATAAGGTGTCTCTATCTAATGTAACTGTATATTTGGACTAAGCATGTCCAGAGTCTGCTGAAAGGTGACTTGGGTCGATACCCAGCTTTTCGACCGCTTTCTTCCAACGCTCGTTGATTGGTGTATTAAAGATAATTTCAGGCGTCGCTTCAATGGTGAGCCAAGAGTTTTCGACCAGCTCACTTTCTAATTGGCCTGCACTCCAACCGGAGTAGCCAAGTGCCACTAAGTAATCACTTGGTTCTGCTTCTGTTCCTAACACCGACAGAATATCACGCGAAGTGGTTACCGCGAGGTCATCGGTCATTTGGACGCTGGACTCGTAGTAATCTTTGGGTTTATGCAAAATAAAGCCACGATCTTCCGAGATTGGGCCGCCATTATAAACTGGTCTATCTAGACTGGCTTCAAATAGGCGCGGGTGTACTGGCTGAACTTCCACCTGCTTGAGCATGTTGCCGACGGTGATATCAACAGGAGCATTGATCATCAGCCCCATAGCGCCGTCTTCGTTGTGCTCACAAACGTAGATCACGCTGTTTTGAAAGTACGGATCTTTCATCCCAGGCATGGCAACCAAAAAGTGATTTGTGAGATTCATACTCATACTGACCCTTAACTCTCGTAAATGCCCTTAAGCAAACATCATACAATTTACATCTAGGTATGTGCATGAGTTTGCTTAAGTTAATGTACTACGCTCTCTATTAACTGTAATACAGTTTGAGTTATTCGCCTTTTACTCGACGCTCAATCGCATCCATCAGCTTGCCTGTGATTGAGATATCAAAAGCTGCTTCAATTTCGCGAATACAGGTTGGGCTGGTGACGTTGATTTCTGTTAGCTTGTCGCCAATTACGTCAAGGCCAACAAAGATAAGGCCTTTTTCTTTCAGTGTCGGAGCAACGGTTTGCGCAATTTTGAGGTCGGTTTCGCTTAGCGGACGAGCTTCACCAGTACCACCAGCGGCTAGGTTGCCGCGCGTTTCGCCTTTAGCAGGAATGCGTGCTAGACAGTAAGGCATAGGTTCGCCATCTACCACTAGGATACGTTTGTCACCGTTGCTGATGTCTGGCACGAAGGTTTGTGCCATTGCGTAGTTTTGACCGTGGTTAGTCAATGTCTCGATGATTACAGAGACGTTTGGATCGTTTTCTTTTACACGGAAGATGGACGCGCCACCCATACCATCAAGCGGTTTCAGGATGACATCACCATGTTTTTCACGAAATTCTTTAATTTTTTCTGCTTTTCGCGTCACGATCGTTGTAGGTGTCAGCTCTGGGAACCATGCTGTAAACAGCTTTTCGTTACAATCACGTAAGCTTTGAGGCTTGTTAACGATCAGTGCACCCTGTTCTTCTGCACGCTCAAGGATGTAAGTCGCGTAGATGTATTCAGTATCAAACGGAGGATCTTTACGCATTAGCACCGCGTCTAGCTCAGACAGTTCGATAGTTTGCTCTGATTTGAACTCGTACCAACCGTTTGGATCTTCTTTTAGTTCTACCACTTTAGTATCTGCAATGGCAACGCCTTGATCGAGATGCAGATCATTCATTTCCATGTAGTGGATTTCATAGCCGCGTCGTTGCGCTTCAAGCATCATGGCAAAGCTAGAGTCTTTTTTGATGTTAATGGACGAGATTGGGTCCATTACGATACCGAGTTTGATCATTATTTTTCTCCGTTTAACCAAGATCGCCGAAACGAACTTGTAAGGCTGTAATTGCTGTCAGAGCCGCTGTTTCGGTACGCAGAACGCGAGGGCCGAGTAGCGTTTCTTCAAATTGGTATTCTCGAGTCATCTCGATTTCTTCAGACGATAAACCGCCTTCAGGACCGATCAGTAGGCGCACTTTTTCAACCGGGGTTGGCAAAGTGTTGATTGAGTATTTAGCACGAGGGTGAAGGTTAAGCTTTAAACCATCGTACTCTTCTTTACACCACTCTTCCAAGCTCATAATTGGACGAATTTCGGGCACGACATTACGCCCACATTGCTCACAGGCACTGATGGCGATTTTCTGCCATTGCGCGAGTTTTTTCTCAAAACGCTTTTGGTCAAGCTTGACACCACAACGTTCAGAAATCAGAGGAGTGATGGTATTGACGCCAAGTTCAACAGACTTTTGGATGGTGAACTCCATCTTATCGCCACGTGAAATGACTTGACCAAGGTGCAGATCTAAAGGGGATTCAATACTGTTTTCTACGCGCTCGGTGATGTTAACCAAAACTGATTTTTTGCTGACTTCACTGATAACCGCTGGGAACTCTGCGCCACTGCCGTCAAAAAGGAGAACGTCTTGGCCTTCTTTCATGCGCAAAACACGACCGATATGGCCTGCTGCGTCGTCACTTAAAGCAAGTGAGCCAAGTTGATGAATGGTTTCTGGATGATAAATTCGAGGGGTACGCATGAGATTTCCAGCAAGAGAATAAACTTAAACCCTAACATGGATGCTTTGCACCGAAAAAACAAGGGGCAAGAAGCGTTTCAATATCAGTAATTGAAACGCTTCGAGGTCGGAGGTTACAGTGCGCGGCAGGCTTCTTGAACAAATGGGTTGTGATTGCCCTGTACTTTTGCAATGCGCTCGTCACGCTCACATTCCCATTTATCGACAGGATAGGTTTTGTTCCAAGCACTCATTAATTGCGTTTGCTGCTTCGACAGTTTGAAACCGTACTCTTTGCTCATGTATAGATAGGTACGAGCAATTGAGCCACGCGCACGGTCTGGTGGCATGACTTTACGCTGCTTAAAGTTCACTTGCATCTCACAGCGACCATAACTCACGCCATCCATACCGTTCCATTGGCTGAAGTTGTAGTTCGAACGGTCACCGTTTACTTCACCAATAGCAGGAGTTAGGTTGTGCAAGTCTGCTTCCATCAAACGAAAAGTTTTGTCTTTTTTCTTACAGTTTTTACGTCCGCCATCTTGCCAGCATTGACGCTGGTGGCCAAATTGCCACGCAGGAACCACATGCTCCCATTCGATTCGTGCAGCCCGTTTTTCTTGTTTACGGACTTGGTAGCCGCAAGAGGCTAAATCGGGTAAGCCTTTCTTGCCTTGCCATTGAATGTTACAGCCACAGTAGAAGCTTGTTGGATGGTCTTGATAAATTTTGACCGCCTCACGTTTGGCTGCAGAGAATGAGCTCGGTGGCGCGGCAATCGCAGTGCTAGAAAGCGCGATAAGCAACAGAGAGAATAAGTATTTCATGATAAAAGTCTTTATAAAGTATGACTTTATTCATGATAACACGCATAAAATAGCTTTAGTGATGAGTAAGTTAACAATAGTTGGCGAAGGGAAGGTTTTGATCAAATCGATCTTTATTTTGGGAACGCAAGTAACACTATGAGGTAAGGGCTACGATAATTGAATACCGGTGAAGTTAAGTGGTTGGCGGCATTTTTGACAAGAGTACGTCGCCTCTTTGCGCAGCACTTTATTATGACGGCGAATCGATAGAGGGTAGGTCATACAACCACAACGATACTCAAAGGTTTTACCTTGAACGGATTTTACTTCAAAGCTGTGAGTGGTTTTGGCTGGTACGTTAAATACGGCTTCCATGACGCCTTTCCATTCTTTGCCGTGAGGCCTAACTCGCCCGTAAACCTGATAAGTAATCAGGTGTGCTACTTCATGAGGAATGACTTCATCTAAGAATGCTTGGGTGTTTTCGCGAAATAAAACAGAGTTTAGGCGTACTTGATTTAATTGAAGGTAGGCTTTTCCTGCCGCTTTCCCACGAACGTCGAAGGTGATTGTTGGAATCGGGAAAGAACGTTTGAAAGCTTGTTCCGCCATCGCGATACAGTCCGCCATCACTTGCTTGGCTTTATAGCTGAGTTCTATATCCACAATTCACCTCGATAAATCAAATAAAAAAGCCCCCGCATTTGCGAGGGCCAGATCATAGCATCAGTTAATTATGGTGTGTGTTTTTTCTTGATGGTGGCATGGTAAGCGTGCCATGTACCGTAGCCTAGAACTGGCATGGTAAACAACATTCCGATCCCGTAGGTCGCAAAGCCGATAAGAATACCGCCACAGATGATCGCTGCCCAAACAATCATTGCTGGAATGTTGGATTTCACGGCATTAAAGCTGGTAAATACAGCGGTCATCATGTCTACGCGACGCTCCATCATGAGCGGAATAGAAAAGGCTGAAATGCTAAACACCACACAAGCCAAAACAAAGCCAACTAAAGAGCCGATGACAAGGAAGGGTAGGAACTCACTTAAAGGTGCCCCTTGAACAGAAGGGTAGAGCGCATGAAGTAGAGCGGCAATGCGCATCCAAAATATCATACACACTGCGAGTAACACGGCGAACGCCCATTGAGATGTTGAGTTACGACCGATCGCTTTCATTGAATGGAACAAGCTTGCTTTGTGTCCGCGCTCTCTCTCCCAACTGGCATCATACAAGCCCAGCGCGAGAAACGGACCGATTAACATGTAAACAATCAAACTGGGCATGACGACCAAGTGTGTGCCTTGCCACTGTACGAGCAAAACAATGCCTATCGCAGCTGCCATAAAACAGATGCCATAGAAAGCACTAATAAGTGGCATTCGCACGAAATCATGCAGACCTAATGCTAGCCAATGAAAAGGTGCAGAAAGATTGACCGTATTGCACGGTATGGTTCTGGCGTATTCGTTGTCTGGCACTTCCTTTCGCTTGTTGTGGAAGTCCGATGGATTAACAGTTCGAGGCATAACTCCTCCTTGATTTATTCCCACATTATCCGCTTATACCAACTGACAGCGGTTTTTGTTCAGTCAAACTTGAAGCGACTTTTTCAAGTTTACATCTGAGCATTGGCTTAGTTTGGTATCGGCCATAAAGATGCCTGACTCATGTCTTTACTTAAGTGTTGCTTCCACAGTCGCCAGCATCCGACGTCTCTATTTAAATTGGAATTAACAATATTTTAACTATTGGCGGAGATGGGATAATTTACAAATAATTGCTTAAAATTTATTCGGTATAAAAATGAGGGAGAAACAGGACTGCTTTGTGGCGCAGGGCGGTATGAGTCGAAATGACTAGATAAAAGTTGCTGAAAATAAAAAGCCCCCACCATAGGCGAGGGCTTGATTGATTCTTGCATGGCTTGATTATTTGATGCCAGCGAAATCGCGTAGAAGTGCAGCTTTGTCTGTTGCTTCCCACGGGAATTCTTCACGACCGAAGTGACCGTAAGCCGCTGTCTTCTTGTAGATAGGTTGAAGAAGGTTAAGCATTTCTTGTAGACCGTATGGACGTAGGTCGAAGAATTGACGAACCGCTTCAATGATGATGTCGTGAGATACTTTCTCAGTACCGAACGTTTCCACCATGATAGACGTTGGATCAGCAACACCGATTGCGTAAGAAAGTTGGATCTCACAACGGTCAGCCATGCCTGCCGCTACGATGTTTTTCGCTACGTAGCGTGCTGCGTATGCTGCACTACGGTCAACTTTTGATGGATCTTTACCAGAAAACGCACCGCCACCGTGACGAGCTGCGCCGCCGTAGGTATCTACGATGATCTTACGACCAGTTAGACCACAGTCACCCATAGGACCACCGATTACGAAGCGACCGGTTGGATTAATGAAGAAGTTTGTTTCTTTGTTGATCCACTCAGAAGGTAGCACTGGCTTAATGATCTCTTCCATTACCGCTTCACGCAGGTCTGAAGTTGAGATTGAGTCACAGTGTTGAGTTGAAAGAACAACCGCGTCGATACCAACGATGTTACCTTGATCGTATTGGAATGTTACCTGAGATTTTGCATCAGGACGCAACCAAGGTAGTGTGCCGTTTTTACGAACTTCTGCTTGCTTTTGAACAAGACGGTGAGAGTAAGTAATTGGCGCTGGCATTAGTACTTCAGTTTCGTTACAAGCGTAACCAAACATGATGCCTTGGTCGCCTGCACCTTGTTCTTTAGGGTCAGCTTTATCAACACCTTGGTTGATATCTGGCGACTGTTTACCGATTGTGTTTAGTACCGCACAAGAATCTGCGTCAAAGCCCATATCTGAATGTACGTAGCCGATTTCACGAACGGTTTCACGAGTTAACTCTTCGATGTCTACCCATGCTGAAGTCGTGATTTCACCACCCACCATTACCATACCGGTTTTAACGTAAGTCTCACATGCAACACGAGCCTTTGGATCTTGCTCTAGAATCGCGTCAAGAACCGCATCAGAAATCTGGTCTGCAATTTTATCTGGATGACCTTCTGATACTGACTCAGAAGTAAACAGGTGCTTAGCCATGTTAGCTCCACTATATCTGGTTTAAAACTGGGGAATGATAAACTCTCCAGCGCAAATTAATACTAATTTTTGTAGGTGTATCTACATCTAGACGTCTATTCTAAATTTGATTGCTCGAATTACAAGCTCTTTTTTGGTTTTTGTTACAACCAAACGTTTGCCTGATTTATTGATAATTTTAAGAACTTCGAACGATTTGGCGCGAAAGGTGCAATATTTGTGAGGTTTTGGACTGGAAAACGTTTGCACACCCAACAGGGCTTTGAGAGAATTATGACCTACTTTTCGTTTCGCTTAATGTACTCAGGAGCAGACATGTCGTCTCGTAAACATCTTGCCAATGCAATTCGTGCTCTAAGCATGGATGGTGTTCAACAAGCTAACTCAGGCCACCCAGGCGCACCAATGGGTATGGCTGATATCGCTGAAGTTCTTTGGCGCTCTCACCTAAACCATAACCCTTCAAACCCAGAGTGGGCCGACCGCGATCGCTTTGTGCTGTCAAACGGTCATGGGTCAATGCTTATTTACTCTCTACTGCACTTAAGCGGTTACGAGCTATCTATTGACGATCTGAAACACTTCCGTCAATTGCACTCAAAAACCCCAGGTCACCCAGAGTACGGCTACGCGCCTGGTATCGAGACAACAACGGGTCCTCTAGGTCAAGGCATCACTAACGCTGTTGGTATGGCGATCGCAGAGAAAGCACTAGCGGCACAGTTCAACAAAGAAGGTCACGATATCGTTGACCACTTTACGTATGTGTTCATGGGTGACGGCTGTCTAATGGAAGGCATCTCGCATGAAGCATGCTCTCTTGCTGGGACGTTAGGTCTAGGCAAACTGATCGCGTTTTGGGATGACAACGGCATTTCTATCGACGGTCACGTTGAAGGCTGGTTCTCTGACGATACACCTAAGCGTTTTGAAGCGTACGGCTGGCATGTAATCCCAGCAGTCGATGGTCACGACTCAGACGCGATCAACGCAGCAATTGAAGCAGCAAAAGCGGACCCACGTCCTACGCTTATCTGTACCAAAACAATTATCGGTTTCGGTTCTCCTAACAAGTCTGGTTCGCACGACTGTCACGGTGCACCACTAGGTCACGATGAGATCCAAGCGGCTCGTGAATACCTAGGTTGGGAGTACGGCCCATTTGAGATCCCGGCAGATGTTTACGCTGAGTGGGATGCAAAAGAAGCGGGCGCCGCGAAAGAAGCAGCTTGGAATGAAAAATTCGAGGCATACGCTGCAGCTTACCCTGCTGAAGCGGCAGAGCTTAAACGACGTCTAAACGGCGAACTTCCTGCACAGTGGGAAGAAAAAGCGAACCAAATCATTGCCGATCTTCAAGCAAACCCAGCGAACATTGCATCACGTAAAGCATCGCAAAATGCACTAGAAGCGTTTGGTCAAATGCTTCCTGAGTTTATGGGTGGTTCTGCTGACCTAGCGCCTTCTAACCTGACCATGTGGTCTGGTTCTAAGTCTCTAGAAACGGAGGACTTCTCTGGCAACTACATCCACTACGGTGTACGCGAATTCGGTATGACTGCTATCATCAACGGTATCGCATTGCACGGTGGTTTCGTTCCTTACGGCGCAACATTCCTAATGTTCATGGAATACGCTCGTAACGCAATGCGTATGGCTGCGCTGATGAAAATTCAGAACATCCAAGTTTACACGCATGATTCGATCGGTCTTGGCGAAGATGGCCCAACTCACCAACCTGTTGAGCAAATGGCGTCTCTACGTGTAACTCCAAACATGAGCACATGGCGCCCATGTGACCAAGTTGAGTCTGCAGTTGCATGGAAACTAGCGATTGAACGTAAAGATGCACCAACTGCACTTATCTTCTCTCGTCAAAACCTAGCGCAACAAGAGCGTACTGCTGAACAAGTCGCAGACATCGCGAAAGGTGCTTACATCCTGAAAGATAGCGAAGGTAAGCCTGAGCTAATCCTTATCGCAACAGGTTCTGAGGTTGAGCTTGCAGTGAAAGCCGCTGAGCAACTAACTTCAGAAGGCAAGAAAGTACGCGTTGTTTCAATGCCATCAACAGACGCATTCGACAAACAAGACGCTGCTTACCGTGAATCTGTACTGCCATCAGACGTAACGGCACGTATCGCTATTGAAGCGGGCATTGCGGATTTCTGGTACAAGTACGTAGGCTTCGACGGTCGCATCATCGGTATGACAACATTCGGTGAATCTGCACCTGCTGGTCAGCTATTCGAGATGTTTGGCTTCACGACTGAAAACGTAGTGAACACAGCAAAAGAATTGCTAGCGTAATTGCAGGACCGTCTAAACAGTCGAACGTAAACGACGATTGTTAAACGCTAAAGTTAGAAAGGCCATCATTATGATGGCCTTTTTATTTTTGTCAGGTTTTCCAACCTTGTGGAATGCTTTGGTGAATGCAGTCTAAAAGTACGGATAAGCGCAGTGGTGGTCGTCCTGCTGGTGTATAGCAGTTAATGGAAATAGGCTCAGAAAGCCAACCTTCTAAGCAAGGTGTGATTCGCCCTGGGTGATGTTTCTCATAGCCGCATGCTGTCCAAGTCGGCAGCAGTCCAATACCATGACCATTCGCGATACTGTCTATTTGCATTGCTATGTTGTCGCTGTATAAGCGACTAACAAAGGGCTCTAAAAAGAACTCACCGTGTTGAGGGTGTGCTAGCATCAATCCATTTTCTTGCACTGAACCAAAATCGATCCATGGGTGTGCTTCAAGTTCTTTGGGGTGCGGTATAGGCCCATGTTGTTTTAGATAATTTGGAGAGGCAAAAGGCGTATAGCGAAATACCCCCAGCACTTCTTTTCGCCAGTCTAGCTCTTTACGTTCACCGAGCCAGATGAACAAATCTGGGTCATGATGCGCCTCAGAAAAGTCACTGGTAAGTTGAACTCTAACATCGGGATTATCAGCAAGAAAACGATTGAGTACGCCACCGAGCCAGCTTCTAACTAAGGCAGTGTGACAAACAATATGCAGTGGCCCTGAAACTTGGTTCGTTAAACCTTGCAGTGCATCATAACTCTCTTCGCTTAACTCAAGAATCTGGCGGCTGTAGTGGGCAAAGATCTCTCCAGCTCTTGTCAGAACTAATCGATTACCTTGCCTAGCGGTTAGAGCCTGACCGAAGTCTTCTTCTAATTGTGCCAAGCGACGACTTAGCGTTGATTTTGGCTGATTAAGGGCTTTAGCAGCGGCTGTCAAACTTTTATGCTGATTGAGCGCATCAAAGGCTCTAATTGATGCTAAGTCGTGCATATTTCTTTTACTCCTTACTGCGTTATGTACGAGTTCCATAAATGGAAAGAACCGTTCCATAACTCTCACTATGCATCTCATTCTATTTGTGAATAATTCACTTTCGAAAATAATAATCATTATCAATTATGGAGATGTAGATGTCTACTCTTAGACTGCCAGTTATTACCGCAACTGGTATTTTAGCCTTCGTCAGTGTCCCTCATGTTTTTGCCAATGATGCAGTTTCTAAAATGGAAACAGTGGTTGTAACTGCATCAAGCTACGAGCAATCTCAAGCGGACGCGCCTGCAAGTATTAGTGTGATTTCACGTGAGGAGTTGGACTCCCGTTATTACCGCGATGTGACTGATGCACTAAAAAGTGTGCCAGGTGTTGTCGTGACAGGTGGTGGTGATACTACCGACATTAGTATCCGTGGTATGGGTTCTAAATACACTTTGATACTGGTCGACGGTAAACGTCAAAGCACGCGTGAAACTCGTCCAAATAGTGACGGTCCTGGTATCGAACAAGGTTGGTTACCTCCTCTTCAAGCGATTGAGCGAATCGAAGTTATTCGTGGCCCAATGTCGACGCTTTACGGTTCTGATGCGATTGGTGGTGTGATTAACGTCATCACACGAAAAGATGCGCTAGAGTGGACGGGTAATGTTCAACTGGGCACGGTACTACAAGAGAATAGCCGCTCAGGTGGAGAGCAGAGCGCGAATTTTTTCGTTAATGGTCCGTTGGCTGAAAATTTATCTCTCCAAGTATATGGTCAGTACACAACCAGAGAAGAAGATGACATCGAATACGGTTATGAAGATAAAGATATGCAGAGTATCTCTTCAAAACTGACTTACCAGATTAATGATCGCCACTCGGTGCAATTAGAAGGTGGCACGTCGGCACAAAGTCGTCGTGGTAATGTGGGCCTTTCAGTGCCGACCACTGGGTGTCGTGGTGGGTGTGAAGACTCACTGAATGAATATCGTCGTAATTACGTAACGGTAAGCCACAACGGTGATTGGGATTCGATTGGCATTTCAGACACTTACTTACAGCGAGAAGAGAGCGAGAACAAATCTCGTGAGATGACGATCACCAACACCACGTTCAAATCGAGCTTGGTGACTGGTATCGGAAACCATACGTTGACGACGGGTGTGGACGCCACTCATGCAGAGCTTGAGGATTTCACCTCCAACAAAGCGTCATCGAAGACTGAAACATCGAATACGCAGTGGGCTGTTTTCATTGAAGATGAATGGAGAATCGCTGATCCGTTTAGCGTTACGCTTGGTGGTCGTCTAGATCATGACGAAAACTATGGCGCGCACTTTAGTCCACGTGTTTACGGTGTATGGCGAGTTGATCCGTCTTGGACGGTGAAAGGCGGTGTGGCAACAGGTTTCCGTTCTCCACAATTACGTGAAATTACTCCTGGCTGGGCGCAAGTCAGTGGTGGCGGTAATATCTACGGTAACCCAGATCTTGACCCTGAAACGTCGCTAAACAAAGAAATCAGCGTCTTGTATCAAGGTGATTCTGGCTTAGATGTCTCTTTGACAGCGTTCCATAACGAATTCAAAGACAAGATCACACGTGTTGTTTGTCCAGACACTATCTGTACTGATGGTCCAAACCAATGGGGCGCAGATCCAACGTACCGTATTAACGTGGATGAAGCCGTCACACAAGGTATTGAAGCGACCTTAGCATCGCCGTTAACGGAAACCATTTACCTTAGCTCGAGCTACACATTTACCGACTCAGAGCAAAAAACAGGTGAATACAAAGGCATGCCGCTGCAGCAGTTACCAAAGCATCTGTTTAATGTGGATGTGACTTGGCAAACGACAACAGATCTAGAGAGCTGGGCGAAAGTCACGTACCGAGGTAAAGAAATGGATCCGGTTACTGGCCCATCAAGAAACAGTATCGTAGAGCCAGCTTATACCTTTGTGGATGCCGGTGTGACATACCAGTTAACCGACAATACTCGTATTAAAGGCGCTATCTATAACTTGCTAGACGAGGAAATCAGTTACGAAGAATACGGATATATTGAAGATGGTCGTCGCTACTGGTTAGGTTTAGACGTCGCATTTTAATTATCTATCGTTGTAATAAGGTCGAGCATAGTCTCGACCTTTTTTAATCCTGCTTTACTTTGATTCAACAGGTGCGTTTGTCAGCCTGATCAGGTAGTATCTGTGACACGAAATTTTTGGTAGGGCGAAGGATAAATGCTAAAGGTTGCGATCAATGGATTTGGACGTATAGGTCGTAATGTTCTGCGAGCGGTGTATGAAAGTGGAAAACACCAGCAGATCAAGGTTGTGGCGGTTAACGAACTAGCACAGCCAGAGGCGATGGCACACCTACTGCAATATGACACCAGTCATGGTCGCTTTGGTAAAAAAATTTCCCATGACCAAGAACATTTGCATGTTCATCATGACAGCGGTGAATATGATTCCATTCGCATTCTCCACCTCTCCGAAATCGAATTACTTCCTTGGCGTGATTTAGAAGTTGATATTGTCTTGGATTGCACTGGCGTATTTGGTTCACAAGCGGATGGGCAAGCGCATATAGAAGCAGGCGCGAAGAAAGTACTGTTTTCGCACCCGGGCGCAAACGACCTAGATAATACGATTATCTATGGCGTGAACCACGAAACTCTGAAAGACGAGCACCGTGTTGTCTCCAATGGCTCTTGCACCACCAACTGTATCGTTCCCATCATTAAAGTATTAGACGAAGCCTTCGGCATAGAGTCTGGCACCATTACCACAATTCATTCGTCCATGAACGATCAACAAGTAATTGATGCGTATCATAACGACTTACGCCGTACGCGCGCTGCAAGCCAATCTATTATTCCGGTGGACACTAAGTTGCATAAGGGGATTGAAAGAATCTTCCCGAAATTTTCCAACAAATTCGAAGCAATTTCTGTTCGTGTTCCAACGGTTAACGTCACTGCAATGGATTTAAGTGTCACAATTAGTACAAATGTGAAAGTTAATGACGTAAATCAAACCATTGTTAACGCATCTCAGTGTACATTACGTAACATTGTTGACTATACTGAATCGCCACTCGTTTCCATCGACTTTAACCACGACCCCCATAGTGCGATTGTGGATGGAAGCCAGACTAGAGTGAGTAACGGGCAACTCGTAAAAATGCTCGTTTGGTGCGACAACGAATGGGGCTTTGCTAACCGGATGCTGGATACTGCCTTAGCAATGCAAGCTTCTTCGCAAGTGGAACAGTAATGACGAAGAAGTGATGGAGAATTTTTATTTCTAGCCTTGAAATAAATCCATAATATCTCCATATCTATAACCAGTTTGAAGAATTAACAGGCTTGGCAGGGTTGCCGAGTTTTCAAAAACTTTAATTATTAAATATTTGAGAGGACACATCATGTCTGTAATCAAGATGACTGACCTGGATCTTGCAGGTAAACGTGTATTTATCCGTGCTGACCTAAACGTGCCAGTAAAAGACGGTAAAGTAACTTCGGATGCACGTATCATCGCATCTCTTCCAACTATTAAGCACTGCCTAGAAGCAGGCGCTAAAGTAATGGTTACGTCTCACCTAGGTCGCCCAACTGAAGGTGAATACGCTGAAGAGTTCTCTCTACAACCAGTTGTTAATTACCTAAACGACGCACTAGATTGCGAAGTGAAGCTAGCAAAAGACTACCTAGATGGCCTAGAGCTAAATGCGGGTGAACTTGTTGTTCTTGAAAACGTTCGCTTCAACAAAGGCGAAAAGAAAAACGACGAAGAGCTATCTAAGAAATACGCAGCACTATGTGACGTATTCGTAATGGACGCATTCGGTACGGCTCACCGTGCTCAAGCATCTACTCACGGCGTTGGCATGCACGCAGACGTAGCATGTGCTGGTCCTCTACTAGCAAACGAACTAGAAGCGCTAGGCAAAGCAATGGACAAGCCAGCTCGTCCAATGGTTGCTATCGTAGGTGGTTCAAAAGTTTCTACTAAGCTAACTGTTCTTGAGTCTCTATCTAAAATCGCTGACCAACTCGTTGTTGGTGGTGGTATTGCTAACACATTCATCGCAGCTGCTGGCCACAACGTTGGTAAGTCTCTATACGAAGCAGACCTAGTTGAAACAGCTAAGAAGCTAATGGACGAGTGTGCAATTCCAGTAGCAACTGACGTTGCATGTGCGAAAGCATTTGACGAGAACGCAGAAGCTGAAATCAAGCACGTTTCTGAAGTACAAGACGACGACATGATCTTCGACCTTGGTCCAGATTCAACTGCTGAACTAGCTGAAATCCTTAAAAACGCTAAGACTATCCTATGGAATGGTCCAGTAGGCGTATTCGAATTCAAGAACTTCGAAGCTGGTACTAAAGGTATCTCTGAAGCTATCGCAGCTTCTGAAGGTTTCTCTGTTGCAGGTGGTGGTGACACGCTAGCGGCTATCGACAAGTTCGGTATCAAAGCGGATGTATCTTACATCTCTACTGGCGGCGGCGCTTTCCTTGAGTTCGTAGAAGGTAAAGTTCTTCCAGCAGTAGAAATGCTAGAAGCACGCGCTAAGTAATTAAAGCAAAGCGGGGGAGTGATTCTCCCGCTTTCTTGTTTGCTGCAACGTGTGAGGAACTCTGCTAGAATAGCCTCAGTTGTGAGCAAACGTTTGCAAGATTTTCAACTTAACAAGTTTTGTTTAAAAACGACAGATAAATAGGATTACATCCATGTCTAAGATCTTCGACTTCGTAAAACCAGGTGTTATCTCTGGCGATGACGTTCAGAAAGTATTTGAAGTTGCAAAAGAAAACAGCTTTGCACTTCCAGCAGTAAACTGTGTGGGTACTGACTCTGTAAACGCAGTACTTGAAGCAGCTGCAAAAGTTAAAGCTCCAGTTATCGTTCAGTTCTCTAACGGTGGCGCTGCTTTCTTTGCTGGTAAAGGTCTAAAACTTGAAGGTCAAGAAGCTCAAATCCTAGGTGCTGTTGCTGGTGCGAAATACGTTCACGCTGTAGCTGAAGCTTACGGTGTTCCAGTAATCCTACACACTGACCACGCAGCTAAGAAACTACTTCCTTGGATCGACGGTCTACTAGACGCTGGTGAAGAGTACTTCGCGCAAACTGGTAAGCCACTATTCTCTTCTCACATGATCGACCTTTCTGAAGAGTCTCTAGAAGAGAACATCGAAATTTCTGCTAAGTACCTAGAGCGCATGGCTAAAATGAACATGACTCTAGAAATCGAACTAGGTTGTACTGGTGGTGAAGAAGACGGCGTTGACAACTCTGATATGGATGCGTCTGAGCTATACACTTCTCCAGAAGACGTTGCATACGCATACGAGAAACTAAGCGCAATCAGCCACCGTTTCACTATCGCAGCATCTTTCGGTAACGTACACGGCGTATACAAGCCAGGTAACGTTGTACTAACTCCAACTATCCTACGTGATTCTCAAGCGCACGTTTCTGAGAAATTCGGTCTTCCAGCGAACTCTCTAAACTTCGTATTCCACGGTGGTTCAGGTTCTTCTCTAGAAGAAATCCGTGAATCTATCGGCTACGGTGTAATCAAAATGAACATCGATACTGATACACAGTGGGCTACTTGGGATGGTATCCGTAAGTTCGAAGCTGAAAACCACGATTACCTACAAGGTCAGATCGGTAACCCAACTGGTGAAGATGCACCAAACAAGAAGTACTACGATCCACGCGTATGGCTACGTGCAGGCCAAGCTTCAATGGTTACTCGTCTAGAGCAAGCATTTGCTGACCTTAACGCAGTTGACGTACTATAATCGTTACTGATTAAGTTACTTAAAAACCCGCTCAAAGAGCGGGTTTTTTTTATATCTATCATTTTCTTCCCCTCTGCTTTCTCCCGATATTTTTATGCGTTAGGTTGTATTTGCTAGTGAGATATCTCACCTTTAACGTTTTTTTTAAAGAAAACATGGGAATATCAGTCTTAAGAGTGGCGAAATCAGAGTGCATTGCGTAACCTGTAACAAGTCAGTGTCAGAAAGCTCTGATAAAGTCTTGTTTTGCATATCTTTGCGAAACTCTGACTTTGAAAAAAGTCAGAGTTGGGATATTGTGCCAAAAATCTGACACTGTTCAGTGGAGCAATAGGGATGTTGTTTTAGAAAAGAGCCTTTAAAAAACAAGGTTCATAAATTAACGGCAATTGGATTTATATCTCTTTATTTTTGAGGATAAGAATTATGGCAGGTGAATCGGTGGGTATCGATACCACTTTAACGGATGGTCTAACTCAGGCTGAAACTTGGCTGACAAACAATTCAGATCTACTGGTTCAGTACGGTGTGAACATTATCTCTGCGGTGCTTATTCTGTTTATCGGTAATCTTATCGTTAAGGCAGTCGCTGGTAGTGTTTCTAAAGTACTAGAAAAGAAAAACATGGATAAGGCCGTCGTTGAATTTATTCACGGTCTTGTTCGTTACTTGCTATTTGTAATCGTGCTAATCGCGGCTCTTGGTCGATTAGGAGTTCAAACCGCTTCTGTTGTTGCTGTGATTGGTGCGGCAGGTCTTGCTGTTGGTCTTGCACTACAAGGTTCACTATCAAACTTTGCAGCAGGCGTACTTATTGTTGCGTTCCGTCCATTCAAATCAGGCGACTACGTAGAAATCGGTGGTGTAGCGGGTAGTGTTGAAGCAATTCAAATCTTCCAAACAGTTCTAAAAACACCAGACAACAAAATGGTTGTTGTGCCTAACTCTTCAGTTATCGGCGGTGCCATTACTAACTACTCTCGCCATGCGACACGACGTGTCGACCTAGTGATTGGTGTTTCATACAAAGCAGACCTTAAACTAACCAAGAAAGTGATTCGTGAGACGCTAGAGAAAGATCCACGTATCTTGAAAGACCCAGATATCACAATTGGTGTACTTACGTTAGCAGACTCTTCAGTTAACTTTGTGGTTCGTCCATGGGTGAAAACTGCAGATTACTGGGGCGTATACTTTGATGCAATGCAAGGTATTAAAGAAGCATTGGATGAAAATGGTATCGAGATTCCATTCCCACAAATGGATGTTCACCTGAACAAAGTCGACGCTTAATCAAAAGCAGTCGATATTCAAAAGCGAGGCCAATAGGCCTCGCTTTTTTATATTTCGTAAAGGGTGTGATGACCAGCAAGTAAGAGGCGTTTTAGATGTTTACCTGCAAATCCAAATGTGAACTCAGGTAAGCCAGGCGTATAGAGCAACTCTTGATGTTGATAGAGATTGGTATCAACAATGATAGTGATGTATTCCGGTAAGCCTATTGGGCAAACCGCGCCGGGTACGCAACCTAACACTTCGACCATTTCATCGTCATTACAAATAGAGGGACGTTTACCTGTAATCGCTTTAATCTGCTTGGCATCGAGGCGCGAGTCCTTATCTGTCAGATAAACCGCGTAACCTTGTCCTTTGAGTGTTAAAAAGAGGCTTTTGGTATGCGTACCCGTCCAACCAAGCTCTCTCGCAATACGTATATCTGTCTCAAAGTCTAAGATGGCTTCGTGCTGCCATTCCCGAAAAGGAATAGAGAGCGCGTTGAATCGCTCTCTATTGTTGTTATAAATACGTTTTAGTGACTCCATGTCTTTGCTGCCTTACTACCTTATGATTACCAATACTTATCAATAAGCTCACTCGCTAAGATATACGCTATTGTGAACATCATCATTGCGATTGCAATGTCGATGGTTTTTTTCACTTTTGGTTTAGAGAGTGTTGGACCTAGTTTGGCGGCTCCTATCGATAAAGTGTAGAACCAAACAAAGGAAGCCATAATCGTACCTAGTGCAAAAGCAATGCGATCATGGCCTTCAAATTGTCCACCGATCGAACCTAGAATAACGACTGTATCTAAATATAAGTGCGGATTAAGCACAGTAACGGCTAACGCACCTAGAATAACCGTTCGACGACCTCGAGCTACGATCTCCCCTTTTGATTCCGATTCACTCTCTGGCTTAAAAGCACTTTTTAGTGAGAGCAGTCCATAGAAGCTCAAGAAAGCAATACCACCAAGTGTCACCGACGTCAGTAAGATTTCATTTTTAGACAGAATTGCACCACCACCAAAAATACCTAGAGAGATGAAAATCATATCTAGCACGCTACAAATAGTGGCGGTTGTTAGGTGGTGGTTACGCTTTATGCCTTGATTCAAAACATACGCATTTTGCGCGCCGATCGGAATGATCATTGATGCTCCTAAACCAAAACCTTGCAATAGAACCCACAAGCTCACACTTCACCTCACTTCAAAATAACAAATACATTTACAGAAAAGGGAAAGATAAAGCGTTTATCTAAATAAGTATAATTAATGATTTTAATCTTACATTAGATAGACTAATTTAACGGGAGGCGTTTGATCAAGAGTGAGAGGAAAGGTATGCGAGGGTTAGATTACAAATGGATTGAGGCATTAGACGCTATAGTTTATCAGGGTAGCTTTGAGCGTGCTGCCGAGCATTTATTTGTTTCTCAATCCGCCATTTCTCAACGTATCAAGCAGTTAGAGAAGTTTCTCGCGCAGCCTGTTTTAATTCGAAGCCAGCCACCTAAGCCAACGCCAATTGGTAAAAAATTGTTGGGTCTTTATCGGCGAGTACGCTTGCTAGAGCATGAAATTCTCCCCGAACTAAAAAATGATACCAGTACGCGACCTGTGCAACTCTCTTTAGCGACTAATGCAGATAGCCTTGCAACATGGCTACTGCCAGCGCTGAAAAATGTTATGAAGCAGCGTCAAGTTGAACTAAAACTGACTATCTATGGTGAATACCGCTCTATTGAAAAACTCAAAAGTGGCGAAGTGACAGGAGCGATCAGCTTGGAGTCCCAGCCAATCCCCGGATGCAGAGCAGACTATTTAGGTCGCATCGATTATGTTTGTGTCGCGAGCCCAGAGTTCTATCAGCGTTATTTTTCTAAAGGCGTAAATAATCAGACATTGGCAAAAGCACCGGCCGTTTCATATGACCAATATGATGATCTACATAAAACATTTCTTACCGAGCATTTTAACGTCAATCCTGACAGCGTTATTCATCACAACATCAGTAGTTCTGAAGCGTTTCTAAAAGTGGCGTTAGCTGGTGTTGCTTATTGCTTGATCCCCCGCTTGCAAATTACCGACGAATTAGACAGAGGTGTGTTGGTTGATGTGACTCCAGGTTTTTTAATGTCCCATCGGATTTATTGGCACCACTGGCAGTTAGAAACTGGGGTATTACAAGAAATCTCACACGCGATAGTCGGGTATGCGCAGGAGCATCTACCTCAATAAGTTTGTCAGAGCTGCATATCGTTAACTTAAGTGTGTTTTGTTTAAAAATTACGCCAATGTTACATAGTCAAAGTTGTGTTAGAAGTCACTATGGGTGCTTGGATAATCGGCGGAAGTTTCTATTATGAAACCACACGCTTTCTCAGCCATGATAGTGATGTTGGAATCTGAGATTAAGTACTTAATTTTGTATGGATGGATTTATTGAATGAAATTGTATTCATTTTTGCTGGCTTCAGCACTCAGCCTTACCAGTGCTTCAGTTTTGGCGAATACGCCAGAGTTTGCTCATGTTACGACAACGGGGTATGGCGAAGTGACGGCCACACCTGATATGGCTACGTTTTCTGTAAAAGTAGTCGATACGACAATGACGGCCGAACAAGCGAAATTGTCCGTAGATAAAACCGTTGAAGAGTTTCTAAAAAGCTTATCGGATGCCGGCTTGTCAAAAGACAATATTACTAGCTCGAATTTATACCTTGCTCCTCAGTACCATTACCCTAAATCAGGGAAAGCAGAACTTGTTGGGTATCGAGCATCTCGCAGTATTGATGTCACGGTGACGGATCTGAAAAACCTTAACCAATACCTAGATATGGCGTTAGAAGCGGGAATTAATCAGGTTGATAATATTCAACTTAAGGTAAGCAACCAAGCCGAGTATCAGCAAAAGGCACGAATGGCTGCGATTAAGGACGCAAGAGAAAAAGCAGGGTCATTAGCGACTGGTTTTGAGAAAAAGTTGGGCGATGTATGGCAGATCAATTACAGACAGATGCACGTTCAGCCTGTGTTAATGCGTTCAATGGCGATGGATAGTAAAGAAGGAGCGAATAGCTACCAAGATTCAACTATGATCATTCGCGATCAAGTCGATGTCATTTATAAGCTAAAGTAAGGCTTAGCAAACAGTAAAAAGCAAAAGGCAGGGAGTCATAACCCCTGCCTTTGTCGTTTCTGTTTCACTGTTTAGTGCAGGATACGAGCACGGATTGTGCCTTCAATGTTTTTGAGCTTTGTTAGAGCTTCTTCTGAGCGTTCAGTTTCAACGTCGATCACTACGTAGCCTATTTCAGCGGCTGTTTGTAGGTACTGCGCGGCAATGTTAATGCCTTCTTCAGCAAAGATGGTGTTGATCTGAGTTAGGATACCAGGACGGTTCTTGTGGATATGAAGCAGACGAGAACACTCACCACTGTGTTCTGGTAATGACACTTCAGGGAAGTTTACGCTTGAAAGTGTCGAGCCATTATCAGAGTACTTAGCCAGTTTACCCGCCACTTCTAAGCCGATATTCTCTTGCGCTTCTTGCGTTGAACCACCAACGTGTGGAGTGAGGATGACGTTATCGAATTTTTGTAAAGGAGACTCGAACGGGTCAGCATTCGTTTTTGGTTCAGTTGGGAATACATCAATTGCAGCGCCGGCAAGGTGACCAGCTTCTAAGCTATGGCAAAGTGCAGGAATATCCACAACGGTGCCACGTGCCGCGTTGATAAAGATGGAACCTGGTTTCATTCGAGCAAATTCAGCTTCACCCATCATGTTTTTCGTTTCCGGTGTTTCGGGAACGTGCAAAGAAATCACATCACATTTGTTCAATAGTTCACTCATGGTATGTACTTGCGTCGCATTACCAAGGGACAGTTTGTTCTCAATATCGTAGTAGTAAACGCGCATACCTAAGTTTTCGGCAATAATACCAAGCTGCGTACCAATGTGACCGTATCCGATAATGCCAAGGCACTTACCACGAGCTTCGTAAGAGTTGTCTGCACTTTTCTTCCAAATACCGCGATGTGCAAGTGCATTCTTTTCAGGAATACCACGCACTAGTAAAAGGATTTGCCCAAGTACAAGCTCTGCCACGCTTCGAGTGTTAGAGAATGGTGCATTAAAGACAGGAATACCGCGTTTTGCTGCTGCATCTAGGTTTACTTGGTTAGTACCAATACAAAAACAGCCAATTGCAACCAGCTTGTTCGCCGCATTGATTACCTCTTCGGATAGGTTCGTACGGGAGCGGATACCAATGAAGTGCACGTCTTTTACCGCTTCAATTAGTTCTTCTTCCGGAAGGGAACCTTTATGGTATTCAATGTTGGTATAACCAGCTGCTTGAAGAACTTCAACTGAAGAAGGGTGGAGTCCCTCTAACAAGAGGATCTTAATCTTTTCTTTTTCCAGTGAAACTTTGGCCATTTTTTCTCGTCCTTAAAATGGAAAGGTGGGCTAATGTGGCGCACATTGGGCAAAACTATTAAAAAGGGGATAATTAACAGTTTTGTAGGAAGACAAACGTTTCCCTGTGCGTCTTCTGTTCAATAAAGTAACAAAAAAAAATTGCTTTGGGTAAGAAAATTACGGAATAAGAGATAATTTTCTTATAGAAAGGAATAAAAAACGGTGCCTTGCAGCACCGTATGTAATGAAATAACAGAAAAGTGAACCAGATAGGTTCATTTTGGGCTGTTATTTATTCTTCAATTTTTGCACCTTCTGGTGTGCCAGTGATCACTACGTCAGCACCACGATGAGCGAAAAGACCCACAGTCACCACACCAGCGATGCCGTTTATTTTGTCTTCCATTTCTTTCGGGTTGGTAATTTGCATATTGTGCACATCCAGAATCACGTTGCCGTTGTCAGTCACAACGCCTTCACGGTAAGCTGGATCACCACCTAGTTTTACCAATTCACGAGCCACGTAAGAGCGTGCCATTGGGATTACTTCAACAGGCAATGGGAACTGGCCAAGTACGTCAACTGCTTTAGTGCCGTCAACGATACATACGAACTTATCAGAGATTGCTGCGACAATTTTCTCACGAGTCAGAGCCGCGCCGCCGCCTTTGATCATTTCACGTGCTGGGTTGATCTCATCTGCGCCATCAACATACACATCCAGCTTCATTACATCGTTACACTCGTATACTTCAATACCAAGCTCTTTAAGGCGCTCAGTTGAAGCGACAGAGCTAGACACTGCACCTTTAATATCATCTTTGATAGTGCCTAGTGCATCGATGAAGTGATTCACGGTAGAGCCAGTACCAACACCGACAATGCTGCCTTTCTCAACATATTTTAGTGCTGCCCAACCAGCCGCTTTTTTCATTTCATCTTGAGTCATGCCAATCTCCTGAATAGATGTTCGTTAACGTTTGCGGGCGTGATTATAGCGGCTTACTTGTCACTTTCCCATTGCCATATTTGGCTTGGGGTCACGATCTTAGGTAATGGAATATCCCAGCTTTCAATTGGTAAGCGTTCTACATGTTGGCAGTCATGAGCGATACCGACAGGTTTAGCACCCTCTCCAGTTATAAACCAACGTGACAGAGTACGATCGTAGTACCCTCCGCCCATGCCTAAGCGGTGTCCGATACTGTCGAACCCAACTAAAGGCGTGCAGATTAAATCAAGCTGGCGAACGGGTTTGAGGTGTCTGATATCGAGCTTGGGCTCTAAGATGCCGTACTTGTTGTAGACGAGCTGTTCATCACTTATATACTGAAGAAACAGTAACTGACCTTTAGAAAAGGGATGGATGACGGGCAGATAAACCGATTTTCCCTGTTGCCATAACCATTCAATGAGCGGTTTAGTATCAAGCTCACCGTCTGCAGAAAGGTAGATGGCAATATGTTGCGCCTGATCGATTTCAGGAAGTTGGGAAAATTGAGTAATAAGGTCGATTCCCGCTTGGTATTGCGTATCACTGCACAGAGCGTTGCGCTTTTCACGAATCAGTTTGCGGAAGTCTTGTCGAGAGAGGTCTGACATAGAGAGAATACCCCAGGGTGCCGTTGAGGATTGTGGCCCTTGAACCAGCTGGTTCAAGGCGGATCAGCAATGACAACCGTAGGCTTCTCGGTGCATGCCGAGCTTGCTCAATAGTTACCAAATACTAACCCTTAGGTATTGCTTATCGGCTCAGGGACTTAAATCCTGCTGACGCACACCCCAGGGTAAATTTTGTATTTACTGCTGTCCTTGCGTAACTTTGCTTAGTGCGTTCTCTAAAGACGCGGTGAGCTTTTCCATTCGCTCAGTAATTTCTTGCTGTTGACCATTGGATTCGTATGACTTGGTGTGCAACTCATAGCAAATATTCAATGCAGCAAAGGTCAGCAGTTGGATTTCATTGGTTACCTTAGTACGTTCGCTCATTTCTTTCAATCGGCGATCCAGATCTTTTGCCGCTGCAACAAGAGACTCTTCTTGTCCTGTCGGACAATTCACACGTGTAAGTTTGCCTAATATTTCAACGTCGATCGCTTGATTGCTCATGATGAATAAACTCTATATTCGCGCTATCTAAGGTGTTGCTTCATACAACTACCGAGGAGCAAACTATAGGAAAACCGCTATTAAGATTCAAGCATTTCCCATCACAGAAAGAGAAATGATGACGAGATCACACAGGAATTGGGCAAATTGAACAAATGCTGTCCAAAATTGAATTTGATAGCCGTTTCAGACCACTAACCTTGATGGTAGGATATACCAATACATTATTACGCAAGAATGAGCCAAGTTATGAGTGAAATCACCCTTCCTGAATACCAATCTATTGCTGCTGAACTGCAATCGGCAAGCCTGGCTGTGACACCGGCGGAGTTACATGGCTTATTTGTTGGCATGTTAAGTGGTGGATTGGCGATCAATGATCAAACTTGGCAGCCGATTCTTTTTGACTACACCAATGATGGGATGGGGTGGCCCTCGACAGCACTCACTTTTGCTCAGAGCATATTCAACGTTACTGTTAATGAGCTTACTGGCACATCAATGGAGCTGTCTTTACTATTGCCAGATGAGCCGGGCGAAGAAGGCTTATTTGCATTAGCCGACAGTGTGTCCGACTTTGTAAACCACTTTATTTCTGGGCTAGGTCTAGCAGGCGTTGCGCTTAACAAAGCATCTGATGACGCTAAAGAAGCACTGGCTGATCTAGAAGAGATTGCCAAATTAGGCATTGATGAAGATGACGATCTTGGTGAACAAGCGCAATTGCTAGAGCAAGTGATTGAGCACATCAAAGCTTGCGTACTAACGATTCATGCTGAATTTGGTGTTCGTCCTGAAAGCAGCGACAAAAAACCTACTATTCACTAATCGTAGACCGTCCAGAGGTTAGTATGAAGCAATATGATGTAGTCATTGCTGGTGGTGCCATGGCTGGTGCAACGTTAGCATTGGCGATTGACCATTTGTCTCAGGGAAAGCTCCGCATTGCCGTCGTTGAGCCTTTTAAAGCACAATCAGATATGCACCCTGGTTTTGACTCTCGCTCAATCGCATTGTCTTACGGTACTGTCAATCTGTTGCGTCAACTACAGCTCTGGACGTCAGTAGAACCGTTTGTCACACCCATTGAACATATCCACGTTTCTGACCGTTCTCATGCTGGGATGACGGAGATTACCAAGCAAGAGGTTGGGGTTGAAGCTCTAGGGTATGTTGTAGAATTAGCCGATGTTGGGCGTGTATATCAAGAATTATTAGACAGTAGCGAGTCAATTACGCTGTTTTGTCCTGACTCCGTTACCGATATCGAGCGCGAGCAAAACTGTACCCATGTGACGTTGAAAAGTGGTGAGCAACTTGAAGCAAAACTGCTGGTGGCTGCAGATGGTGCTGTTTCGACCTGTTGTCAGAAAATTGGTCTAGAACTTTCTGAGCAAGATTTTGAACAAGTGGCTGTCATTGCCAATATTGTGACTCAAGAACCTCATCAAGGTAGAGCCTTTGAACGTTTTACTGAGAATGGCCCTGTTGCTTTATTGCCAATGAGTGACAATCGAATGTCCTTAGTTTGGTGTTTGCACCCTGAAGAAGCCCAAGCCGTTCTTGAGTTATCTGATCAAGCATTTCTCCAGCGTTTACAGAACGATTTTGGTTGGCGTTTAGGCGCGATGAAAAAAGTGGGGCGCCGTGCAAGTTACCCATTGCTTCTTCGCCATCGAAAGCAAAATATTTCACATCGCTTTGCGATTGTTGGAAATGCGGCGCAAACGCTGCACCCGATAGCTGGACAAGGCTTTAATCTCGGTATTCGCGATGTAGTCTCACTAGCAGAAGAAATTGTGCAGCAAAGTGAGGATGTGGGTCTTTATCAAGGCCTGATGCGCTTTAGTCAACGTAGAGAAGCAGATCGAAGCGAAACTATTTGGCTAACCAGTGCCTTAGTACATGTTTTTTCAAATGATTTACCCGCGATGCGAATTGGCCGAAATACTGCCTTAGCAGCGATGGATAACCTTTCTATTTTTAAGCAGCCGCTACTACGCCATACACTTGGCTTGGTAAAACGATGAACGGCCGCACTGAATTAGGTAATAAAAAGCAATGATGCAAAGTGTAGATATCGCCATCATCGGCGGAGGGATGGTTGGGTTGGCACTTGCTGCCGCGTTCAAAGACAGTGATCTGCGTGTCGCCGTTATTGAAGGTAAAGTGCCAGATGATTCGTTGAAAGAATTACCCGATGTTCGTGTGTCTGCGCTGAGCCGCTCTAGTGAGACGATTTTGCGTAAACTTGGTGCTTGGCAGGGCATAGAACAGCGCCGAGCTTCGCCTTACCATGGCATGGAAGTATGGGAACAAGATAGCTTTGCCAGCATTGAATTTAATGCACAAAGTATGGCACAACCTGATTTAGGGCATATTGTTGAGAATCGTGTGATTCAACTTGCACTGCTTGAACAAGTCCAAAAGCTCGATAACGTCACGATGTTTATGCCTGCACGTTGCGCGACTCTCGCGGTCGGTGAGCAAGAAAGCTGGCTGACGCTCGATAATGGCCAAGCCATGACCGCTAAATTAGTGGTCGGAGCCGATGGGGCGAATTCGTGGCTTCGCCATCAAATGGATATTCCATTAACGCATTGGGACTATGGTCATCATGCTTTGGTCGCGAATGTCAAAACTGCTATGCCACACAACAGCATTGCGCGCCAGATATTTACTCCTCACGGACCGTTGGCATTTTTGCCAATGTCGCAACCAGATATGTGCTCTATTGTTTGGTCCACGGAGCCAAATCGAGCAGAGCAGTTAGTGGCAATGAGTGAACATGATTTCAATAAAGCGTTGACGAGTGAGTTTGATGCTCGACTTGGTCTATGTGAAGTAGTGGGAGAGCGTGCTGCGTTTCCTTTGAAAATGCGCTATGCGCGAGATTTTGTTGTCGAGCGAGTCGCGCTGGTTGGTGATGCGGCCCATACCATTCACCCATTAGCGGGGCAGGGTGTGAATTTAGGTTTATTAGATGCGGCCAGTCTTGCTCAAGAAGTATTAGCACTTTGGAAGCAGGGTCAAGATATCGGCAGTAAACGCAACCTAAGAAGCTACGAGCGTTGGCGAAAAGCGGAAGCGGCAAAGATGATCGCTACTATGCAAGGGTTTCGAGATTTGTTCTCTGGCGAGAACCCTGCTAAAAAGCTTGTTCGTGGCATTGGCTTGAGTTTAGCGGGGCAACTGCCGGGAGCGAAAGATGAGATCATGAAGCGCGCGCTTGGTTTAAAGGGACACTTGCCGGATCTGGCGCGTCAGTAAGTGCAAAGCGAACTTCAAATACACAAAAGGCTGGTTAATCCAGCCTTTGTTTTATCAACATTTTGCTAAGCATATGCGCATCGGAGTTTCATTATTTCTTGATTGATCTCTTTGACCGCTCGGAAATGGCGTTGCTCTGCTTTCTCCGGCAGTATTAACTTACCGTTATCAAACTCGAATCTACCGACCCCGTAAATATAAATTCTTCCTTTAAAAAGACGACTTATATGTTTAGCAATCATACTTGGTGTATAGCGCTTAAACAGTCTCATATTTACTTTCCTTTTATCTAACCTAGCCTAGGTATTCTACGTTCTGGACGCGAAAATTATTGTGACAGCAATAGTATTAAATACAGATGTAGGGTGTTGCGTCAGAGAATTGTGTTGTCTTAGACAATTTGACAGTGTCATCTCTTAAATAGCGTGAGGATTACCCCAAAAATAACCTCTCTAAAGGAACCCTTACCCAATACACTCCTTTTTACGTGACGCATTAAGCAATAGTTTTGTTACAGAATTAAGAATAGAACGAAAACGGTTGTTTGCTAGTTGTTTCTATTAAGGTCGTGCTTCGCGTAACACACTTTGCGTTCTAACGATTAGAGGAAATGAAAGAGAAAAAGTTCCACGTAAAAAAAGCCCGCTTCAGCGGGCGAATAGTCACAGATGCATTACACAAAAGTGGATAACTAACTGCATGAATGCTGTCACTCAGCTAGCTGACTCACTTTATATTGGTTAAGTGCTTGTTTGAAACTTAACCAACAAATTCAGCATATACGAGTTTTATCTTTGTGACTATTTATGTTTTATATGTGATTAAAAATTCTCATGTCTATTTTTGTAGATATGAGCGAGATCACGCAGTGATAGAAACACTACGTGTCATTACATTGTTTTTAGACGATTAACGACAGATCTCAGCTACGGTCGGCTGGCACAATTGGATAAGATCTTGAATAGAAAGCGCCAGCCCAGCCATTCGATCGCCACTGCTGATCGTGACTTCCTGTTCTTCTAGTAAGCTAGGGTCGAACACGATTGGCATATGACGTTTTAGTAGCAGAGGAGTGACAGTACCAATTTTGTAACCAGTGATGGACTCAACATCGGCTTGATCAACACAAGTCATCCGGCGACATTTCAGTAACGAGCGCACTTTTTTGGGATCAACGCTACGATCACCTGGCGCACAGGCGAGTGCATATTGATTACCCATGTCTCGTAGCAAGATTGCTTTCACCATTTGAGAGGGGCGAATGCCGCGTTGGTGCGCGGCATCCTCAATGGTGGTTGCTGGTCTTTGATGCGGTAACAGACGAAACGGAATGTGTTGGTCTGTGAGAAATTGCATCAAAGGAGTATTGATTGTATTACTCATCATCAAGACTGTAAGGCAGTGATTCGATTGTCCATTCACATTCTGGTTGCGCAACCAAACGAAGACGAGTGTCCTCATCGAGATTATTAGGCAGCACGATCAGGCCAATCGCGTGATTGTCACTGAACTGGTAGTGATTTAATAAAGCACCTACTGAACGCCAGTTTTCACCTACGCTGCGTTCGAGCTCAATTGGTTCGTCACTGAATGGAGCAGAAGTTGCACCTTTTACGATATACATCGCACGTTTATTGGTACCGCGATACTTCGCTCGTGCTACCGTTTCTTGTCCCGTGTAGCAGCCCTTTGTGAAGCTTATGCCTCCTAAAGCTTGCACGTTGAGTGCTTGTGGAATGTGAGCATTCTGCGCGGATGCAGAGACAAATGGTAAACCTGCCTCAATATCGAAACGATTCCAAAGCTCATTTGTCGTAAAGACAGCGTCGGTAGTTTCAACGATTTGCTGTGCTTCTGGCGCACTTAATATCAGTAACCAGCGATCTTGTGCAACTTGCACTGCTGTGCCACCGTCAACTGCGCGAACGCTGCCAGTTGTCTTGCTCATTGTTGAAATGAATTCGTCGGCTTTGACGCCAGCAACACCTAAGATAACGTCATCAGAAGCTTCAATCGTTACTTTAGAGAAAATGGCGTATTTCTTTATTTCATTAAGTTCTACGTCAATCGCCGATTTTGGTTGGATCATGCCGTAGCCATCATGATGATGGAAAAGGCGGAACACGCTCCACACTTTGCCTTTTGCATCACAATGTGCGCCCAGTGTTGATTGGTCTTGTTCTAAAGAAACAACATCGCAGGTAACCTGACCTTGTAAGTATGATTTTTTATCATCACCGATCATGGTGATCATGCCGAAGTTATCCAGCAGTGAGATAGATAACTCTGGAAGCGCGTCTTGAGTTGAGAGAGGTAATGCTGAAAAACGAGTTTGCCATTCCATAATTACAATGCCTTTTGAAGATATTTTTCCGCTATGTTATACCCAAATAACCTTGAGATACTAGGGGAGCGATTTACGAATCAACATTTGTCTGCTTTCACTATCGTATTGTGACCCGCACACTAGTGACGTAGCACATCCCTTGTTACACTCCGCACTAACAACAAGACATCTATGAAGGAATAGTGAATGTACACTCCGGAAGAAAAAGCGCGTATTAAATGGGCTTGTCGTCGAGGCATGCTTGAGCTTGACGTAGTAATTATGCCGTTTTTTGAAGAGTGCTTTGATACTCTGAGTGAACAAGAGCAGCGTGACTTTGTTTCTTTACTTGAATGCGATGATCCTGATCTGTTTACTTGGGTAATGGGGCATGGCCGTAGCGAAAATTTAGGTCATGCAGCAATGGTTGATAAAATTGTCGCCCATAACCTCAGCAAAGTTCGTTAATTTTACTGCTTCTCCCTCTCTGACTGCCCGAGTCCTCAATGTTGTACTTTTCTTATTGATGACTTGGGCTGTTATCTTCTCTAGCATTCCGCTCGTATTATCGACTTATTTGTTATTACTGATTGTTAAGGCTCTCTCAAGCCAAGGCCTTGTTCAACCTACAAGTCATGGGCATTGGTATGTGCACTGCGATGGCTCGGTTAGGTTTGATGCCCTTGAGTGTGGCGAATGCTCGGAAGATATTGAGTCCGAAAAGGGTCATTTACAGCGAGTCGATACATCGGCATCACCATTCAAGATAACATTCCAATTGCAATCTGGCCGTGTTGTTACGATTTGGCGTGATAGCTGTGACGATGAGCAGTATCGTCAACTATCTTTGGTATTACGCCAATGGGAAATGAAACAGGGAGCTAATGCTCCCTGCTGATGTAATAGTTTACTTGGTAAAGTTAAAGCTGTTTAGCTGGAACCAAAATCGTTGGGCCGCTGTTTTCCAGTTGGTTCGGATAGTCAAGCGTGTAGTGCAAACCTCGACTCTCTTTACGCTGCATCGCACAACGAACCATCAACTCTGCTACTTGTAAAAGGTTACGCAGTTCTAATAAGTTGTTCGACACTCGGAAATTGCTGTAGTACTCGTGTGTTTCTTGTTGCAACAGTTGGATACGGCGTAAGGCGCGCTCTAAACGCTTGTCAGTTCGCACAATGCCCATGTAGTCCCACATAAACAGACGAAGCTCGTGCCAGTTGTGCTGAATGATCACTTCTTCATCACTATTGGTTACTTTGCTTTCATCCCAACATGGCACCTGTGAAGGTAGCTCAACGTTAGTGTGATGTTTTAGAATATCTTTTGCCGCAGACCAAGCATAAACCACGCATTCGAGAAGTGAGTTTGATGCCATGCGGTTAGCACCATGCAGCCCGGTGTAGCTAACTTCACCAATCGCATACAAATTTTTCAGATCGGTGCAGCCATTTCTATCCACCATGACACCGCCACAAGTGTAGTGTGCAGCAGGTACGATTGGGATTGGCTCTTTAGTCATGTCAATGCCCAAGTCCATCAAACGTGAATAAATGGTTGGGAAGTGTTTCGTAATAAAGTCAGCAGGCTTATGGCTGATGTCGAGATACATACAGTCGGCACCTAAACGCTTCATTTCGAAGTCGATAGCACGAGCCACGACGTCACGCGGAGCAAGCTCTTTACGTTCATCGAAATCCGGCATAAAGCGAGAGCCATCTGGACGACGCAGGTAAGCACCTTCGCCACGCAACGCTTCAGTCAGCAAGAAGTTACGTGCTTCTGGGTGATATAAACACGTAGGGTGGAACTGGTTAAATTCCATATTCGCCACACGACACCCTGCACGCCAAGCAATCGCAATACCATCACCAGACGACACATCTGGGTTAGAGGTGTATTGATAAACCTTTGAAGCACCACCTGTAGCGAGAACCACAAATTTGGCTCGCACGGTTTCGACATGCTCTTCGTTGCGGTTCCAAATATAAGCACCGATAACTTTGTTTTTATCACCGCCAATTTTGTCTTCGGTGATTAAGTCCAGAGCATTGTGACGTTCGAGAACATGAATGTTTGGATGGTTATGAGCGTTATCTTGCAGGGAGGTTTGCATCGCCATACCTGTCGCATCTGCCGCGTGAAGAATACGACGACGGCTATGACCACCTTCACGAGTTAAGTGGTAGCGAGGTTCATCGTCAGAGTCATCTTCTTCACGATCAAATGGGACACCACCGTCAATCAACCACTGTACACACTCTTTTGAATGCTCAGCAATGAACCTTACGGTCTCCTCATCGCAAATACCATCCCCGGCGATTTGCGTGTCTTCAACGTGTGAATCAATGGTGTCTGACTCATCAAATACGGCAGCGATACCGCCTTGAGCATAGTAGGTTGCCCCTTCGCTGCGTGGTCCTTTACTCAGCACCATCACCTTACAGTGGTTAGCAACGCGCAAAGCCAACGACAAACCTGCCGCGCCACTCCCTACCACTAATACATCACACTCATGTTCACGATTTGTGTTCATATAACTTTTATAATCCCAAGCTAAGGTAACAAAGTTACCTTGTGTATTATTTGCACACCATGTGCATTCCATTATCGCGACATCTGTCGCTAAGGGCTAAGTTGGGAGACCTATCGACGTCCGTGTTACGGCGGTGACTGAGCCACTCTTCTTTTTCATGCAGAGCATGAGCATGCTTCCTAAGTTATAATTTGTAACGCGGTGTTCAGATAGCCATTAGCCATGCAAATGAAAAGTAATAGTTTGTCAATGCCATTGCTTTTCCATGCCCGACCCAGCACAATCTGGGACAGAGATCATTCATTATACCCATTTCCCTCCAAGATGCTCGCTTGTCAAACTTAGACTAAAGTCAGGCAGCGGTGGTCATTTGGGTACAGACATCACATTGTGAAAAAACAATGACAAAAAACTTGAGAAACCATGGAACTTTCTCATTCACGTTAGGGTCACAATAGTGCTCAAGTAAGCAGTGGTGTCAATACTACGTTTTGCATAATTAGTACCCATATCTGAGAAGAGTAGGGGCATAACAAATAGGAGTATCCGCTCGAATGAACGAGCAGCTGACCGATCAAGTATTGATTGAGCGAGTTCAGAATGGCGATAAGCAAGCATTCAACCTGTTGGTAACAAAGTACCAGAATAAGGTATGTAATCTTATTTCCAGATACGTTAGTAATCCTGGCGATGTACCAGATGTAGCACAAGAAGCGTTTATTAAAGCTTACCGAGCTATCCCTAGCTTTCGTGGGGAAAGTGCGTTTTATACGTGGCTGTATCGCATTGCAGTGAATACTGCGAAAAATCACATTGTTGCTCAAGGGCGTAGACCTCCAGCGACAGATGTCGATGCTGAAGATGCTGAATTTTACGAAACAGGTAGTGCACTTAAAGAAATATCGAACCCTGAGAACTTAACGTTGTCCAAAGAATTGCAACGGGTGGTGTTCAGTGCAATCGAAGCTTTACCTGAAGATTTAAAAACCGCAATGACATTACGAGAGCTCGATGGCTTGAGTTATGAAGAAATTGCAGAAGTGATGGATTGCCCGGTAGGAACGGTACGATCGCGTATCTTCCGTGCTCGTGAGGCGGTGGAAAAGAAAATCAGACCTCTTTTGCAACGCTAGTACAAGTAATAACTATGGTGAAAATAATGGCTGACAAAGAAAAACTTTCAGCTCTCATGGATGGAGAATTGGTCGATAAGGCTTTAATTCAAGAGTTAGAGCAAGACCAAGAGAGCCGTGATGCTTGGCAGAACTATCACCTGATTGGTGATGTGATGCGAGGTGAAGCGCCAGCAAAACCTGAGTGGAATATTGCTGAAAGCGTGGCGTTAGCGTTAGAAGATGAACCTGCACACCGTGCGTTTGATTCGCACAGTGCAAATGTTATCTCAATTGCGGATACGCCAAAAGAGTCGCAACCAGAACCGCAAAAAGCAAAACGTCAGTTGCCAGGTTGGTTGACGCAGTTTGGTCAAGTTGCTGTTGCTGCATGTGTATCGCTTGTTGTTATTTTAGGTGTACAGCAGTACGGTGGTAGCGATTCAATGTTGCCGCAAACAGATCAATTACCTGTATTGCAGACGGTTCCGTTTGCTGGCAGCGCAGAACCAGTGAGTTTGACTCGTGAGTCTGTAGAACGTTCTGTAGGCGAGGCAAATATGCAAGAGCAGCGCAAGCGTGTTCATGCTATGCTGCGAGACTACGAATTGCAGTTACGAATTAACAGTGATGCATCTCAACAAGATGCAAATCTGAATCCGGATATTGAATGAAAAAATTTCTGATCAGCGCTTGCGCTCTGTTCAGTATGATGTCTTCTCAAGCCTTTGCTGGTGATAAGCCAGCGGAGGCTTTATTGCATCAAATGAGCGAGGCGAGTAAGAATTTAAGTTACGAACTCTCTTATATCCTTATCAAAAAGAACAGCATTGAGCCGTTGCTGTATCGTCATGCCACGCATGGTGACGATCAATATGCTCACCTTGTCTACTTAAGTGGCCCCGTGCGTGAAGTGATTCGTCGCGGAACTGAAGTAAGTTACATCGAAACGGGTTTAGAACCGTTCACCATCGAGTCAGGTAAAATGGTCGCTCCGACTATGCCTATGCTCAACACCAATATCGATGAGCTAAACTTGTATTACGACTATGTAAAAGTGGGTAGAGCTCGTGAAGCTGGTGTGGCAACACAAGTGCTGCGTATTGTTCCTAAAGACGGTCTGCGCTATTCATACGTACTATGGATCGATGAGAAGAGTAAATTGCCGTTACGTGCCGACCTTGTGGACCGCGATGGTGAGATGCTTGAACAATATCGCACTATTTCTTACACGGTAAATCCAAAAATCGCAGAGTTAATGAGTGGCCTGCAAGATGTTCAATTACCTGCTGTTCTCACCATGCCAAAAGGCGATATTGGGACCAGTAATTGGCAGGTTGGTTGGATCCCTGAGGGTTTCGAGCCGAACGAGCTCAACCGCTATCGAATGGCCGTTACTAATCAAATGGTGGAGAGCCAGCTGTATTCTGATGGTCTGTTTAGCTTCTCTGTTTACGTGGCAAACAAAGATGAGCATTCGTTAAAAGGGCAGTTGGTTCGCCAAGGCAGAAGAACGCTACACAGTTTTGTGAGCGGTCAACATGAAATCTCTGTTGTAGGAGACATTCCACCGACCACAGCACAGCGTATAGCCCAATCTGTCACATTTAATGTAACAAAGAGTAAATAACAATGATGACCGCGTTGGCTACCGTGACAGACGTGCATCGTCGCGGCAAGCAATACGAAATTGATTTAAGTTGCGAACAGCAGACCAGTTGCAGTAGTTGCTCTTCACAGAAAAGCTGTGGAACGGGCGTTGTTACTAAAGCCATTGGTAACAAGAGTTTATCTTGGCACCTGCGCACGGATAAATCGGTGAAAATAGGTCAAGTCGTCGAGATTGGTTTTCCTGAGTCGAGCCTAATAAAATCAGCAATGGCGGTTTATTTACTGCCATTGTTTGGTTTGATTATCGGTGCGATGTTTGGTCACTTCCTATTAGCGCCGCTGACAGCCGGCGGGGAAGGCATCATCATATTGGCATCGGTATTGTTTGCCGCTGGTGGAATGTGGATCGCAAAACGTGTTTCTCGTCCGTTAGAAGATGAATCCAAGCGCCAAGTTACCCTCGTTCGGGTACTTGGAGAGCCAATCCAGTAAGTGCTGTCCCCCTCCACTAAAGGTTATTTGGGTATGTACTTTAAATTACGTGCGCCCGTTAACGAAATTCGGTAGAATCTGCCAACTTGATTGAAATGCCGTCAGTAGATGGCGTTTCTTACTGTCCCTATTTGTAAAGAGTTAGTCACCCTAAATCTATGAAGCACATTCGTAACTTTTCGATTATCGCCCACATCGACCATGGTAAGTCGACCCTATCAGACCGTCTAATCCAAGTTTGTGGCGGGTTAACCGATCGTGAAATGGCCGCACAGGTTCTGGATTCTATGGATCTTGAACGTGAGCGTGGCATCACCATCAAATCTCAGAGTGTGACGCTAAACTACACCGCTAAAGACGGTGAGACGTATCAGCTGAACTTCATCGATACTCCGGGGCACGTTGACTTTGCATATGAAGTATCACGTTCTCTAGCGGCTTGTGAAGGTGCGCTATTGGTTGTGGATGCGGGTCAAGGTGTTGAAGCTCAAACACTGGCTAACTGTTACACCGCGATCGAAATGGATCTAGAGGTTGTGCCAATCTTGAACAAGATTGACCTACCAGCAGCCGATCCTGAGCGTGTAGCGGAAGAAATTGAAGAAATCGTTGGTATCGATGCAATGGAAGCAACCCGCTGTTCTGCGAAGACAGGCATCGGTGTTGATGACGTTCTAGAGAACATTGTGTCAGCGATCCCTGCTCCGGAAGGTGATCCAGATGCGCCACTACAAGCGCTGATCATTGACTCATGGTTTGATAACTACCTTGGCGTTGTTTCTCTAGTGCGTATTAAAAACGGCGAACTGAAGAAGAACGATAAGATCAAAGTGATGAGTACGGGCCAAGTTTGGGGTGTAGACCGCCTTGGTATCTTTACGCCAAAACAAGTAGATACCGATACCCTTCGTACTGGTGAAGTAGGTTGGGTTGTTTGTGGTATCAAAGACATTCTTGGTGCCCCTGTTGGTGATACGCTGACTCTAGCGAAGAATGGTTGTGATAAACCGCTACCTGGCTTTAAGAAAGTTAAACCTCAGGTTTACGCAGGTCTGTTCCCTGTATCTTCCGACGATTACGAAAACTTCCGTGACGCACTAGGCAAACTAAGCCTCAACGACGCATCGCTATTCTACGAGCCAGAAAACTCTGCGGCACTTGGCTTTGGTTTCCGTTGTGGTTTCCTTGGCATGTTGCACATGGAAATCATCCAAGAGCGTCTAGAGCGTGAATACGACTTGGATCTTATTACCACAGCACCAACGGTAGTTTACGAAGTTGAGAAGACGGATGGCGATCTGCTGTATGTTGATAGCCCAGCAAAACTACCAGCGATCAATGACATTGAAGAAATTCGTGAACCGATTGCGCGTTGTAACATCCTTGTGCCTTCAGAGTACCTAGGTAACGTAATCACACTGTGTGTTGAAAAGCGAGGCAGTCAAGTTGATATGGTTTACCACGGTAACCAAGTCGCTGTGACTTACGATATTCCAATGGCTGAAGTGGTACTGGATTTCTTCGATCGTCTGAAATCAACATCACGCGGTTACGCATCTTTGGATTACAACTTCCAGCGTTTTGAAGCTTCGAACATGGTACGTGTAGACGTTCTTCTTAACGGTGACACTGTTGATGCATTGGCGATGATCACACACAAAGATCAGTCTCAGACTCGCGGTCGTCAGTTGGTAGAGAAGATGAAAGAATTCATCCCTCGCCAAATGTTTGATATCGCAATCCAAGCGGCAATTGGTAACCACATTATCGCTCGTTCAACGGTAAAACAGTTGCGTAAGAACGTTATTGCGAAATGTTACGGCGGTGACGTAAGTCGTAAGAAGAAACTTCTGAAGAAACAGAAAGAAGGTAAGAAACGCATGAAGCAGATCGGTAACGTTGAGCTGCCTCAAGAAGCGTTCCTAGCCATCCTTCACGTAGGTAAAGACTAAAGTTGAACTTTGTCTCACACTTGTCGGTCTTAAGACGTTAGATATTAAAATAAGTGAAAGGGTTTCGGCTCTTTCACTTTCGTATTTTTAGATAAGGGAATTTAATGGCGAATACATTCTCACTGATGTTGGTTATTGCGACTTTGGTAACTGGCGTGGTTTGGCTATTGGAAAAGCTGGTTTTCGCGAAAAAGCGTCAGGAAAAACTGGCTGAGATTCAAGCTCAGACGTCTAATGGTTTGGATGCAGTGACCTTGCAAAAAGTTGAGCGTCAGCCTTGGTGGGTTGAAAATAGCGTCTCTATTTTCCCTGTGATCGCGTTCGTTTTAGTATTACGTTCTTTTATCTACGAACCATTTCAAATCCCATCAGGCTCAATGATGCCTACCTTGCTGGTTGGCGATTTCATTTTAGTTGAGAAGTACGCGTACGGTCTAAAAGACCCAGTATGGCGTACTCAGCTAGTGGAAACTGGTAAGCCTGAGCGTGGTGATATCGTGGTCTTCAAATACCCACCACAACCAAGTGTGGACTACATTAAGCGTGTAGTTGGTTTACCTGGTGATATCGTGCGTTATTCAAGTGATAAGCAGCTTTGCGTGCAAAGCCAAGGCGAATCGGCATGTAAGCCAGTTAAACTGAGCAATGTTGAAGAAAGTCAGTTTAGCTCGAACGGTATTCCAATGATCCAACTGGATGAAAAATTGGGTAACGTTGAGCACAATATTTTGGTTAACCCTCTTGTGCGTAACCGCGTGGAGCAATATTTCCCACGCAGCGGCACGACAGAGTGGGTTGTACCACAAGGTCAGTATTTTGTGATGGGTGATAACCGTGACAACAGTGCTGACAGCCGTTACTGGGGCTTTGTTCCAGAAGCAAACTTAGTCGGTAAAGCTGTCGCGATCTGGATCAGCTTCGAGTTTGATCGTGGCGCAGATAGTGTTCTACCTTCATGGATTCCAACTGGTGTGCGTTTTAACCGCATCGGTGGCATTCACTAACCATTCAAATATCGAGAGAGTATGAATTCTCCAATTGATAAACTAGAGAGAAAGCTCGGCTACCAGTTTCAAGATGCCGGGCTTATCAATTTGGCGCTGACGCACCGCAGCGCCAACAGTAAGCACAATGAACGTCTTGAGTTTCTGGGCGATTCAATTTTAAGTTTTGTCATCGCTGATGATCTGTACCATCGTTTCCCAAAAGTGAACGAAGGTGACATGAGCCGCATGCGTGCTACTTTGGTTCGCGGACATACATTGGCGGAACTGGGTCGTGAATTCGATCTAGGAGATTATTTAAAATTAGGTCCAGGTGAATTGAAGAGTGGCGGTTTTCGCCGAGACTCTATTTTAGCCGATGCGGTTGAAGCCATTATTGGCGCAATTTACCTAGACAGTGATCTTGAAGTTGTGCGAGGCATTGTACTGAGTTGGTATCAGTCACGCCTTGAAGCCATTAAACCAGGCGTTTCACAGAAAGATCCGAAAACTCGCCTACAAGAGTTCCTACAAGGCAGAAGAAAACCGCTGCCTGTCTACACAGTGACTAATATTAAAGGTGAAGCGCACAACCAAGAGTTCACGGTTGAGTGCGAAGTAGCAGGTGTGGATAAGCCTGTAATCGGTAAAGGCACCAGCCGCCGCAAGGCAGAACAAGCGGCTGCTGAAACAGCACTTGAGCAATTAACAAATGGCTGATAACGAATTCGATATCGATGCGTTTTTCGCATCACAAGGTGAGCCAAGCTCGCCAGAAAACCAACACTGTGGCTTTATTGCTATTGTTGGTCGTCCAAACGTAGGTAAGTCGACACTTTTGAACAAGATTTTGGGTCAGAAGATTTCGATCACCTCTCGTAAGCCGCAAACGACACGCCACCGTATTATGGGTGTGGATACGGACGGCGATTACCAAGCGATTTACGTCGACACGCCTGGACTTCACATTGAAGAAAAGCGTGCGATCAACCGTTTGATGAACCGTGCAGCTAACTCGTCATTGAGTGATGTAAACCTTGTGTTCTTCTTAGTCGATGGTACGCATTGGACTAAAGACGATGAGATGGTGCTGACCAAACTTCAAAAATCGAACTTCCCAGTTGTGCTTTGTGTAAACAAAGTCGACAACGTACAAGATCGTAACGACGTGATGCTACACATGGCGGAGATGTCGAAGAAAATGGACTTCGTGGATGTTGTGCCAATCTCTGCCAAGCAAGGTAAGAACATTGACGTACTGCGTAAGCACGTGCGTAATCACTTACCTAAAGCAACGCATCACTTCCCAGAAGAATACGTGACTGACCGTTCTCAGCGTTTTATGGCGTCTGAGATTGTGCGTGAAAAGCTGATGCGCTTTACTGGTGAAGAGCTGCCATACTCAGTAACGGTTGAAATTGAACGTTTTGATTACAACCCCGAAACCGACGGTTTCCACATCAATGCCTTGATTCTTGTTGAGCGTAATGGTCAGAAGAAAATGGTGATTGGCAAAGGCGGCGAGAAGATTAAAACCATTGGTCGCGAAGCGCGTTTGGATATGGAAGAATTGTTCGGTCGTAAAGTTTACCTAGAAACCTGGGTAAAAGTGAAATCTGGCTGGGCAGACGACGAACGAGCGTTGCGTTCGTTGGGTTATATAGACGATTTATAATCTTGGCTGCGAAGGTGCTTCGCTCCAACATCGATGAAAAATCAGTATCGATTAAAATAAGGAGCCGCTCGGCTCCTTATTTTTTATTTCACACTTTTTAGGCACAATGACTTAGATGAGTAATCTGTCTTCCGAAGGTTTACAGCGCTGTTTTGTATTGCACCGACGCCCTTACAGTGAATCGAGCTTAATCCTTGATGTATTTAGTGAGGAATATGGCCGAATGACTTTAATGGCCAAAGGCGCGCGCAGTAAGCGTTCGAACTTAAAAGGCGCATTGCAACCTTTTACCCCGCTATTACTTAAATGGTCGGGGAAAGGCTCGATGAAAACTTTGCGTCAAGCCGAGCCGATAAGTCTAGGTTTGCCGTTAACGGGCATTAATCTCTACTCAGCCATGTACGTCAATGAACTGATTGGCCGTATTTTGATGGCTGAAGTGCCGATGCCAGCACTATTTCATGATTATTTGCATGCGTTAACCGAGTTGGCGCACAACGAGAACCCTGAGCCTGCACTGCGTCGTTTTGAGTTAGCCTTGCTGTCTGCTATGGGGTATGGCGTGGATTTTTTGCATTGTGCAGGTACCGGCGAGCCCGTCGACCCAGAAATGACCTATCGTTACCGGGAACAGAAAGGGTTTATTGCTTCGGTTAGGCGCGATAACCTCACGTTTTTAGGGAATGAACTGATTGCTATCAGTGAGCGGCGGTTCGTCACTAAAGAGCAGCTAAAAGCGGCAAAACGCTTTACACGTATAGCCTTAAAGCCGTATCTTGGCGGCAAACCTTTAAAAAGTCGTGAATTTTTCATTCAGACCCCCAGAGCACGGAGTAACGGAAAATGAGCTCAATTTATTTAGGCGTCAATATCGACCATATTGCCACTCTACGTAATGCACGTGGTACAAAATACCCAGATCCTGTTCACGCTGCTGAAATTGCTGAGCGTGCAGGCGCGGACGGTATCACTATCCACTTACGTGAAGACCGTCGCCATATTTTGGATCGTGATGTACGTATTCTGCGTGAAACCATTCAAACGCGTATGAATCTAGAGATGGCAGTGACGGACGAAATGGTTGAGATTGCGCTGCAAACTAAACCAGAGTTTGTGTGTTTAGTGCCTGAAAAGCGTGAAGAACTGACGACGGAAGGTGGCTTAGATGTAGTAGGGCAGCTTGAAAAAATTAAAGCTGCGACGAAAAAGCTGACAGATGCAGGCATCAAAGTTTCGCTCTTTATTGATGCTGACCGTCAACAGATTGAAGCTGCGAAAAAGTGTGGCGCTCCGTTTATTGAGCTACATACTGGCCATTATGCAGATGCGACGACAGAAGACGAGCAACAAGCTGAACTGAAGAAGATTGCTGCTGGTGCGAGTTATGCACATGACCTAGGTATTATTGTTAATGCCGGGCATGGCCTGACTTATCACAATGTCGCACCAATTGCTGCATTACCAGAAATTTACGAACTCAACATTGGTCACTCAATCATTGGTCGCGCAGTATTTGATGGTTTAAATAAAGCGGTTGCTGACATGAAAGCACTGATGATTGAGGCTCGCCAGTCATAGGGCTATCTAGATGGCGATTATAGGGTTAGGGACCGACATTGCAGAAATTGAGCGTATTGAAAAAGCGTTAGCTCGTAGTGGTGAACCTTTTGCTCAGCGGATTCTTTCAGAAGAAGAAATGGCCAAATTCTCACAGCTTAAGCTGCAAGGGCGTTATCTTGCTAAGCGCTTTGCTGTTAAAGAAGCGGCCTCAAAAGCATTGGGTACAGGGATCGCAAAAGGGGTCACGTTTCACGACTTTTCCATCTCGAACGATGAGCTTGGAAAACCAGTGCTCGCATTGACGGGCACAGCCAAGCAAATAGCGGATGCGATGGGCGTTAACCACATTCACCTGTCCATTTCCGATGAGCGTCATTACGCTGTGGCGACGGTCATTTTTGAATCCTAGCTTGTAAGTCTTAAACAAAATACTAAAAAGCCAGAGCATTTGCTCTGGCTTTTGTTTCTCTTCAATAGATCACTGTTCAAGGTATAACTTTGCGGTTGTTGTTACTTTAATCATTTCATCTTGCAGCTCGAACATTTCAGGCTCAACTTCCTCAAGACTGATCCCTGAGCGCAGTGCTTGCTCAAGCGTCGCACAGAGTGATTTCAGCCTTGGAACGCCACAATATGAACTACTGCCGTGCAGCTTATGGATGACATGAATTAGGTCGTCACGAGAGATATCTTCTTGCTCCAGAGCTTGGTCAACAACTGCTTCTACTTCAGGGATGAACTCAATCAACATGCGCAGCATATCTTTGGCGAGATCCTCTTTATTCGCGCTCTGTTTCAAGGCTGCTTGCCAATCAATAATCACATCCTGCTGAGGCGAAGAAACGGATTGTGGTGCGCTTCCTTCAGGTTCATCAACGTATGAAGGGGCGACTTTGCCAATGCTCTCTGTACAAGCATTTGGGTTCCAGTGAACCAAAACTTGTTGTAGCACATGCTCTTCAATAGGTTTGGTCAAGTAGTCATCCATTCCTGCCGAGAGCAAGCGGTCTCGTTCCCCTGCCATGGCATGCGCCGTTACCGCAATTACTGGCGTGTCTTTATTTAGCTCCAACTCTTTAATGTGCTTACAAGCGGTCACCCCATCCATTTGTGGCATTTGAATATCCATGAAGATTAAATCGTACTTTTTCTCTGTCGCCAGGTTCACCGCTTGCTGGCCATTGCTACAGGCGGTGACGGTTTCTACTCGTTCGCGGAGCAGTGCAGAGATCAGCTTCAAGTTTGCAGGGTTGTCATCCACTGCTAGTACAGTGAGAGGTAAACGGTCCCCTTCGCTTGGCGTAATTGGAGCGCTTAATACCGGTGGCGATTCTACATGTTCGCTAATCAGGCTTTGTAGCAACTTACGGCGAGACAATGGCTTCGTCAGGCACTGGACGTGATGCTCTGTCATTATTTGGTCCGCAAGCGCCAATTCGGTACTCGGTGTCCCTAGGAGAACACTCGGAGCCATGCGTTTCGCTTGTTCTATCCAAGGTGTAATAACTTCCGCATCGTGAGTCTGGTTGGCCGCTAAATTCAACAATACATAATCATATTGTTCTTCGTTGTTTGGTAGCGAAGAGCGGTAGGTTACTAAAATACCCTCCTGACTTAGAATCTGTTGGGTTACGGATGCGGCTTGCATGTTTGGTTCAATCAGTAGTAACTGCTTCCCAGTCAGAAGTTCCACTTCAATCAGTTCGCTCATTGGCATCTCGGTTGAGTGCAAGCGCACCGTAAACCAGAAGGTTGAACCTTGGTGTAGACGGCTGGTTAAACTGATTTCGCCGCCCATCTGGCTCACCAGTTTCTGAGTGATGACCAGACCAAGGCCAGTACCACCGTAACGACGTGAAATACTGGCATCCGCTTGGCTAAAGGCTTGGAACAACTGCGCTTGCTGACGCTCAGAGATACCAATACCGGTATCACGCACCATGAATTGCAGTTCGACGGAGTCTCCTGATTGAGAGCGCATTTCTACGCTAACATCAATGTTGCCTCGCTCGGTAAACTTGATTGAGTTACCGACTAAGTTCGTCAAAATTTGCTGGATACGTAGTGGATCCCCAACTAAACCTGGTGGAATTTTAGGGTCCACTTTTAGGGTGATTTCTAACCCTTTCTCATGTGCACTTGTGGCTTGTAGGTTAATTACCTCTTCTAAACTTTCTCGGAAATCAAAAGGAATGTTTTCCAGCGCCAACTTACCCGCTTCAAGTTTCGAGAAGTCGAGAATGTCATTGATGATATTCAGCAAGTTGTTCGCCGATTTCTCAATCGTCTGTAGGTAATCCGTTTGGCTGTTAGAAAGCTGCGTTTTAAGCATTTGACGAGTAAAGCCAATCACCCCATTGAGCGGAGTACGCAGCTCGTGCGACATGTTTGCCAAGAACTCTGACTTAACCCTGGCCGCTTCTTGCGCGCGTTTCTTCGCGATATCCAGCTCAACGTTCTGAATTTCTAGCTGCTCAAGCGTTTCACGTAAGTCGGACGTGGCTTGGTCTATACTGTGCTGCATCTCCACGTGATATTCTGATAACGATACCGCCATGGCGTTGATGCCATTTTTTAGCTGGTCTAACTCCCCGTGCATTTTGCCTTCGATACGCACATCCAGATGACCGCGGCGAATGCGGTCAACGACATTCTTCATGTGGGTGATAGGTTGGGTCACATCGTGCATTAGACGTGAAGCAAACACACTTGCTAAGCCAAGACCGAGAACCAGAACTAAAAACGCAGAGAAGACTTCTTGATACTGTTGCAGCCTCAAGGAGGAGAGATCTAACTCGACGGCGATGTAACCAATCGCTTTTGTGCCTTGGCTCTCGTTCGACAACTCCGCTAAGTAGTGACCTTCTGACAAAATGGGGACACGCAATATCAGTGAGTTTTCGTAGATTTCCGAATTACCCAGTTGCGGGATCGGTTTATCTTTGGGAAACATCAAGGCTTCAAAATTAGGATGAAAGTTAGAGGTTACAAAGAGCTCATGATGTTCATCAAATACCGCGATACTACGAACCAGTTTGGAGTTTTTACGGTGCGCGTAGCTTATCAAGCGACGTACCGCCTCTCGGCTTTCTGATAGTAGATGAGTTTCACTGGCAATCGCCAGCGGCTCAATAATGCTGTTACCAGTGGTGATAACTTGTTTCTCAAGGTCTTGGTAGCGGTTAAATGAGAAAAAGCCGCTCAGTAATAAACCAATAATGAGAGTGGGAGCGAGAGTTAGTGTAATTACACGTGCTCGTAAGCCATATCTGGTCATGTTATCTAATTACATCGGAGTCTGGATATGGGAAAATAACGCATTATTTCTCAAGCGCACGATAAAGCCTTGAGCAAAGAAGTGACGTCACCGAATAAACGGTAAGCATAATCAAGTCACTCGAATCACACAACGGCTGCAATCAAGAATAGTGAAGCCGAAGAGCAATTACACATAAATCAGGCATAGAGCATGGCACGCATCTTTCAACCGAAAAAGAAAACCCAACTCAATACTCGGCACCAAGCAGTGCAAGTAGAGCGTTTAGATCACCACGGCGCAGGCATTGCTTACCTCAAAAAGAAGCCATTGTTTATTGATGGAGCACTGCCGGGTGAGGAGGTGGTCACTCAATTGGTGGAAGAAAAGAGCAAGTTCGCTCGCGGTAAGTTGATTAAAATCCTTAAGCCGAGTGAAGCTCGTGTGGAGCCATTTTGCCCACATTATCATGAGTGCGGTGGCTGTGATTTGCAGCATCTAGATTATGACCAACAATTGACGTACAAACAGCAAACGTTGCGTCAGCTAATGCGAAAATTTTCAGGCAGTGACATTGAACTAGATGCCCCGTTATTGGGAGATTCGCAGGCCTACCGTCGCCGTGCGAGAGTGAGCTTGTTTGTTGATAAAAAAACACGTCAGCTACATTTTGGTTTCCGTAAAAAGCAGAGTAAGCAAATTGCGCAAGTGACCGATTGCCCAGTGCTAGCACCGGAACTGAATGTTTTGCTGCCAGAGATTTACTCAGCCCTAAAAGCGTTCAAAAAGCCTGAACAATTGGGTCATGTAGAGCTGGTACTTGGTGATAATGGACCGTGTATTACGCTGCGCCACTTGAGCGCTCTGACAACGAGTGAAACTCAATCTCTAACGGAGTTGGCAAAACGTCATGGCGCATCGTTGTACTTAATGCCATCGACAGAACAATTAGACCTTATCGAAGGCGATATGCCTTTTTATCAAGAAGTTGGAGTGAAAATCCCTTTTGCACCAAATAACTTTATTCAAGTAAACCAAGGTGTAAACCAACAAATGGTCAAACAAGCGGTTGAGTGGTTAGACCCACAAAAGAGTGACCGAGTGTTAGATTTGTTCTGTGGTTTAGGCAACTTTAGTTTACCAGTTGCGAAATTAGCTAAGTACGTGGTTGGAGTAGAGGGTGTTGCAGAGATGGTAGAAAAAGCCACAAACAATGCATCTTTGAACCAAATCAATAACGCGCAATTTTATCACGCTAACCTTGAGCAAGATTTTGAAGGCCAAGCCTGGGCCGCAGAGCGGTTTGATAAAGTATTATTAGACCCGGCACGCGCGGGAGCGAGTGGGATCATCGATCAAGTTTCTGAGCTTGGCGCACAGCGTGTAGTTTATGTTTCTTGTAATCCTGCTACCCTTGCTAGGGATAGTCAAAGCTTGATAGAGCAAGGCTATAAATTAACGAAATTAGGTATGCTGGACATGTTCCCTCATACCAGTCATCTAGAATCGATGGCATTGTTTGAAAAGTCCTAACTTTAGGACTTTGACCCCTTATTTGTGGTGGGTGGTCATAAAGCCAGCGTGTACGCGCGGTAAAAAGAACTAACCTGGACGGTGTTAGTCAAACCACACGAATATAATAATTAGGATGATGAGATGGTTGCGGTAAGAAGCGCGCATTTAAACCAAGATGAACAGTTTGAACTCGAAAACTGGGTGGCTAGCCTAGGACAAGAGAAAAACACAGCCTCACGCTTAATCGAAGTATATCGAGATTGCCAGACGGTATTAGCTGATAACGAGCAAGCGGAGCTGTTGTTGTGGCGTGGACGAGAAATGATCGAAATTTTAATCACCTTGTCTATGGATCAAGCCACTTTAGTGGCTGCTCAACTGTTTCCTTTGGTTTCAAGTGGTGCTTTTAACAGAGAAATTCTGGAAGAGAAATACAGCAAAGAAATCATAAAATTAATCGACGGCGTTGAAGAAATGGCTGCTATTGGCCAACTCAACGTCAACATGGAAGGCAGTGCAGCGTCATCTCAGGTAGATAACGTACGCCGTATGCTGCTTGCCATGGTGGATGACTTCCGCTGCGTAGTTATCAAGCTCGCGGAACGAATTTGTAATCTTATTGAAGTTAAAAAAGCGCCAGATGAAGTTCGACGTGCGGCGGCAAAAGAGTGTGCCAACATCTATGCGCCGCTAGCAAACCGATTAGGCATCGGTCAGCTGAAATGGGAAATTGAAGATTACGCTTTCCGCTACCAACAACCGGAAACTTACAAACAAATTGCCAAACAGCTTTCTGAGCGACGCATTGTTCGTGAACAGTACATCAAAGACTTTGTTGAAGACCTCACGCACGAAATGGAAGTGTCGGGCATCAATGCCGAAGTGAGTGGTCGACCTAAGCACATCTACAGCATTTGGCGAAAAATGCAGAAAAAGAGTTTGGCCTTTGATGAGCTGTTTGATGTGCGAGCAGTGCGTATCATCGCAGAAAAACTGCAAGATTGTTACGCGGCTTTAGGCGTAGTTCACACCAAATACAAGCACCTACCGAGCGAGTTTGATGACTACGTTGCTAACCCTAAACCAAACGGTTATCAATCGATCCATACAGTAATTCTAGGGCCAGAAGGCAAAACCATCGAGATCCAGATTCGTACCAAGCAAATGCATGAAGAGTCGGAACTGGGGGTTGCAGCGCACTGGAAATATAAAGAAGGGGCAAGCAGCCGAAGCGGTTATGATGAGAAAATCACGTGGCTGCGTAAGCTACTGGATTGGCAAGAAGAAATGTCTGACTCTGGCGAAATGCTCGATGAGCTGCGTAGCCAAGTCTTTGATGACCGTGTTTATGCCTTTACACCACGTGGTGATGTTGTCGATTTGCCAATGGGGGCAACGCCGCTAGATTTTGCCTATCACATTCACTCCGAAGTGGGACACCGTTGTATCGGTGCCAAAGTCGGAGGTCGTATTGTGCCGTTCACGCATAAATTACATATGGGTGACCAAGTCGAGATTATCACTCAGAAAGAACCTAACCCATCACGTGACTGGTTAAACCCATCATTAGGCTTCGTTCATTCTGGTCGTGCGCGTGCCAAAATTAACGCCTGGTTCCGAAAACAAAGCCGTGAGAAGAACCTCGAAGCAGGTCGTGAAATCCTTGAGCATGAGTTAGCCAAAATTGGCGCAACGTTAAAAGATGCAGAGCATTACGCCCTCAAGCGGTTTAACGTCAAAACACCAGATGAATTGTATGTTGGGGTAGGTAGCGGTGATTTGCGCATCAATCAAATCATTAACCATATCAACGCGTTAGTTAACAAGCCAACGGCAGAGGAAGAAGACCAGCAAGCACTGGAAAAACTGCAAGAAGCTGAGCATAAATCACCCGCGCAAAGCCGACCGAAAAAAGACGCAGTTGTAGTAGAAGGCGTCGATAACCTAATGACACATCTAGCACGTTGCTGTCAGCCAATTCCAGGTGACGATATCTCTGGTTACATAACGCAAGGTCGTGGGATTTCAGTACACCGTAGTGACTGTGAACAGTTAGAAGAACTGCGCCATCATGCGCCAGAGCGCATCATCGATACAGTCTGGGGCAGCGGCTTTGTGGGGTCATACATCCTCACCGTGCGTGTTGAAGCGATGGAGCGAGGTGGTCTACTCAAAGACATTACGACACTGTTCGCCAACGAAAAGATCAAAGTGACCAGTATGAAGAACCGAGTCGACTACAGACGTCAACTTGCCATCATGGACTTTGACCTAGAAGTCACCAATATTGAGGTGCTTTCGCGGGTTTCGAAGCGTGTGGAACAGATCAAGGATGTCATGACGGTGAAACGCCTCGGCTAAAACTCTCGTCATAGTTATCGTTGTAGCGTTGTTGACTGCACGCACTCGCTCCATCACATGGTGAACCATGCTCAGGAGTCTCGTTTGTTTGTCGCCTAGCTACAACTTCAACTATTTACAGAGTTACACTTGCGTCATATTTGGCTTTTTATCTGCGTTAGCTGCACTTATTCCGACGTGCCGGCTCAGGGGCATCACATAGTAGGCTATGCTCAGGAGTCGCGAAAACTTGTTGCCTTGTCAAAGTAACAATTACTTAGTGAAAGCTGCTGAGAAAATATAATGTAGAAGGTGAGTGGTTTTGGCTGCTCACCTTTTTCTTTAATAGAAAGGTTTAAAGGAACAAAAAATGAGTCATCCAATTGAACAATTAGAACAAATCATGGCGAAGTTGCGTGACCCAGAAAACGGTTGCCCTTGGGACTTAAAACAAACCTTTGACACCATCGTTCCGCATACAATAGAAGAAACCTACGAGGTGGTGGACGCGATTCAAAATCGAGATTGGCCCAATCTAAAAGAAGAGCTAGGGGATTTGTTGTTTCAGGTGATTTTTTACAGTCAGCTAGCGAAAGAGCAAGAGCTGTTCGACTTTTCGGATGTCGTCGAAACCGTGAACGAAAAACTGACTCGTCGCCACCCGCATGTTTTTTCAGATGTTGAGTTTGAATCTGACGAGGAAATTAACGCGAACTGGGAAGCGGAAAAAGCAAAAGAAAAAGCCCTAGTAGGCAAAGCGGAAGAAAGTATCCTAGACTCAATACCAAACTCTTTGCCGGCACTTTCTCGTGCTACAAAAATTCAGAAAAAATGTGCAAAATTTGGGTTTGATTGGGATTCACTTGGCCCGGTTGTCGATAAAGTACGAGAAGAAATTGACGAAGTCATGGAAGAGGCACTGCAAGTTCAGCCCGATGAAGAGAAAGTTGAGTTGGAGCTCGGTGATTTGCTATTTGCGACTGTCAATTTGGCTCGCCACCTTGATAAAAACCCAGAAGTCGCACTAGGAAAAGCAAACGTAAAGTTTGCGCGACGTTTGAAACAAGTTGAAGGCAAGGTCCAGCAGTCAGGCAAAGTACTTACAGATTGTTCTTTATCAGAACTTGACCATTTTTGGGATGAAGTAAAACAAGAAGAATCGAGGCAGAGGTAAACTGGCAGAATACATAATATAAGGTCAGCTTGTTTGGTTACACGAAAACGGACTTTGGTTTGTCTTTGCTCACTTTGATTTGAAGCAAAAAATAAAAAATTACGGTGTGATAGATTTCACGTTGTGGCGGTAAGGAGCTTCTGGTATATTTATCTCCCGTCCAGAAGCACTCCATTTCCCTCATTCAACCAATTTCAGGTTAAACATGACGACAAATTACATTTTTGTTACTGGCGGGGTTGTATCCTCTCTAGGTAAAGGTATTGCAGCAGCATCTCTTGCGGCTATTCTAGAAGCTCGTGGTCTTAAAGTGACTATGATGAAGCTTGACCCTTACATCAACGTTGACCCGGGCACAATGAGCCCTACTCAGCACGGTGAAGTGTTCGTTACAGAAGATGGCGCAGAGACTGACCTTGACCTTGGTCACTACGAGCGTTTCATCCGTACCAAGATGACCAAGCGTAACAACTTCACTGCAGGTCGTGTTTATGCCGACGTACTTCGTAAAGAACGTCGTGGTGACTACCTAGGCGCAACTATTCAAGTTATCCCTCATATCACTAACGCAATCAAAGATCGCGTTATTGCAGGTTCTGAAGGCCATGATGTGGCTATCGTTGAAGTTGGCGGTACTGTTGGTGATATCGAATCACTACCATTTATGGAAGCGATTCGTCAGCTAGCTGTTGAGCTAGGCCGTGAGCGCGCAATGTTCATGCACCTAACACTTGTTCCTTACCTAGCGGCAGCGGGCGAAGTGAAAACTAAGCCGACGCAACACTCTGTAAAAGAACTTCTATCTATCGGTATTCAGCCAGACATCCTAGTTTGCCGTAGCGATCGCGTTATTCCTGCGAATGAGCGTAAAAAAATCGCACTGTTCTGTAATGTTCCAGAAAAAGCAGTAATTTCAATGAAGGATGTAGACTCTATCTACAAGATCCCTCAGTTGATTAAATCTCAAGGGCTAGATGACCTTGTGTGTGCTCGCTTTGGTATTACTGCTCCTGAAGCAGACCTTTCTGAATGGGAACAGGTTATCTACGAAGAAGCAAATCCTACTGGTGAAGTAACCATCGGTATGGTTGGTAAATACATTGAATTACCAGATGCATACAAATCTGTGAACGAAGCGCTTAAACACGCTGGCTTGAAAAACCGCCTAAGCGTCACAATTAAGTATGTAGACTCACAAGATATCGAAACAAAAGGCGTTGAACTTCTAGAAGGTTTGGACGCAATCCTAGTACCAGGTGGCTTCGGCGATCGTGGTATTGAAGGCAAGATCCGTGCGGCTCAATATGCACGTGAAAATAACGTGCCTTACCTAGGTATTTGTTTGGGTATGCAAGTTGCACTAATCGAATACGCGCGTAACGTTGCGGGTATGGAAGGTGCACATTCAACAGAATTTAACAAAGAGACTAAGTACCCTGTGGTAGGTTTGATCACAGAGTGGGTAGACGAATCAGGTAGCGTAGAAGAGCGTACTGAAAAGTCTGACCTAGGCGGTACGATGCGTCTTGGTTCACAGCTGTGTCACCTAGAGAAAGGGACTAAAGCTCGTGAACTGTACGGTAGCGCGACGATCCATGAACGTCACCGTCACCGTTACGAAGTGAATAACGTGCTTCGTCCGCAAATCGAAAAAGCAGGCCTAAAAGTATCAGGTCTATCTGCGGACAAGAAGTTAGTGGAAATGATTGAGAACCCAGCTCACCCATGGTTTGTAGCGGCTCAGTTCCACCCAGAATTCACCTCGACTCCTCGCGATGGACATCCATTGTTTGCAGGTTTTGTTAAGGCTGCGGGCCAAAACGCACGCGGCGAATTCGAGAAGTAAAAGGATACGGGCGGCGGCGAAGGTTGTGCTGCTGCCCTTTAAGATTGACATTTATATTTGAAACGAGAGGAAACATTAATGTCTAAGATCGTTAAAGTTCTAGGTCGTGAAATCATCGACTCACGTGGTAACCCAACTGTAGAAGCTGAAGTACACCTAGAAGGCGGTTTCGTAGGTATGGCGGCAGCTCCATCTGGCGCATCTACTGGTTCTCGCGAAGCTCTTGAGCTACGTGACGGTGACAAAGCACGTTTCCTAGGTAAAGGTGTTCTTAAAGCAGTTGAAGCTGTAAACGGCCCAATCGCTGAAGCTCTAGTTGGCAAAGACGCTAAAGACCAAGCTGCAATCGACGCAGTAATGATCGAACTAGACGGCACTGAAAACAAATCTAAATTCGGTGCTAACGCTATCCTAGCTGTTTCTCTAGCAAACGCTAAAGCTGCTGCTGCTGCGAAAGGCATGCCTCTATACGAGCACATCGCTGAGCTAAACGGCACTGCAGGTCAGTTCTCTATGCCTCTACCAATGATGAACATCATCAACGGTGGTGAGCACGCAGACAACAACGTTGACATCCAAGAGTTCATGATCCAACCAGTTGGCGCTAAGACTCTTAAAGAAGGTCTACGTATCGGTGCAGAAGTATTCCACAACCTAGCTAAAGTTCTTAAGTCTAAAGGCTACAGCACTGCAGTTGGTGATGAAGGTGGTTTCGCTCCTAACCTTAAATCTAACGCTGAAGCTCTAGAAGTTATCGCAGAAGCTGTTGCAGCTGCTGGTTACGAACTAGGTAAAGACGTAACTCTAGCTATGGACTGTGCTGCATCTGAGTTCTTCGACAAAGAAGCTGGCATCTACAACATGAAAGGCGAAGGTAAAACTTTCACTTCTGAAGAGTTCAACCACTACCTAGCTGAGCTAGCTAACCAATTCCCAATCGTTTCTATCGAAGACGGTCTAGACGAGTCTGACTGGGATGGCTTCAAGCACCAAACTGAACTACTAGGTGACAAGCTTCAACTAGTAGGTGACGATCTATTCGTTACTAACACTAAGATCCTTGCTGAAGGTATCGAGAAAGGCGTAGCTAACTCTATCCTTATCAAGTTCAACCAAATCGGTTCTCTAACTGAGACTCTAGCTGCAATCAAGATGGCTAAAGACGCAGGTTACACAGCAGTAATCTCTCACCGTTCTGGCGAAACTGAAGATGCAACTATCGCTGACCTAGCGGTAGGTACAGCTGCAGGTCAAATCAAAACTGGTTCTATGAGCCGTTCTGACCGTGTTGCTAAGTACAACCAGCTAATCCGTATCGAGGAAGCTCTAGGTGAGCGCGCTCCTTTCAACGGTCTTAAAGAAGTTAAAGGTCAAGCTTAATTCTTAATTGAATTAACCGCTTAACTTAAAGCTTTTGAAAACGCCTCGCACTTGCGGGGCGTTTTTTATATGACGGAAGCGCTAAGTGAGCGCGCTCCTCCATGTTTCAAGGAAGCGGTCTTAAAGAAGTTAAAGGTCAAGCTTAATTCTTATTGAGTAAAGTTTCGCTAAATAGCTTTTTGAAACCCTCGCTACGGCGTTTTTTTGTATTTATAGATTTGTATTTTGGGGTCTTACTTTGGTCATGGGTAAGGTTCGCTTCCCATGAGCTTGTTTCATTTTGCTGCTTATTTCTTGTAAGGAGCGTGTGAGTCTCCCTTTCTCCCCTAGAGGCAACCTCGCATTTATGCTATATATGTCACCTTATCTAATTCCTTCCGGTACAGAATGTTAGCAGCGATATGCGAATCTTTGTTATAGCCCTTACGCTACTGTTTGGCTTGCTTCAATACACTCTATGGTTTGGTAAAAACGGAGTGTCTGACTACTACACAGTAAAAGATGAAATTGAAGTTCAGCAACAAGTGAACAGCAAGCTACAAGCTCGCAACAATGAAATGTTCGCTGAGATTGATGACTTAAGGCAAGGTCTTGATGCGATTGAAGAACGTGCGCGTCATGAGCTCGGTTTAGTTAAAGATGGCGAGACTTTTTACCGCATTATAGGTGAGGAAAACCATTAAAATGTTGGATATGAACTCATCGCATATCGCAATTGTGCCTGCTGCTGGTGTGGGTAGCAGAATGAAGGCAGATCGCCCTAAGCAATATTTATTGATCGAAGGTAAAGCGGTACTGGAACATACCGTAGAGAAACTGCTTTCCCACCCAAATATTTCTAAGGTTGTCGTTGCCATTACTGACGGCGACCCATATTACCCAGAATTGTCCATTGCTAAGCACCCAGATGTGATTCGTGTAGCTGGTGGTAAAGAAAGAGCAGACTCTGTGTTATCAGGGCTAAACTATGTCAATGAGCATCTGGAAAGCGAGTGGGTGTTAGTCCACGATGCTGCAAGGCCATGTGTATTAACATCCGACATTGACCGTTTGATTGATGTTTGCTGCGCTCACTCAACGGGTGGCATTCTCGCATCTCCTGTGAGAGATACAATGAAGCGAGCAAACGCAGTACAAGATATCGATCATACGGTAGATAGAGAAGCATTGTGGCATGCACTGACTCCACAAATGTTTAAAACTCAGCAGCTTACTCAAGCACTGGTTGACGCATTAGAACAGGGTGTAACTATTACTGATGAAGCCTCGGCTTTGGAGTGGTTAGGCGAGAAGCCAGCCTTAGTTCAAGGGAATGCGAACAATATAAAAATCACTCAGCCAGAAGACCTTGCGTTAGCCGAGTTTTATCTAAGCCGTGAGCGCGGCGAATAAAGAAAGGATAGAAAATGATTCGAATTGGTCATGGTTTCGATGTACATAAATTCGGTGGTGAAGGCCCAGTCATTATTGGTGGTGTAGCAATCCCTTATGAGCAAGGTTTGATTGCACACTCAGATGGCGATGTAGCGTTGCATGCGTTAACGGATGCTCTGCTGGGCGCGATTGCTGCCGGCGATATTGGTCGTCATTTCCCAGATACGGATGATAAATGGAAAGGCGCAAACAGTCGTGAATTACTGAAAGACGTTTACCGTCGAGTTAAAGAGCAAGGCTACCGTCTTGGCAATGCTGATGTAACCATCATGGCACAAGCGCCTAAAATGGCACCACACATTGACGCAATGTGTGCGGCGATAGCCGAAGACCTAGAAACCGACATTAGTAACATTAACGTAAAAGCGACGACGACAGAACGTCTCGGTTTTACTGGACGCAAAGAAGGCATTGCAACGGAAGCCGTTGTACTTCTGTTTAAGCAATAACTAGCAATTTGCTCCTCTAAGCTGTGATATCAGCGGAAACACATCATGTCAGACATTTTATCTTCATTGGCTTACCTAACGGGTAAGCCAGTTGCATCGGCAAAAATTAAAGCGCAGCCAGAGCATTTTCAGGTTCGCGAAGATTTAGGTTTTGCCTTTACGGGCGAAGGCGAGCACTTAATGGTTCGTATCCGTAAAACGGGCGAGAACACCAGCTTCGTTGCTAACGAGTTAGCAAAAGCCTGTGGTGTTAAGTCGAAAGACGTTAGCTGGGCGGGTCTTAAAGACCGTCATGCGGTGACGGAACAGTGGTTAAGTGTCCATTTACCAAAAGGTGAAACGCCAGATTTTTCAGCGTTTTTGGCTCAATACCCAAGTATCGAAATCCTTGCAACAGATCGTCACAATAAAAAACTGCGTCCTGGTGACCTAGTAGGGAACGAGTTCGTGGTTACTTTGTCTGAAGTGACAGATATAGCGGATGTAGAGCAACGTCTTGAAAAAGTGAAACAAGTTGGCGTGCCAAACTACTTTGGTAGTCAGCGTTTTGGTAACGATGGCAACAACCTTGAAGAAGCACGTCGATGGGGACGCGAAAACGTTCGTACCCGCAATCAAAACAAGCGAAGCATGTATTTATCAGCGGCTCGTTCGTGGATTTTCAACCGCATCGTTTCAGCTCGTCTAGAGAATTGTGTGTTTGATAAGTTCATTGATGGTGACATTGCACAGACGAATTCAGGCACTCAGTTGATTGATGCAAACAACATCACTGATTTGCAAGTGCAATTTGCACAAGGTGAAGCGGCAATTACCGCTGCGCTTGCTGGCGATAATGCACTGCCTACTCAAGCCGAGGCTCTGGCATTAGAGCAACCGTTTTTAGACGAAGAGCCTGACCTCATGGCGTTGATTCGTGGTAATCGCATGCGCCACGATCGTCGCGATATTGCGCTGAAGCCAAAAGATTTAGCTTGGACGGTTGAAGGTAACAACATTACGCTGACTTTCTCACTGGATGCGGGATCTTTTGCGACCTCTATTGTTCGTGAGTTAGTTAATGAGGTTGAAGTAGAAAGAGAATACTAATGGAACAGGATTCACGAAACCCGAAGCCCTTAAGAGTCTTAATCAGCAATGATGATGGTGTTCATGCTCAAGGGATTCATGCCCTCGCTGATGAGTTGAGAGATATCGCTGAAGTGACCATTGTCGCACCTGATCGAAATCGTTCAGGTGCTTCGAATTCACTCACATTAGAACAACCATTACGCGTGACTGAAATTGCCCCAAATATCTACTCAGTGCAAGGCACGCCCACGGATTGTGTGCATTTCGCGCTGAATGAGCTAATGAAAGATGATTTGCCTGATCTTGTTCTGTCAGGAATCAACCATGGCGCTAATTTGGGTGATGATGTTCTTTATTCTGGAACAGTAGCAGCAGCCATGGAAGGTCATTTCCTTGGCGTTCAGTCGGTGGCTTTTTCTCTAGTGGGTAAGCGACATTTCGAATCCGCCGCTAAAATTGCACGTCAAATTGTACAACAGCATTTAGCGTCGCCGATTCCAACGAATCGTCTACTGAACGTAAACGTGCCTGACTTACCATCAGAGAATTTAGGTGAAATTGAAGTTACGCGTTTAGGTGCACGTCATCACGCAGAGAATATGATCAAGCAGAAAGATCCGAGAGGCCATGACATTTATTGGTTAGGGCCACCAGGAAAGGAGCAAGATGCAGGAGAGGGCACGGACTTTTATGCAATTGAGCATGGCCGAGTTTCAATGACGCCTCTGCAAGTTGATCTCACCGCTCACGAGTCGCTGCGTGCTATGGATAGTTGGTTAAAGGAAGAGAAGTAATGAGTAACCCACATGCTGACAGGTTGATAGCGTTTCTTATCTCCAGTGGCATCAAAGACCAAAGAGTTCTGGATGCTATCCAACGCTTGCCACGAGAAAGCTTTGTTTCTCAAGCGATGATGCACCAAGCCTATGATAACAATGCGTTACCAATTGGTCAGGGACAAACTATTTCTCAGCCTTATATCGTTGCGCGTATGACCGAGTTGCTTGAGCTAGAGCCGGCGAGTCGTGTTCTGGAAATCGGAACGGGATCGGGTTATCAAACCGCGGTACTGGCGCAAATTGTTGATCATGTATACTCCGTTGAGCGAATTAAATCGTTGCAATGGGAAGCAAAGCGTCGCCTGAAGCAATTGGATATTTACAATGTTTCAACTAAGCATGCTGATGGGTGGCAGGGCTGGGAAGCGAGAGGTCCTTTCGATGCTATTATTGTTACCGCTGCCGCTGAAGTGATTCCCCAAGCTCTTCTCTCACAATTAAGAGATGGCGGCAAAATGGTCATTCCTGTTGGAGATACGGAACAACAGTTATTAAAAATAGAGCGTAAGGGAGACGAATATCTCTCTACCGTTGTAGAAATGGTTCGGTTCGTACCTCTGGTTGCGGGTGATTTAGCTTAAGGGTTAGGGATAGGTGAATAAGTTACTACGTCATATTGGTATTAGCTTTGTGTTTGCTGCAGGACTAGTTGGTTGTGCAGCGCATTCCCCTGCACCTGTCTCTAGCCTAAAAAAAGACTATTCAAGCCTTGAAAGAGGGAGTTACAGAGGGAGTTATTATGAGGTAAAAAAAGGCGATACACTTTACTTCATAGCTTATGTCACAGATAAAGATGTAAATGATCTTGTTCGTTACAATGAGTTAACTCAGCCTTACACTATCTACCCAGGACAGAGGCTAAAACTTTGGGCTCCGAAATATGTCGCCCCTAAATATGGTCAAAAAGTTGAACCCGTTGTGGCTCCTGTTGTTACGACACCCCCAGCTCCAGTGACGAAAACATCAACAGCCTCTAAACCTAAACCTTCGAGTAAAAACTCTAGTCAAAAACCTACAGAGACTAAGCCTAAAGTCGTACAAAAACAGCCTCCAAAGAAGGTTGAACAATCGAAAACAAAGGAGTATGTTGGTTCAAAAGATAACCAAAAAGTGAAGCAAAAAGCGCCAACTACCACAGCAAAGAGTGATAAAGTCTCAAAGTGGTTGTGGCCAACAAAAGGGAGAGTAATCAAGAACTTTTCGGCGGGAGAACAGGGAAATAAAGGTATCGACATCGCAGGACAGCGTGGTCAACCTATCGTTTCAACCGCAGCCGGCACAGTCGTTTATTCAGGCAATGCGCTACGAGGTTATGGCAACTTAATTATAGTAAAGCATAACGACAATTATTTAAGCGCATACGCACATAATGACAAACTGCTGGTCACAGAAGGACAAAGCGTAAAAAGCGGACAAAAAATCGCCACCATGGGTAGTTCAGGTGCAAAGTCGGTCAAACTACACTTTGAAATTCGCTATCAAGGTAAATCAGTGAATCCAAAACGCTATTTGCCTTAAAACTTTGAAAAACAACTTGCGACATCATTTAGCGACATATTGAGTTGTCATGTCTTGCTAACTCGCCAGGGGGAGGCGTTATGAGTATCAGCAACACAGTAACCAAAGTTGAAGAGTTTGCATTTGACAATGCGTCAGTGAAGACCATTGATAACGAACTCGAAAGATCATCATCCACAGAAAGCAAAGCGACTGCGCGTGAAGAATTTGACGCGAGCAGTAAAAGCTTAGATGCAACTCAGTTGTATTTGGGCGAAATTGGCTTCTCACCTTTACTTACTGCCGAAGAAGAAGTGCTTTACGCAAGACGCGCCCTACGTGGCGACGAAGCGGCACGCAAACGTATGATCGAAAGTAACCTACGTTTGGTTGTTAAGATTTCTCGTCGATACAGTAACCGTGGTCTAGCACTACTTGATCTGATTGAAGAAGGTAACCTCGGCTTGATCCGAGCGGTCGAAAAATTCGACCCAGAACGTGGTTTCCGTTTCTCTACTTACGCAACGTGGTGGATCCGACAAACGATAGAGCGAGCGTTGATGAACCAAACTCGCACGATCCGTCTACCTATCCATGTAGTGAAAGAGCTGAACATTTATCTGCGTACTGCGCGTGAACTTTCTCAAAAGCTCGATCACGAACCGACCGCAGAAGAAATTGCTGCTCAATTAGATATTCCAGTCGAAGACGTAAGCAAAATGTTACGCCTTAATGAGCGTATTAGCTCTGTCGACACGCCAATCGGTGGTGACGGTGAGAAAGCGCTGCTGGATATTATTCCTGATGCAAACAACTCTGATCCAGAAGTTTCGACTCAAGATGACGACATCAAATCATCGTTGATTCATTGGTTAGAAGAGTTGAATCCGAAACAGAAAGAAGTGCTTGCACGACGCTTCGGCCTACTAGGCTATGAGCCTTCGACGCTGGAAGAAGTTGGTCGAGAGATTGGTCTGACACGTGAGCGAGTACGTCAAATACAAGTGGAAGGTTTACGTCGTCTTCGTGAAGTCCTAATCAAACAAGGTTTGAATATGGAAAACTTGTTTAACGTAGAAGACGATTAAGTAATCCGTATTTCACTAAATACACAAAAGGCTATGGTTCCCCATAGCCTTTTTTCTTTTTTGCTCGTCGGTGTGAGTCTGTTTACAGCATCTTCTTCAAGCGATACAGCTCTTCAAGAGCTTGGCGTGGCGTTAAGTCGTCAGGATCAATACCTGACAGAGCTTGTTCGACCTCGCTAGGCTCTGGAATCAGGCTCAACTGGTTGGCCACATCTACTGCACTTGGACGCGGTGTGTCACTGTTTTGCCCCAGTTGCTCTAGCTGAGATAGCTTGTTACGCGCATTTTTGATGACCGTTTTTGGTACGCCAGCTAAGCCCGCAACAGCCAAGCCGTAAGACTTACTTGCCGCACCTTCTTGAACTGCGTGCATAAAGGCAATGCTGTCTCCATGTTCTACTGCATCCAAGTGAACGTTCGCTAAGCTTGGCAGTTGGTTCGGTAACTCTGTTAATTCGAAGTAGTGAGTTGCAAATAGGGTCATCGCACCAATTTGTGTTGCGAGCCATTCCGCACTTGCCCAAGCTAAAGACAGACCGTCGTAAGTACTAGTACCACGTCCGATTTCATCCATTAGCACCAAACTATTCTTAGTTGCGTTGTGAAGAATATTGGCTGTTTCGGTCATTTCTACCATGAAGGTCGAGCGGCCAGATGCAAGATCATCTGACGCACCAATACGAGTAAATATACGATCTAAAGAACCAATCTGTGCGGATTCTGCCGGTACATAAGAGCCGATATGTGCCATCAATGCAATCAGCGCAGTTTGACGCATGTAGGTTGATTTACCACCCATGTTTGGACCGGTGATGATCAACATCTTACGGGCTGGGTTAAGCTCAATTGGGTTCGCGATGAACGGCTCTGTTGTTACTTGTTCTACGACTGGATGACGACCAGCTTGAATGTGAATTCCTGCGTCTTTCACAAGCGTTGGGCGGCAGTAATCTAACGAATCTGCACGCTCTGCTAGGTTTTGTAATACATCCAGTTGAGACAGAGCAGAAGCTAGGTTTTGCAGCTTCTCAAGGTTTGGCATCAATAGATCAAACAGTTCTTCCCACAACTGTTTCTCAAGTGCTAACGCTTTAGATTTCGAGTTAAGTACTTTGTCTTCGTGTTCCTTAAGCTCTGGAATGATGTAGCGTTCAGCGTTTTTGAGTGTTTGACGACGTACATAATGCGGTGGAACCAAATGGCTCTGGCCACGGCTTACTTGGATAAAGAAGCCATGAACGTTGTTATAGCCTACTTTAAGCGTATCGATACCGTGTCGTTCACGCTCATCTCGCTCAAGCTGCTCAAGATATTCTGTTGCACCATCTGCCAATTTTCGCCATTCATCGAGCTCCGCATTGTAGCCTTCAGCGATGACGCCACCATCACGAATAACAACCGGCGGATTTTCTTTAATCGCGCGCTCTAACAGGTCACATACTTCGTCAATCGGAGCTGCATACTTCGCCAATTTCGTTAGGTACGGATGGGTCAAAGAAGCGGTGACAGATTCTAGCTCTGGTAGCTGTTGCATGGCATTGCGAAGTCTAGCCATATCGCGAGGGCGAGCAGAGCGTAATGCAAGGCGCGCTAAGATACGTTCAATATCACCAATTTGCTTTAACGTTGGTTGAAGATCGGCAAACAGAGCTTGTTCTTTAATCTCACCAATCGCATCAAGACGATTGTTTAACGTTTCAATGCAACGCATAGGCTGATGCAACCAACGCTTCAGCATTCGGCTGCCCATCGGAGTAGCACAATGGTCGAGTACTGCAGCGAGCGTGTTATCGGTTCCGCCTGCTAGATTTTGAGTAATTTCCAGATTACGTCGGGTAGCAGCATCAAGGATGACGGATTGATCCTGATGATCAAACGTTAAAGAGCGAATATGAGGTAAAGCCGTACGTTGAGTATCTTTTACGTACTGGATCAAACAACCAGCAGCACATAACCCTAAGGACGCATGTTCTACACCAAAACCAACCAGATCTTTTGTGCCAAATTGTTGATTGAGTTGTTGCTTAGCCGTATCAAGCTCAAACTCCCAGACTGGGCGACGACGGTTACCATTGCGGCTCGCCATTAAATGTACAGGTTCAAAATCTTCTGGGAACAGTAGCTCACGTGGTGCGGTACGTTGAAGCTCGGCTGTCATCGCTTCTTCAGTTTCTGGTTCTGTCAGTTGGAAGCGACCAGAGGTGACATCCAGCGTCGCATAACCGAACTTACCGTTGTGATGGTAAATTGCTGCGATTAAGTTATCGACACGCTCAGAAAGCAGCGCCTCATCCGTCACTGTACCTGGTGTCACGATACGCACAACTTTACGTTCTACTGGGCCCTTGCTGGTGGCCGGATCGCCAATCTGTTCACAGATCGCCACAGACTCACCAAGCTGAACAAGTTTTGCCAGGTAGCCCTCTACGGCGTGAAATGGCACACCCGCCATTGGGATAGGTTCACCTGCAGACGCACCACGTTTGGTCAATGAAATATCAAGAAGCTGAGAAGCTCGCTTGGCATCATCGTAAAAGAGTTCGTAGAAATCGCCCATGCGGTAGAACAGCAAAATCTCTGGGTTCTCAGCTTTTAGCTTGAGGTATTGCTGCATCATCGGAGTGTGTTTTTGTTCAGCTTTCACAGGTAAGTTCTTTTGTTTATTTCCGTAGCGGCTTAGGATACGTGAATCCCTATCAAGTAAAAAGAGACAAAGGGCATTTTGGCTATGGAAAAAACAACAAAATTGAGTGCCGATTTAGGCGCATTATTGGCTAAACACGGGCATCTTTTAACGACCGCAGAATCATGCACAGGTGGTGGTGTTGCAACCGCCATTACTGACATTGCTGGTAGTTCAGCGTGGCTTGACCGTGCGTTTGTCACCTACAGTAATGAAGCGAAAATGGAGATGCTTGGTGTGCAAGCTTCAACGTTAGAAGCGCATGGTGCAGTGAGTGAGCCAGTTGTGATTGAAATGGTACAGGGTGCAATTAAAAACTCCAATGCGACCATCGGTGTGTCCATCAGTGGTATTGCAGGGCCGGGTGGTGGCAGTGAAGAGAAACCAGTCGGTATGGTCTGCTTTGCTTTTGCTGATAACCAAAGTTGGCAGCAAGTAGAAACCATGCATTTTACTGGTGACCGTGCAGAAGTTCGCAAAAAAGCGGTCGAGCACGCGTTGACTCAATTGTATCAACATCTGCTCTAGAATTTCTTAACTTGTTTTAGCCCAGCATTGATAAGGGCTAGAGCAAATCATGACTTTAGGTCAGCCAAATTTTTTTCATACAGGTATGGACACTGTATGAATCAACAGTATAATAACTTTCATTGCTGAGCAGTTCTTCTGCTTAAGAAAAATGAATTACTATTCGTCGCCCAAAGAAGATGAATAAATCGGAGAAAGTAATGGACGAGAACAAACAGAAAGCGCTCGCCGCTGCGCTAGGTCAAATTGAAAAGCAATTCGGTAAAGGCTCTATCATGCGCCTTGGTGATAACCGCGCAATGGACGTAGAAACCATCTCAACGGGTTCTCTTTCTCTTGATATCGCTTTGGGTGCTGGTGGTCTACCAATGGGTCGTATCGTAGAAATCTACGGCCCAGAATCTTCAGGTAAAACAACATTAACCCTTGAGCTTATTGCTGCTGCGCAACGTGAAGGCAAAACTTGTGCGTTTATCGATGCAGAGCACGCTCTAGATCCTGTATACGCGAAGAAACTTGGCGTAGATATCGATGCATTGCTAGTTTCTCAGCCAGACACAGGTGAGCAAGCGCTAGAGATCTGTGACGCACTTGCACGTTCTGGTGCTATCGATGTTATGGTTGTCGACTCTGTTGCAGCGCTAACACCGAAAGCAGAAATCGAAGGCGAAATGGGCGATAGCCACATGGGTCTACAAGCACGTATGCTTTCTCAAGCAATGCGTAAGCTAACGGGTAACCTAAAGCAGTCTAACTGTATGTGTATCTTCATCAACCAAATCCGTATGAAGATTGGTGTGATGTTTGGTAACCCAGAAACAACAACAGGTGGTAACGCACTTAAGTTCTACGCTTCTGTTCGTCTAGATATCCGTCGTACTGGCGCAATCAAAGAAGGTGACGAAGTCGTAGGTAACGAAACGCGCATCAAAGTTGTTAAGAATAAGATTGCAGCACCATTTAAAGAAGCAAACACACAAATCATGTACGGCCAAGGCTTTAACCGCGAAGGTGAACTTGTCGATCTAGGTGTGAAGCACAAGTTAGTTGAAAAAGCCGGTGCTTGGTATAGCTACAATGGCGATAAGATTGGTCAAGGTAAAGCGAATGCGTGTAACTACCTGCGTGAGCATCCTGAAGTGGCTAAAACTATCGATACAAAACTGCGTGAAATGTTGCTAGCGCCAGCACTTGCGGAAGCGCCTGAAGCTGGTGAAGCGCCAGAGCAAGCTGAAGAGTTTTAATCTCTCATAGATTAATAAATGACAAAGCCCTGCAATGCGGGGCTTTGTTGTATCTATTGAAATCAAAAATCGAATTATCACAAAGGCCATTGAGAGCCTGTACAGCAAAAATACTTTTAGGATCATCATGTACCAAAAACGCCAGGCGCCAACATTATCGAGCAAAGAGGCAGCTATCCAATTGCTTAGCCGTCGCGATCATGGTCAGTATGAGCTTTACCAAAAATTATCGATGAAGGGCTATGAAGAATCAGACATCGACATCGCAATTAATTTTTGCCTAGACCATAACTATTTAGATGATTTACGTTACGCGAAGAGTCAAATTAGACAGCATGTATACAAAGGACATGGAGAGCGTCGAATTCTTCAAGAGTTAAACCAGAAGCGTGTTGCGGAATCGGTGATTGAGCAAGCTATGGCTGAAGAGCCGCAAGATTGGTTTGAACTGGCTAAACAGGCGGCAGAAAAGAAATTCAAAGGTATTAAAGCCAAAGACCAAAAAGAGTACGCAAAACAAGTTCGTTTTCTGCAATATCGTGGCTACAGTTTTGACCAAATCAGCTACGCGCTGAGCTTTGAGGACGAAGATTAACGGTCAGTCGTTCGCACTGATTTTTGTTTTGCTTCAAATTTTTTCTCCTACTCCCTCTTTTCCTCAAGAAAACTAGTCTCAGCTGTTTGCATGATCTACAATACGGCAAAATTCTAACTCGACTATTTTCAGGAAGAGCTGCATGTACATGAGCACTGATGAGGTTCGTAACGCGTTCCTCAAGTTCTTTGAGAGCAAAGGACACCAAATCGTAGAAAGTTCATCGTTAGTTCCACATAACGACCCAACCCTGCTGTTCACAAACGCAGGTATGAACCAATTTAAAGATTGTTTCTTAGGCTTAGAAAAACGAGCCTACACTCGAGCGACTACGGCTCAGCGTTGCGTACGTGCAGGTGGTAAACATAACGACCTAGAAAATGTTGGCTTCACTGCTCGTCACCACACATTCTTTGAAATGTTAGGCAACTTCAGCTTTGGCGATTACTTCAAAGAAGATGCGATCTCCTTTGCTTGGGAATTCCTAACCGAAGTTCTTAAACTGCCAGCGGATCGTTTATTGGTAACTGTTTACGAAACCGATGACGAAGCGTTTGACATCTGGAACAAGAAAGTTGGCGTGCCCGCTGATCGTATTGTTCGCATTGGTGATAAAGAAGGCGGCAAGCCGTATGAGTCTGATAACTTCTGGCAAATGGGCGACACTGGCCCTTGTGGTCCATGTACTGAAATCTTCTACGATCACGGTGAGCACATCTGGGGTGGCCGTCCTGGCACGCCTGAAGAAGATGGCGACCGTTTCATCGAGATCTGGAACAACGTATTCATGCAGTTCAACCGTCACGCAGACGGCACTATGGAACCGCTACCAAAACCATCGGTAGATACTGGTATGGGTATCGAGCGTATCTCTGCAATAATGCAGGGCGTTCACTCAAACTACGAAATCGATGTGTTCCAAGCTCTTATCAAAGCAGCAGCAGAAGTGATCGGTTACGAAGACCTATCAAACCAATCACTACGCGTTATCGCTGACCACATCCGTTCATGTTCATTCCTGATCGTGGATGGCGTTATGCCTTCAAACGAAGGTCGTGGTTACGTATTACGCCGTATCATCCGTCGCGCAGTTCGTCACGGTAACAAGCTGGGCGCACAAGGTGCATTCTTCCACAAGTTGGTTGGCGTACTGGCAGACATCATGGGTACGGCTGGTGAAGAGCTGAAGCGTCAACAAGCTGTGGTTGAAAAAGTACTGCGTATCGAAGAAGAAAACTTTGGTCGTACACTTGAGCGCGGTATGGCTATTCTAAACGAAGCACTAGATAACCTAGACGGTAAAGTACTGGACGGCGAAACCGTATTTAAACTTTACGATACTTACGGTTTCCCAGCTGACTTAACTAACGACGTAGCACGTGAGCGTGAATTCGCAATCGACGAAGAAGGTTTCGAGAAAGCGATGGAAGAGCAGCGTCAACGTGCGCGTGAAGCGGGTAACTTCGGTACTGACTATAACGCAGCAATCAAAGTTGATACGCAAACAGAATTCTGTGGTTACACAGGTACTAAAGGCTCTAGCTCTGTAGCTGCGATGTTCGTTGAAGGCAACGAAGTAGATTCACTATCTGCGGGCGACAAAGCAATCATCGTACTTGGTGAAACGCCATTCTACGCAGAGTCAGGCGGTCAGTGTGGTGACGCTGGTGAAATCCGTACTGAGTCTGGTGTATTCCACGTTGAGGACACTCAAAAACTAGGTAACGCAATCGCGCACCACGGTGTAATGGCAGAAGGCGTTCTAGCGAAAGGTGATGAAGTAGCAACTATCGTTGACGCAGAGCGTCGCGCAGCTATCTCTCTAAACCACTCAGCAACGCACTTGCTACACGCAGCACTACGCCAAGTTTTAGGTGAGCACGTAACGCAGAAAGGCTCATTGGTGAAGGCAGACAACCTACGTTTCGACTTCTCGCATCTAGAAGCCGTAACTGCAGCAGAACTGAAAGAAGTTGAGCGTCTAGTTAACGCGCAAATTCGTCACAACCACACGATTGAAACCAACGTGATGGACATTGAGTCAGCTAAGAAGAAAGGCGCAATGGCACTATTTGGCGAGAAGTACGATGACGAAGTACGCGTACTGTCTATGGGTGACTTCTCGACAGAGCTTTGCGGTGGTATTCACGCATCAAGCACAGGTGATATTGGCCTATTCAAAATCACTTCAGAAAGCGGCATTGCTGCAGGTATTCGACGTATTGAGGCGGTAACAGGCGAGGCTGCATTAGACGCGATTGAAGCTCAAAACGCGAAGTATGAAGAGAAACTGGCAGAATCTGCACAGAAAGCAAAAGCGCTAGAGAAAGAAGTGCAGAAGCTAAAAGATAAGATGGCGGCAGCAGAAAGCGCTAACATCATGGGCAAAGCGGTTGAAGTCAATGGTACAAAAGTTCTAGTCGCAGCTCTTGAAGGCGCTGACAGCAAGAACCTACGTACTATGGTTGATGACATCAAGAACCAAATGGGGTCTGGTGTCGTACTGCTTGCCAACGTAACAGGTGACAAGGTTGGTCTGATTGCTGGTGTGACTAAAGATCTAACTGGTAAAGTAAAAGCTGGTGATCTAGTTAAGATGATTGCTGAGCAAGTCGGTGGTAAGGGCGGTGGTCGTCCTGACATGGCTCAAGCTGGTGGTACTGATGTAGCCGCACTACCAGAGGCAATTAAAACAGTTCAGCCTTGGTTAGAAGAGCGCTTATAAGCTTTTAACTACTAAAATTACGCTCAATCAAGTTTCTTTGATTGAGCGTAATTTTTTTTAGCAGCCAAGTGGTTTAATTGACCAAAAGTTAACCGAGTCATTTAGGCTATTTGGTTTTTGTTGTAACTACTGCTTATATAATTTTTCTAAAAGGAAATACTGACGATGTAAGCAGTTCTAAAGAGACTTCGGTCTTGGGAAGGTGAAGACTGGTGAAAAAGCCCCTTATCGTGCAAAAGTTTGGCGGAACCTCAGTGGGTTCAATTGAAAGAATCCACCAAGTTGCTGAACACATCATTAAGGCGAAAAATGATGGCAATCAAGTTGTTGTTGTCGTGTCTGCAATGTCAGGCGAAACAAACAGACTGATGGACCTCGCTAAACAGATAGATAGCGTACCTACAGCTCGAGAACTTGATGTTTTGCTCTCTGCTGGTGAGCAAGTGTCAATGGCACTGTTAGCAATGACACTCAATAAATTGGGTCATGCTGCACGCTCGCTTACCGGAGCACAGGCGAATATTGTGACGGATAATCAACACAATGACGCAACGATTAAACACATTGATACTAAGACAATTCTGGGATTGCTTGAGCAAGACCAAATCGTGATTGTTGCAGGCTTTCAAGGTGTGAATGAGAACGGGGATATCACCACATTAGGTCGAGGTGGCTCAGATACGAGCGCAGTGGCACTGGCAGGCGCATTGCGCGCGGATGAGTGTCAAATCTTTACCGACGTTGATGGTATTTATACTTGTGACCCACGTGTAGTGAAAAACGCGCGAAAATTGGCGGTTATCGATTTTCCTTCCATGGAAGCGATGGCAAGCCGAGGCGCGAAAGTATTACATTTACCTTCAGTGCAATTTGCATGGAAGAATAATGTGCCACTGCGCGTGATTTCGACATTTGATGTTAATGAAGGCAGTCTGGTAAAGGGGGAGTTAGGCAATCAAGCCGTCGCTGGTATAGCCATTCAACGTGACCTTGCCATAATCGAAGTCGATAAAGAACATTTATCTAGTGCTACAAAACAATGTCAGATGTTGGGTATCGACATTTGGAATGTGATCGAGGAAACAGAACGGGCAGGTATCATGATAAAACAAGATGCATGTGCCAAGTTCGATCTGGTGTTCAGCGACAAAATCCGTAATAGTGAAGTGGTAAGCCTGTTGACCGCAGTGGGGCTTGAGGCCAATGGAATGGTAGAGCACGCATGCGATTTGTTGGCAAAGCGAGATATTGAGATCAATTTCAGCGCAACGAATGCACTCACTATGATGCTAGTTTTAGCACCCGAATGTGTGGATACAGCAGCAAATATTCTGCATGATGCTTACATTACGTCTAGTGAAGCATTAAACATTCAACAAAAACATGCCTTTTTAGGCTGATTTTCGCTAACAAGGTAGTTTACGAAAATATAACTTTTGTTGGATAATAGCTTTGTAGCAAGAAAATTTAGAGATTACTCAAGGAGCAAAGAATGCTAATTTTGACTCGCCGCGTAGGCGAAACACTGATGATTGGTGATGAAGTGACTGTAACTGTACTAGGTGTTAAAGGTAACCAAGTGCGTATCGGCGTTAACGCTCCGAAAGAGGTTTCAGTTCACCGTGAAGAAATCTACATGCGCATTCAAGCTGAAAAAGGCAATGGCAACGTTGCTTCAGGTAACTACTAAGTCGCTCCTGTTTACAGAGCTTAGTTTGAATGAAAAAGGCTAACCGAAGGGTTGGCCTTTTTAGTTTTTACTGTTTTTGAAAATTTGCAGAAACTATTGTGTTGAGTATGGCTGTGAATTCATCAATAATGTTGAATCGAACTTCAGAAAGTTATTTGAAAATAAATGTCTTTTTTTCAGAGAAGACTCTCTTTTTTTCATCATAATAGAGTGATAAAGTTCGTTTAATAGTCACTTTGATTAAATCAGCAACGGTTAAGCCAGTTTAGTAGATTTTTTCAAAGAAAGTGTTTGACATATTTTCGGTAAAACGTAATATGTGCCTCCGCAAGACGGTGAGGTGGCCGAGAGGCTGAAGGCGCTCCCCTGCTAAGGGAGTATACGGTTTATCCCGTATCGAGGGTTCGAATCCCTCCTTCACCGCCATTCTTGCAACGTTGATTTATCAACAAAAAGTGCGTCCTTAGCTCAGCTGGATAGAGTACCTGGCTACGAACCAGGCGGTCGGAGGTTCGAATCCTCCAGGACGCGCCATATCTCTTTTGAGATATAACAATGAAAACGGTGAGGTGGCCGAGAGGCTGAAGGCGCTCCCCTGCTAAGGGAGTATACGGTTTATCCCGTATCGAGGGTTCGAATCCCTCCTTCACCGCCATTCATTGACTGGCCCGATGGCCTTTTTTTTGTTTCGTAAGAAATGAATGTGATTTACTTCACAACTTCTTAGCAAGAAGATCTGCGCGTCCTTAGCTCAGCTGGATAGAGTACCTGGCTACGAACCAGGCGGTCGGAGGTTCGAATCCTCCAGGACGCG